>JBIJBP010000056.1:0-31214 GCA_044345155.1 Prosthecobacter sp. | reverse complement strand
CGGCCTCGATGGTGCGTGCGAAGTGCTCGGCCCCGCCGTCCTTGACGTCATCGCGGGCGACGGCGGTGATGACGATGTGGTTGAGGCCCAGGCGTTTGGTGGCCTCGGCCACACGCTGGGGTTCGTCCGCCTCGAGGGCGAACGGCTTGGCCGTCTTCACGGCGCAGAAGCCGCAGGCGCGGGTGCAGCGGTCGCCGGCGATCATGAAGGTGGCGGTGCCCTGGCTCCAGCATTCCCAGCGGTTGGGGCACTGGGCCTCCTCGCAGACCGTGTGCAGCTTGAGGTCGGAGACGAGGGCCTTGGTGCTCCAGAAGACTGGGTCGCGGGGCAGCTTCACGCGGATCCAGTCGGGCTTCTTTTCCTGGTGCAGGGCGGGGTCGATTTTGCAGGCCATAGGGGGAGGTAACGAATGGGCCATCTCGGCCGATTGACAACCCCGGATTGAATCGTTTGGGTTCCGGATGATCCGTCACACCGTCGTATTCCGTCTCAAGCATGCCCCGGGCTCCCCTGAAGAAAGGAGCTTTCTTCAGGCCGCCTGCGCCCTTGACCAGATTCCTGGCGTCCGAAACTTCGAATGCCTGCGCCAGGTGGGTTCGAAAAATCCCTATGCCTTTGGTTTGTCCATGGAGTTCGACAGCCAGGCCGGTTACGACCTTTACAGCGCCCATCCGGACCACGAAGCCTTTGTCCGTGAACGCTGGATTCCGGAGGTGGTGGAGTTCATGGAGGTGGATTACGTGCCGTTTCAGCCCTGATCGGGCGCTAGATCATGCTTCAGGGTCGCGTTTCTGCGGTCATGAGATCCGCCTCCCCGCCTGACTTCGTTCACCTGAAACGACGGGACTTTCTTGCCCGATCAGGCGGTGGTCTGGGCATGGCGGCGCTGGGCGGTCTGCTTTCCCGGGAACTGCCGGCGTCGCAGGATGCCGCAGTGCCAAGGCCGCATTTCATGCCGCGGGCGAAGAATGTGATCTACCTGCACATGATCGGAGCGCCTTCGCAGCTCGACCTGTTTGATGACAAGCCGGTGCTGCGCAAGCATGACGGCCAGAAATGTCCCGACGAGCTGCTGAAAGGAAAGCGCTTCGCCTTCATTGGCGGAGAAATGACGCTGGCAGGCTCGGAATACCGTTTTTCCCGGCATGGTCAGAGCGGGGCGGTGATGTCGGAACTGCTGCCGAACCTGGCGGCTGTTGCGGACGACATCTGCCTGCTGAAGGGCATGCACACGAACGAGATCAACCATGCGCCGGCGCAGATGTTCCTGCACACCGGCTTCGGCCAGGGCGGCAGGCCCGCGATGGGCTCCTGGGTGACCTACGGCCTGGGCACGGACAACCGGGACCTGCCGAGCTATGTGGTGCTGCTTTCCGGTCCTCCAGGCGGCGCAGGCACGTCGCTGTGGAGCACGGGTTTCCTGCCAAGCATGTATCAGGGGGTTCAATTTCGCAGCAGCGGCGATCCGGTGCTCTTCCTGAGCAATCCGGAGGGTCACGGCAGGCAGGATCGTCGTCAGGTGCTGGATGCGGTGAACGCGCTGAACGAGCAAAGCCTGAAGATCATCGGCGACCCTGAGATCGCGACACGCATCAGCCAGTATGAGATGGCCTACCGGATGCAGGCCAGCGTGCCGGAGCTGATGGACATCTCCGGGGAGTCGGCGGCGACGCTGAAGATGTATGGTGCCGAGCCGGGCAGGGCCTCCTTTGCCAACAACTGCCTGCTGGCCCGGCGTCTGGTGGAGCGGGGAGTGCGCATGGTGCAGCTCTTTGACTCGGACTGGGACCATCATGGCGGCCTGGACAAGCGCCTGCGGGCCAAGGCCAGGGATGTGGACCAGCCGATGGCGGCTCTGATCCGGGATCTCAAGTCACGCGGCCTTCTGGATGAAACCCTGGTGGTCTGGGGAAGCGAGTTCGGGCGCACGCCGCTGCGTCAGGGCATTGATGGTGACGGCACCAAGACCAGCCCGGGGCGCGACCATCACAAGGATGCCTACACGATGTGGATGGCGGGCGGCGGCGTGAAGGGCGGCATCACGCACGGCAGGACGGACGAGCTTGGCTTCAACGTTGCCGAAGGTGCGGTGCACACCCATGACCTGAACGCGACGATCCTGCACCTTCTGGGATTGGATCACGAACGGCTGACCTTCCGCTACCAGGGGCGTGACTACCGCCTGACGGACATCCACGGGGAGCTGGTGAGGCCGGTTCTGGCCTAACCTACTTCACGGTCAACCAAACCTGCGATGTCTCGTCCAGCGGGCTGGTGCCGCGCCTGTTTTCGCCGCGCAGCGGGGCCGCCGCAGGTTGAGAGCTGAACGGCTGGCCTTTCGTCCAGATCTCCAGCTGCACCGGCTGTCCGGCTCGCAGGGCATTCGAGGCGGCGTGAAGCTTGATCTCCACTTCTCCGCCCTTTTCAGGAACCGCCACCTCGGGTGCGGCGACTCCGGCAGGCAGATTGGCGACACGGGCGACGAGCGGTTCCTTGAAGCCGTTCAGCAGCTTGACCGAGGCCTTCAGTGCAGCCGTTTTGCCTGCCTCTATGACGACGGGCTTGGCGTCCGCCAGGCTGACCTCAACGCCCGGGGCTGGCGCGCTGACTTCGACGACATAGGCCTTGTCGGCGCCACCCTGATGGAAGAGGTCCTCGACGACGAGGTAATGCGGGCCGTCTGCCGCAGCCGTCCAGGCGACCACGGGATCAGGGCGCTGCTCGCTTTCGTCATCGGCGCTGGTGAGCACCTGGCCGTCCGGTGCCTCGACCTTCAGCAGGGCGTCCAGGGGAATGCCAATGCGTCTGGAAAACAGCCGCGCCTGCAGCTTTTCACCCTTCTTCATGGGGATGGCAAAGCGGTCCACGTCAGCCTTGTCGCTGATGCGGCCTCCGACGGCTCCTCCCGGCTGGAGGGCGGTCGCTTGTTCACGGTTGTTGTTAGGCTCCTTTTCGACGGCCGCGGGTTTGGTGGTGACAAGCACCTGGATGGGCTGAAGCGCGCCCGGAGGCATGACGAATCCCAGGTCGCCTTCGCGGCGCAGATCCTTGGGTTCGAGGGTGAGCCTGGTTTTTTGGGGGTCGAGATTGTGGCCCGCCAGTTCGACCTCTGTCTTGCCTGACGACGCCACGACCGCAGGGTAGATCTGGGTGACCACAGGACCGGCGCTCAGATGAAGACGATAGACCAGGGTCGAGCCGCCGGTGAATCTGACATCGGCCGCCGGAGGATGCGCAAAGCCCGCGAGCTGGACGATGTAACGTCCTGCCTTGGTGGCCTTGAAGATGAGCAGGGGGTCGAGGTTGCGGGAGTCGCTGGCCGTGTGCAGGCGGGTGCCCTTCTCGTCCATGAGGTTGGCCAGCATGTCGGTTCCGGAGCCAATGCAGTAGGCCTCCACGGCCGCCACCAGCGTCTGGCCGGCCTCGAGCTTCACGGCATAACCATCCACATCGCCGCTCTTGTCGAGCCTGGCGTTGATGGTGGCCGGCAGCTTTTCAACGGGCTGGGGCTTGGCGACTTCGTCATTGGGCTCAGCCTCGGTGATTTCCGGCAGTCCTCCGATGCTGAACCAGCGTGGTTCCGAGGCGCCGTCGGCATTGGCGCAATGCACAAGATGCAGGCCCCGGGGCGCATCGGCGGCGAGGGTGACCTGCCATTCGCGCTTCTTGCCGTTGGGCACGAAATGCACGCCAGGGGCCGAGGTCCAGAGCCGGGCGTCGGCTTCCACCCTGCCCGATGCCGTCAGCACAAAGCTGGAGCCCGCCTGGCCTCCTGCGGGAAACAGCGCCTCCAGCTTCGGCGCTTCAGCCGATGCCAGGACGGTTCCGAGGAGGATGCCTGCAAGGGGGCGCAGCTTCACGCAAACAGCTCCTTGATGGGCTTGCCACCGTTCACGAGCTGGACGGGGCGGCCCGTGTTCGTGTGCAGCACCTGATGAGGATCGATGCCCAGCTTGGAATAGAGGCTGACGGCAAAGTCCTCGGGGGAGTAGATGTTTTCGGCGGCGTAGTAGCCCTTGGGGTCGGTGGCGCCCACGATCTGGCCGCCGGGGATGCCGGCGCCGGCCATGAGCACGCTCATCGCGCCCGGCCAGTGGTCGCGTCCGGCGTCCTTGTTGACCTTGGGCGTGCGGCCAAATTCGCCGAGGCAGATCACCAGGGTCTTGTCGAGCATGCCGCGCTGATGCAGGTCGGTGATGAGGCCGTTGAGGCCCTGGTCGAGCTTGGCGGCCTTGCCTTCCTTGAAAGTCTTGAAGATGCTGCGGTGGTCATCCCAGCCGCCCCAGTAGACGACGCTGAAGCTGACACCGACCTCGGCAAGACGGCGGGCCAGGAGCAGGCGCTGGCCGAAGTCGTGCTCGCCATAGAGCTTGCGGACATGCTCAGGCTCCTTGCTGACATCAAAGGCGTCCTGGGCGGTGGGCGAGGTGACGAGGTCCAGGGCCTGGCCGTAGAACTGGTCAAAGCCGACCGTGGGATCCTCCGCCGCCTTGTGGGTGATGCGCTTCAGGGTGTCGAGGGATTCGCGCAGCTGGTTGCGGTGCATGGCGCGGCCCTCGCTGATGTCCTGCGGGATGGCCACGTCACGGACGCGGAAGGACTTGCTGTTGGGGTCGCCGCCGATCACAAACGGCGCATGCTGGGCGCCGAGGAAGTTGGGGCCGCCGGAGCGCGAGACACTGGGCAGGCTCATGTAGCCCGGCAGGCCTCCGCGAATGCCGCGCGAGTGGGAGACCATCGAGCCGAAGGAGGGATGGAAGCTGACGAAGGCACCGCAGCCGACGGGCACCGGCGTGGGAGCGCCGGTCATCATGTAATGATTGCCGCCGCCATGGTTCGGGTCCTTGTGGCAGATGGAGCGGACGACCGTGAACTTGTCGAAGCTCTTGGCCAGGAGCGGCAGGCTTTCGCTGAAATGGGTGCCGGGAACGCAGGTGGGGATCGACTTGAACTCCCCTCGGATGTCCTGGGGGGCGTCCGGCTTCGGATCAAAGGTTTCGTAATGGGAGGGGCCGCCGTCGAGCCAGACCAGAATGCAGTTGACCTGCTCGGGGCTGGCAAGGCCGCGTGCCTGGGCGGCCTGGGCGCGCATCGACATCAGTTCCGACATGCCAAAGCCGCCGATGGCGGAAAAGCCCAGCTGAAGGAAATCACGGCGCGCCATTCCAGCGCAATTGGTGTGGAGGGGGGACAACACCCTCAGATTACGCGCGACGGGCAGGTACTCTTGTGCCGTGAGTCTCTACGGAGGTGACGAGGTCAGAAGGGCAGGGTATGGCCGCCGGACACCTTGACCTGCATTTTGACATCGCTGGCGAGGATCGCTGGAGACGGTGAACGCACGGTGATCTTGAAATGCTCCCTGCCGTGGGCGGCGACATCCGAGCGCAGGGAGGAGACCTCCTCGTCGATGAAGGCGCCTGAGGCGTCGAAGAACTCTGCCTCGACGGTGACGCTGCTCCAGGTCCTGCCGCCCGAGTTTTCAATCAGGCCCAGGATTTCCAGGCTGCCACCCTGGGGGCGCTTCTGGACGTCCTGGATGTGCAGATCCTTCGTGTAGTTGCCCTTGAAAAAGGTCATGCGGATCAGGGGCAGGAAGCCGAGGATCATGATGGGGACCATGAAAAGCCAGTACTTGCGCGGCCAGGTCATGCTGAGGTTGCTCATCTCGGCACCGCAGCTGGAACATTTCATCTTGGCGATCATGAGGGGGGATGATGGCGGGCGAGTCATCCAGCCGGCAAGTCCAAAATCAACGTGCATCGGCGTAGCTTCTGCTTCATGAGGAAGCAGACAAATGTCCTTTGATCCGACTCATTCAGCCTGCGCACCAGGTGTCCGCCTGACACCCGAAGGCGCCTGCTTCACGGTTTTTTCGCGACATGCCACCGTCCTGGACCTGTGCCTTTATGATCCGGAGGATCCCACGCATGAAACAGCGCGTGCCCGCATGACCCGTGGCGAGTGCGACCTCTGGCAGGTTTTTGTTCCGGGTGTCCGGGCCGGGGCGCTTTATGGCTACCGGGCCCACGGTCCCTGGATGCCGCACAGCGCCCTGCGCTTCAATCCGAACAAGCTGCTGCTGGACCCTTGTGCCAGGGCGGTGCAGGGCAGGCCGGACGGCAGGGCTTCCATGCTGGGGCCGGAGGGGCCGGGCTTTTTTCCTGGGGCGCATGACAATGGTCCGGAGGCGCTCAAGTCCGTGGTCGTTGATGATGTCTACGACTGGCAGGGGGACAGGCCGCCCCAGGTCCCCTGGCGAGACACGGTGATCTACGAGCTGCATGTGAAGGGATTCACGAAGCTGCATCCCGAGGTGCCGGAGGAACTGCGCGGCACCTATGCCGGCCTGGGGCATCCGTCAGTCATCCGGTATCTCCAGGAGCTGGGCGTCACGTCGCTCCAACTGCTGCCGGTGCACCAGCATCTGGACGACCAGTTCCTGCTTGAGCGCGGCCTGACCAATTATTGGGGCTACAACACGATCGGTTTCTTCGCCCCGCATAACGAGTATGCGGCGGCCCGGGATCCCCGGGCCCAGGTCCGGGAGTTCAAGGACATGGTGAAGGCCCTTCACGCGGCAGGGATCGAGGTGATCCTGGACGTGGTCTACAATCACAGCGGGGAAGGGGATGAACGCGGGCCCACGCTGCTGTTCCGCGGATTTGACGACCGGCTTTACTACCGTCACGACTTTGACGAGCACGGCGCGAACTACATCAACATGACCGGCTGTGGAAACGCGGTGGACTCGGCCTCCACGCCGGGGCTGAGGCTGATCCTGGACAGCCTGCGCTACTGGGTGACGGAGATGCATGTGGACGGCTTCCGCTTCGACCTGGCGGTGACAGTGGCTCGCAACGAGCACGACGACTTTGACCCGCACTGCCAGTTTCTCGCCGCCGTCTCACAGGATCCGGTGCTGTCCGGTGTGAAGCTGATCGCCGAACCCTGGGACATCATGCGCTTTGACAGCTACCAGGTCGGTGCGTTTCCGGAGCCCTGGCGTGAGCTGAACGGCAAGTATCGTGACACGGTGCGCAGGTTCTGGTCCGGCGGCGAGGGCGCCACGGCGGAGTTTGCCAAGCGCTTCTGCGGCAGCCAGGACATCTACGGCGGCGCGCAAAGGCCGGCCTTGAGCAGCATCAACCTTCTCACCAGCCACGACGGCTTCACGCTGCTGGACCTGGTGAGCTACGCAAGCAAGCACAACGAGGCGAACGGCGAGGAGAACCGCGATGGAGACAATCACAACCACAGCATGAGCTGCGGCGTCGAGGGGCCGACGCATGACGTGCGCGTCAACCAGCTTCGCGGGAGGCTCCGGCGCAGCCTGATGGCCACGCTGCTGACCTCCGTCGGCGTGCCCTTCATCACGGCCGGCGACGAGCGCGGCCGCAGCCAGAACGGCAACAACAACGCCTACTGCCAGGACAACGCCCTGAGCTGGATGGACTGGAGCGCCTGCGATGCGGAGATGCTGGCCTTCACCCGTTCCATGATCGCGCTTCGACGCGCACATCCCGAGTTCCGTCGCGTGGAGTTTTTTGACGGACAGTGGAGCCCCGTCACGGGGCTGCCGGATGTCGCCTGGCTGGAAGGCAACGGCAGCCTGCTCTGCCACGATGAATGGCATGATCCGTCACGGGTGACCTTTGGGGCGCTGCTCTCCGGCCATCCGCCGTTTGTCCTGATCTTCAATGGCGGGGGGCTGCCCTGTGAGTTTGTCCTGCCTGGCAACGAGGACACGCACTGGACGCTGACCTTCGACACGGGGGAATCGCCTGCGTTCCCCACGGAGCTGTTGCCGACGATCCAGGGCGGCGCCGCCTTCACCGTCAATGGCCACAGCGTCGTCTGCCTGCGCATCACGAGCGGCGGCATCGGGCTGGCTCAGGTGTGTTAGACGGCGTGAGGGATGGGCTCTCCGCCCTTCTTGCCTCGGTCCACGGACGGGCTATGATGCCCTCATGAAACGCCTGCCCGCCCTCCTGTCCGGCTTCTGCCTCGCCTGCACGCTGCTTTCCGGGGCCGAGCCGGTGAGCTACAAGGACAAGGTGGTGGTGATCCCCGTTGGCGAGGAGGATCTGATCGCCCGGGCTCGTTTTGAATTCATGTCGAGGACGCTCGAACGCTGCTCGGCGGAGGGCGCTGAGGCGGTGATCTTTGACCTCGACACTCCCGGCGGCCTGCTGTGGGACACGGTGGACCTGATGATGAACGACCTGCAGAAGCTGAAGCCGCGCAGCTTTGCCTTCGTGAATCCGCGCGCCCTCTCCGCCGGGGCGATGATCGCGGTGGCCACCGATGGCATCTACATGGCGCCGACCAGCAGCGCCGGGGCTGCTTCGCCCATCTATGGCAACGGCGAGGAGATGGGCGAGGCCGAGCGTGCCAAGATGAACTCGGCGACCATGAGCATGGCCCGTGCCGTCGCCAAGAAGAAGGGGCACAACCCGGCGGTGATCGAGGCGATGATCGACATGGGCAAGGAGCTGAGGGTGGACGGCAGGCTGCTCGACTCGAAGAAGGAGATCCTGACGCTGGATGCAGAGCAGGCGGTGATGCTGCTGGATGGCAGGCCCCTGTTTGCCAAGGGCATCGTCAAAAGCCTGGAGGAGATCAAGAAGGCGGAGTCGCTCAAGGGCGGGATCGTGCTTGCGAAGCCCACGTTCTTTGAGTCCATCGCCATCTGGGTGACGAAATATGCGGCCATCCTGATCCTCATCGGCGTGGCTGGCGGCTATCTGGAGATGCAGACGCCCGGCTTCGGCCTGCCTGGATTTGTATCCCTGGGCGCCTTCCTTCTTTTCTTTTTCGGCCATTATGTGGCGGGCAGCCTGGTGGGGCAGGAGACGGCGGTGGCGGCGGTCGTGTTCATCATCGGCATCGCCTGCATTGCGATCGAGCTGACGGTCTTTCCTGGGACGATGGTGCCGGGCATCATCGGCTTCCTGTGCGTGATGGCGGCGCTGGTCTACACGATGTCGGGCTGGGAGGTGCCTTCTCCGGCGGGCCTGCCTTCTCCGGCGGAAGGGGCGGATCCGGCGCCTGGCTTTGAGTTCAATCTTTCGACGTATGCCCTGGGCCTGCGCAACTTTGCCCTGGGCATCCTCGGGGCGGCGGCGGCGATCCTTGCCGCAGCACGCTATCTGCCTGAAACCCGCCCGTTCCAGCGCCTGGTGCTGGATTCAGCAGCGGGCGGCACCCTGGAGGCGACGCCGGTGATGGCCGCCAGCCGCGCGGTGAAGCCCGGTGACGAAGGCCTTTGCATCAGCGCCCTGCGTCCCTGCGGCACGGTGCAGTTTGGCGCGGCTCGCGTCGAGGCCGTGGTCGAGGGCGGCTACCTGCAGGGTGGAACCAAGGTCCGCGTGCGTGAGGTGGCCGGAGGCCGCATCATCGTCGAGGAGGCGGCCTGAGCCTGTTGTCTCATAGTTTGTTGCGCCGGCGGTACTCGCCGGGGGTGATCCCGTGACGCTGGCGGAACGCCTCCGCCATGTACTGCGTGTGCCTGAACCCGGATCGTTCGGCGATGGCGTCCAGGGTGAGGTCGGTCTGGGCGAGCAGCTTTTCCACATGGCTGAAGCGGATGCGGATCAGCTCCTCGCCCGGGCTGCGGCCGATCATGCGCTTCATGCGCCTCTCCAGGGAGCTGCGTGACAGGGCGGCCTCGCGGGCGACGTCATCCACGCCGACACCTTCGGCGGCCCGCTGGCGGATGAAGTGCAGGGCCCTGGCGACGCTTGGGTCCTCGACGGCGACGATGTCGGAGGACTGCCGGACCACGACGTCAGCGGGCGGGAGCAGCGTCTCCTTGGCCGGGGGAACTGACCTGCGGATCCAGTCGTCCAGCATCCTGGCGGCGGCATAACCCGCTGTCTGACCACGCAGCTGGACGCTGGAGAGCGGCGGCCAGGCGGTTTCACAGAGGGTCTTGTCATTTTCCGCGCCGACCACGGCGAGCTGCTCGGGAACGCTGATGCCGGCCCGCCTCGCCGCATCCAGGGCCCAGAAGCCAAGCTGGTCGTTGGTGGCAAAGAGGGCGCAGGGCTTTTCCAGCGATGACAGCCAGTCCGCGAGCTGGCGCTGATGCCGGTCCCAGCGCGGGCGTCTGCCACCCTGGGGGACGGTCTGCAGAAGCTCCGTTTTAAAGCCATGTCCGCTCAGAGTGTCCCGGTAGCTCTCCCATCGTTCGACGAAGAAGCGTTCCGATGTGTCGAGGTAGCAGGCGAATCGCCGGAAGCCGCGGTCCAGGAAGTGCCGGGCCACCCTTTCCCCGACGATCTTGTTGTCCATGCCGACATAGGGGAAGGGGTGCTTGAGAACGGTGGTGCGCAGCTCGATCACCGGCAGCTTGGTGGCCTTGAGCTGTCGCAGCAGGGCGGCATCCACCGTGCGCGCCAGGATGCCGTCTCCAGGCCAGTTCTGCAGCCAGTCGGGAAAGCTGGAACGCAGGTCGCGCGGCTCCATGTAAAGGGACCAGGGGCCGTTTTCGGCGACGTAGCGGCGGATGCCCCGGACGATGTCGCGGCCGTAGGACCTGGAGGTGTCCACAAGCACGGCGACCTGGGGGATGGCGGACATGATTTGTTCAGACCAGGATGACCTGGGCCATCGCCAGATCACGGGTGTGGGTGATGGAGATCAGGCTGGCGCCGGAGCCGAGCTTTTCGGCATGGGCCCTGGCTTCATCGTGAAGAACAAGGACCGGCCTGCCGGATTCCTCACGCGTGACCTCGATCTGCCGCCAGTCCACGCCCTGGGACCAGAGCCCGGTGCCGATGGCCTTGGCGGCGGCCTCCTTGGCGGCAAAGCGCGCGGCGTAATGGATGGCCGGATCGGCGCAGGAGTCGCAGTAGGCGATCTCGCCCGCAGTAAAGGTGCGCTGCTTGAAGCGGTCACCATGCCTGGCCAGCATGTCACGGATGCGGTCCACCTCCACGAGGTCGATGCCGAGGCCCCTGGGTGTCATGGTCATGGATTTGGATAGGCCTGCATGGCTTCCAGCATCTCGCTGACAGCGGCGTGCAGTCCGATGAAGACCGAGCGGGCAACGATGCTGTGGCCGATGTTCAGCTCGACGAGGTTTGGAACGATGAAAAGCTCCGGCAGGTTTTTGGTGGTGAGGCCATGGCCGGCGTTGACCTGCAGCCCGAGCTGACGGGCCAGTTCGGCGGCGGCCTTGAGCCGCAGGGCCTCGGCGGTCCTTTTTTCACCCAGTTCATTGGCGAAGGTGCCGGTGTGCAGCTCGATCATGCTGGCACCGACCTCGGCGGAGGCCCGGACCTGCTCCAGGTCGGGGTCGATGAACATGCTGACGCGGGTGCCGTTGGCCTCCAGGGCAGCGACACTCGAAGCCAGGGCTGCCTTCTGTCCGGCCACATCCAGGCCGCCCTCGGTGGTGACCTCCTCGCGGTTTTCGGGCACCATGCAGACAAAGTCCGGCTTCACCTTCAGGGCGATGTCGAGGATCTCGCGGGTGTTGCCCATCTCCAGGTTCAGCAGGGTCCCGATCTCCCGGCGCAGCAGGAAGACATCCTCATCGACGATGTGACGGCGGTCGGCTCGGAGGTGGACCGTGATGGAGTGGGCTCCGGCCGCCTCGGCCTCCAGGGCGGCCTGAAGGATGGAGGGTTCGACATTGTGCGCGCCGGGCATGGTGCGGTAGCGGGCCTGGCGGAGGGTGGCGACGTGGTCGATGTTGACACCAAGGTGGAGCGGCATGGGGGAAGCTGGGGTTGGGGGTGAGAAATCAGCGAAGCTGGCGGACGGGGCAAGGGGCATCTGGAGCCACCGCGAACAAAAGAGGATTCAAGGATTGAAGAAATGGGCCTGGATGTCCGGAAAGAACCCTGCTTTTCTGCCCGTGTTCAAGCCTTCACCAGCGTCCATTTTTACGCCCCCCAAAACCGCCCATGTCCGACACCGCCGCCGCCGCAGCCCTCGTCAACGGATTCAACAAGCTCAAAGCCGCGCTTAGCAGGCGCATCGTCGGACAGGAGGCGGTGATCGAACAGGTGTTCATCGCCATCGCCGCCGGCGGCCACAGCCTTCTGGAAGGCGTGCCCGGCCTGGCCAAGACACTGCTCGTGAAGTCGCTGGCCGACGCCATGCACCTGAGCTTCCGCCGCATTCAGTTCACGCCCGACCTGATGCCCGCTGACATCACCGGCACGGAGATCATCCAGGAAGATGCTGAAACCGGGCGCAGGAAGCTGGTCTTCATGAAAGGGCCGATCTTTTCGCAGATCATCCTGGCGGATGAGATCAACCGCACGCCGCCCAAGACCCAGGCCGCGCTGCTGGAGGCGATGCAGGAGAAGCATGTGACTGTCGGTCAGGAAACTTTTGAGCTGCCCAAGCCCTTCTTCGTGCTGGCCACGCAAAACCCGATCGAGCAGGAGGGCACCTACCCGCTTCCCGAGGCGCAGAAAGATCGTTTCCTCTTCCTCATCAAGGTGGATTACCCGACCCGTGAGGACGAGCGCGAGATCGTGGCGCGCACCACGGGTGGCGTGCAGGAGGAGATCGAGGCTGTCATCACGGCCGAGGAACTGCAGGCCGCCCAGCAGCTGGCCCGCAAGGTGCCGGTGCCGGATCATGTGACCGACTTCGTGCTGGACCTGGTCCGCGCCACCCGGCCTGGCGAGCCGGACGCCCTGCCTTATGTGAAGGAAATGCTGGGCTGGGGCGCCGGGCCGCGTGCCAGCCAGATGCTGGTGCTTGCCGGCAAGGTCCGCGCCTTGCTGCAGGGGCGCACGCATGTCACCACGGATGACATCGAGGCCCTTGCGCTGCCCGCCCTGCGTCATCGGTTGGTGCCGACCTTTCATGCCGAGGCCGAGGGCATCACCGTGGACATGATCATCAGGGAGATCATCCAGAAGGTGAAGAAGGCGGAGGCGAAGGTACTGTAACTGCGGCCGCCCGGCAGTGCTGACACGCCTGCCTTTCAAGACCTGATGCGCTGACTTTCCATGGCCGCCCTCTCCGACATCCTCCACGCTGAAGACATCACCAGCCTGCAGAACCTGCAGCTGTTTGCGCGCACGGTCGTGGAGGGCTTCACCACCGGCCACCATGCCTCGCCGCACAAGGGCTTCAGCGTTGAGTTCCGCCAGCACCGGCCCTATGTGCAGGGGGATGACATCCGGCGCCTGGACTGGAAGATCTTCGGGCGTGCCGACCGGTTTTACATCCGCGAGTATGACGAGGAGACGAACCTGCGCGCCACGCTGGTGCTCGACGCCAGCGGCAGCATGAATTACCGCGGCCAGAAGGGCGTTCTTAAATTTGATTATGCCAGGAAGCTCGCAGCCGCGCTTTCCTACCTGCTGATGAGCCAGCAGGACGCCGTGGGTCTCGTGACCTTTGACACCAGGGTGCGGGAGTTCATCCCCAACCGCACCC
Source organism: Prosthecobacter sp. (assembly GCA_044345155.1). GTDB lineage: Bacteria > Verrucomicrobiota > Verrucomicrobiia > Verrucomicrobiales > Verrucomicrobiaceae > Prosthecobacter. Next base: position 17,804 of record JBIJBP010000056.1, on the reverse strand, counting down.
GCATCACCCACCTTCACCATCTCCTGGAGACGATGATCAGGACCGAGCCGGGCAGGGATACGGCGCTGGCCCCGGTGCTGGAATCCCTGGCCCAGCGGCTGAAGCGGCGCGGGCTGGTGATCCTGATCAGCGACTTCTTCGATGATCCGGCGGCGGTCCTGAAGGCCATCGGCGTGCTGCGCAAGCAGGGGCATGAGATCATCGCCATCCAGCTCTGGGACCGCGATGAGCTCGAGTTTCCCTTCGGCCAGTGGGCGCGTTTTGAAAACCTGGAGCAGGATGACGACTTTCTGCTTCTGGACCCGGCTGCGGTGCGGCTGCGTTATCTGGAGGTCCGTCGCGGCTTCGAGGAGCAGCTCAAGGAGGGCTTCCGCCGGCATCAGGTGGACTACCTGCCGCTGGCCACCGATGAGCCGCATTCCGCCGCCCTGCGCAGCTACCTGGCCTTGCGCATGCGCTGAGCCGGCCTCTGTCGCCGGAATCCACCGCGACAGCTTGAACAAACCTTCGGGTGCATTTCGTTGTTAGAAGGCTGCCTCCGGGCCGCAGATCTTTTCTCCCCTCTGCGGAACGCATCCTGCATTCATTCATCCCATCCGTTTGACCACTCTCGTCATCCAGCATCCGGAGCGTCTATGGCTCGCCGTTCTCAGCCTGGTGCTGGTGGCTGCGCTGCTCTGGCGCGGTCTGCGGGGACGGTCCGTCCGGCGTGGCGCGGCGGGCCTGGCCGTGCTTTGCAAGCTGGGGGTCGCGGCACTCCTGGCCCTGCTGCTGACCGATCCCGTCTGGTCCAGGAAGCAGCCGAAGTCCGGCGAAAACGAAGTGATCCTGCTGGCGGACAACAGCGCCTCGATGAACGTGGCGGAGACACCTGGGGGGCGGACGCGCGGCGACCTGGTCCGCGAAGCCCTGGGCGGCGGCAGTGCGGGACGTCCTTCGTGGATGGAAAAGCTCGGGCTGCAGTTCCGGCTTAACCAACAACTTGTTCATGAGAGGTTGGAGGGCGCCTCCGATTTTTCGGGGCTGGGTTTTGAGGGGAGGAAATCAGAGCTTCACCGTGCCCTGGGCACCCTGCTGAAGGGCGGCCCGGGAACGCGTACGGCGGCGGTGGTCCTTGTGACGGACGGTCTGGCCACGGATGAGGCGGCGCTGGCCGGCCAGGCGGGAAAGTCCGTGCCGGTCTTTCCGGTCATCGTGGGTGAATCCGCCCCGGCAACCGATCTTGGCATCGTGGAGCATTCCGTGGCGCAGACCGCCTTTGAAGACACTCCGGCCACCGTCACCGCCCGCATCAGTGCGTCGGGCTGGGCCGGTCGTGAAGCCGCCGTCCTGGTGCTGGATGAGTCGGGCAAAGCCCTGGTCACCGAAAAGGTGAGGCTGGGTCGTGATGACGAAATCAAGACCGTGCGGCTGAAGTTGCCGGCGCTGAAGCCGGGCATCGGCTTTTACCGGCTGCTGACCCTGGATGCCCGTCTTGCGGGGCTTGTGGGCAGGGAAGACTGGAAGCCGAAGTCGGGCGAGGCCGTGCTGGCGAACAATGAACGTCACCTGGTCGTGGACCGTGGTTCGGGACCCTACCGCGTGTTGTACCTCTCCGGCCGTCCGAACTGGGAGTACAAGTTCATGAGGCGAGCCTTGGCGGCTGATCCCGAGGTGCAGGTCCCCACGCTCATCCGCATCGCGAGGCGGGAGCCCAAGTTTGAATGGCGCGGGCGGACCGGGGAGACAAGCAACCCGTTGTTCCGCGGCTTCGGCGAGCAGGGCGCGGCCCAGCGCTATGATCAGCCGGTGCTCATTCGTCTCGGCACCAAGGACGCCCTGGAACTCGCCGACGGATTTCCGAAGTCGGCCGAACAACTTTTTGGGGAATACCGCGCGGTCATTATTGACGACATCGAGGCGGACTTCTTCACCCAGGAACAGATGAATTTGATCGAGCGGTTTGTGAGCGAGCGCGGGGGGGCGCTGCTGACCCTGGGCGGGCAGGAGAGCTACCAGCCCGGCGGCTATGAGCACACCCCGGTGGGGCGGATGCTGCCGCTCTATCTTGACCGTGTCACCTCGGCGCCCGCCGTTGAAAACGCACGCTTTGACCTGACCCGTGAAGGCTGGCTGGAGCCCTGGGCACGGGTTCGCTCCTCGCGTGAGGATGATGAGGCGCGGCTGGCCTCGATGCCCGGCTTCTTTGCCGTCAACCAGACCTTTTCCATCAAGCCGGGGGCGAGTGTTCTGGCCACGGTCAAGGCGGGTGATGAGGCGGCCTCCTCCTGGCCGGCTCTGGTGGCGCAGCGCTTTGGCGAAGGACGGGTGGTGTCGGTGACCGTCGCAGACCTGTGGCGCTGGGGGATGCGTGATGATCAGGCTCGGGTTGATTTTGAAAAGGCCTGGCGTCAGCTCATGCGCTGGCTGGTCGTGGACGTGCCGGACCGGATCCAGGTTTCGACGATGCCTGCCGGTGACCTGAGACGGCTGGAGGTGAGGGTGCGCAACGCCTCCTTTCAGCCGCAGGACGATACCGTCGTAAGGATCGAGGTGACCGGTCCGGACGGCGGAAAGAGCGAGATCTTCGCCGAACCAAGTTTGAAGGAAGCCGGGCTCTTTGAGGCGGAGCACCACGCCAGGGCCGCAGGAGCTCACCGTGCCGAGGTCCGGGTCCGGACGCTGGGGCCTGACGGCAGGCCTCAGGAGGCGGTGGAATCCCGTCAGACAGGATGGGTTCACGATCCGCAGGCGGCGGAGTTTGCCAGGCTCAGGCCCGGGATCGAGTGGGCGGAAAACCTGGCCAGCCTGACGGGTGGCAGGGTGCTGAAGCTGCAGGACCTGCCCGGGCTTCCCGAGATTTTAAAGGACATCCGTGCGCCGGTCGAGGAGACGCGGTCGACACCGCTCTGGCACACGCCCTGGTTTTTCGGCCTGGTCCTGGCCCTGCTGGGTTCGGAATGGGCGCTGCGCCGCCGGGGAGGACTTCCATGAAGCATTGTTGGTTCATCCTTTCCCTCTTTGCATGGCTACTGGTGACGGGCGCAGGGGCGCTGGCTGCGCGTGACGTGGAGGTGCTGGTCGTCTCCGGCGCACCGGGGGAGGCGCAGTATGAAAAGTTGTTCGCGGAGCAGCGGGACGCCTGGAAGTCCGCCTGCGAGCGGGCTGGAGCGGCCTTCACGGCCCTGGGCGGAGGCGACCGGGACGCCGTGCTGCTGGAGGAGGCCTTGAAGAAGGCGGCGGCAAAATCCGACGGGCAGTTCTGGCTGGTGCTTGTCGGCCATGGCACCTTTGACGGACGTGAGGCAAAGTTCAACCTGCACGGGCCGGATGTGACGGCAAAGCAGCTTGCCGGATGGTGCGCCCCGATCCGGCGCGAGATGGTGTTGGTTCACGGAGGCTCGGCCAGCGCGGCCTTCCTCACCGCCCTGGCGGCCAGGAACCGGATCCTGGTCAGCGCCACCCAAAGCGCGGATGAAATCTATTTCACCCGCTTCGGCGGCCACTTTGCCTCCGCCATCGCCGGTGACCTGCAGGCGGACCTGGACCAGGACCGGCAGGTGTCGGTGCTGGAGGCCTTCCGTCATGCAAGCCGTCAGGCGGCGGAGTTTTATGAAAAGGAGGAGCGCATCGCCACCGAACATGCGCTGCTGGAGGACAATGGGGACGGCGTGGGGACGCGTGCCGAGGTGTTCACCACCCGTCCGAAGGAGGCCAAGGATGGGGCGCGTGCCGCGCAGGTGGCGCTGGTCCTCAGCGAGGAGGAGAGGCGCCTGACCGATGCCCAGCGGCTGAAACGCGATGAACTGGAAAGGAAGCTGGAGGCCTTGAAGGGCAGGCGGGGGGAGATGGCTGAGGATGCCTTTTACCGTGAACTGGAGGCCCTGCTACGTGAACTGGCACAAGTGTATGGAGATTCGTGATGGCAGGAAAGGTCTGGCGTCGTAGTCTCGCCCTTCCTTTTTCCCAATCATGTTCTCGCTTTCCTCCAAGACCGTCGTCATCACCGGAGCAGGCTCCGGCATCGGCCAGGCCATCGCTGTGTTGTTCGCCCGCCAGGGCGCTCATGTGGAGGTGCTGGACCTGAAGCTCGAATCCGCCCAGTCCACGGTGGACCTGATCACGGCCGCCGGCGGCAGCGCCCGCGCGGGGGCGGTGGATGTTGGAGACCAGGCCGCCGTGAAGGCGGTGTTTTCAGACATCAAGGCGAGGCTGCCCAGGCTGGACATCCTGGTCAACAACGCCGGCATCGCGCACATCGGCACGGTGCTGACGACGCAGGAGGCGGACATGGACCGGCTCTACCAGGTGAACATCAAGGGCGTCTACAACTGCGCCCAGTCGGCGGTGGAGGTCATGGCCGCCCAGGGCGGCGGCGTTGTGCTGAACATGTGCAGCATCGCCGCGCAGATGGGCCTGTCCGACCGCTTTGCCTACTCGATGACCAAGGGGGCGGTGCTGATGATGACCTATTCGATCGCCAAGGACTTCATCAAGCAGGGCGTGCGCTGCAACTGCATCTGCCCGGCCCGTGTCCACACACCGTTTGTTGACGGCTACCTGGCGGCGACCTATCCGGGCCGCGAACAAGAAATGTTTCAAAAGCTCAGCGAAGCCCAGCCGATCGGCCGCATGGCCAAGCCGGACGAGATCGCAGCGCTGGCGCTTTACCTGTGCAGCGACGAGGCCTCGTTCGTGACCGGCAGCTCCTACCCGATCGACGGTGGTGCGGTGAACCTGCGCTGAGGCCCTTCCTTCAAGGGGCCTTTGGCAGCGGGGAGGGGATCATCATCATCCCCAGGGTCAGCAAGGCCAGGAACAGGCTGGCGGCCAGGAACCAGACCACCCAGGCCGGGCGGTAGCGGTGCTTCACAAAGGCGACCAGGATCATGGCGACTCCGATGAAGCTGACGAAGGTGCCGATCATGCTGCTGGCCATCGCGGCGTGCACGGCCTGGGTGAGGGTTTCGGCCCAGCGGGTGACCAATTCAAGGCTGGGCATGCCGCCTGTGGCGGCTTCGGCGTAGAACTTCCGGATCAACGGCCACACCTGGCGGACGGTTTCACCGATTCCAATCAGGGGGGCGAGCTGAAGCCACAGGCCGATGCGGGCAAGGCGGGCGCCCGGCGGGGAGGGAAGGGGCGGCGGCTGGTCGGGCATGGTGTGGATGATATATCAAGGCAGGCCAGAAGCAAAAGAGCACCGGCGAACCGGTGCTCTTTGCATGAGTGGCGGGCGAGGAAGGCTCAGACGTCGAGCTTGGTCCAGGCGGCGTTTTTCTTCGAGGAGGCGACGACGGCCTCGATGAAGGCCATGCCGCGGACGCCATCCTCGATCTTCGGAAAGTCGTTGGCGGGATCGTCCTTGGCCAGCTTCACCTTGCCGATGCGGGCGCGGATGGCGCCGGCAAAGTTCTTGTAGATGTTGGCGAAGGCCTCGAGGTAGCCTTCCGGGTGGGCTGGAGGCGTGCGCGTGGCGGCGGCGGCGTTTTTTCCCAGATAACCGTTGGCGGTGCGGTAGACCTGCATGGGCTGGTCGAGCCATTTGACCAGCATCGTGTTCGGCTCCTTCTGGTGCCACTCGATGCCGCCCAGCTCGCCATAGACGCGGATGTTGAGGTTGTTCTCCTCGCCGACGCTGATCTGGGAGCTGTGCAGGACGCCCTTGGCGCCGTTGGAGAAGCGCAGGAGCACGTTGACGTCGTCGTCCAGCTTGCGGCCCTTCACGAAGGAGGTGATGTCGGCGGCGAGCTCCTTGATCTTCAGGCCGGTGATGTATTCGGCCAGGTTTTCAGCGTGCGTGCCGATGTCACCGACACAGCCGCCCGCGCCGCTCTTCTTCGGGTCGGTGCGCCAGGAGGCCTGCTTCTGGCCGCTTTCCTCTAGACGCGTGGCCAGCCAGCCCTGCGGATACTCGACGACGACCTTGCGGATCTTGCCGAGCTTGCCGTCCTTGATCATGTCCCGCGCCTGCTTCACCAGCGGGTAGCCGGTGTAGTTGTGGGTGAGGCCGTAGAGAAGGCCGCTCTTCTTGACGATGGCGGCCAGCTCCTTGGACTCCTTCAGGTTGAAGGTGGCGGGCTTGTCGCTCAGCACATGAAAGCCGTGTTCCAGCGCCATCTTCGCCGGCGGGAAGTGCATGTGGTTCGGCGTGACGATGGCGATGAAATCCATGCGTTCGTCGGCGGGCAGGGCGGCCTCCGCCTTGATCATCTCCTCGTAGCTGCCGTAGCAGCGGCTGGCAGGAAGGAAGAAGTCGGCGCCGCTGGCCCTGGACTTTTCAGGATCCGAGGAAAAGGCTCCGCAGACGAGTTCGATCTGCTGGTCCATCGCGGCGGCGATGCGATGCACGGCGCCGATGAAGGCTCCGCGTCCGCCGCCGACCATGCCATAACGAATTTTTCGGCTCATGACGTTGGGTTGTGTGAGTGGGTTGGATGGGGAAGGGGCGGCGCGGCGGCCATGCCGGATCAATGCTGCGAGCAGAACTCCTCGAAGCGGTCCATGCCGACGTTGATCACGTCGAGGCCTGTGGCGTAGCTGAAGCGAAGGGTGTATTCGCTGCCGAAGGCGACGCCGGGGACGGCGGCCACGCGTGCCTTGCTGAGCAGCTTCTCGCAGAAGTTCACGGACTTGATGCCGATGGGCTCGATGTCCACGAGGAAGTAGAAGGCTCCGAGGGGCTCGACGACACGCACGTTCTTGATGGCCTGGAGGCGGCTCAGCATGTACTGGCGGCGCACGTCGAACTCGTCGCGCATGTCAGCCACGATCTGCTGGTCGCCGGTGAGGGCGGCGAGGGCGCCGTACTGGGCGAAGGTGGTGACGTTGCTGGTGGTGTGGCTCTGGATCGTGTCGATGGCGTCGGCGATCTTCTTGGGGGCGGCGGTGTAGCCGAGGCGCCAGCCGGTCATGGCGTAGGCCTTGGAGAAGCCGTTGATGGTGATGGTGTGGTCGAAGATGTCCTTGCTGATGCTGGCGATGGAGACGTGCTTCTGGCCGGAGTAGACGAGCTTCTCGTAGATTTCGTCGGAGAGGATGAGGATGTCCTCGGAGGCGGCGATCTCACCGATGGCCTGGAGCTCCTCCTTGGAATAGACGGAGCCGGTGGGGTTGCCGGGGCTGTTGATGATCACCATCTTGGTCATCGGGGACATGGCGTCCTCGAACTCCTCGGGGGTCATCTTCCAGCCGTTTTCGCGCTTGGTTTCGACGATGACGGGGATGCCGCCGACGATCTTCACCATTTCAGGATAGCTGGTCCAGTAAGGGGCGGGGATGATCACTTCATCGCCAGGGTTCACGACGGCGGCGATGGCGTTGTAGCAGCTGTGCTTGGCGCCGCAGTTGACGCTGATCATCGAGGGGTCGTACTGCAGGCCGTTGTCCACGAGGAGCTTGGCGGCGATGGCTTCGCGAAGCTCAAGAAGGCCGTTGCTTTCGGTGTAGCGGGTCTTGCCGCTCTGCAGGGCCTCGATGGCGGCGAGGGTGATGTGGTCAGGGGTGTTGAAATCCGGTTCGCCGGCTCCGAAGCTCAGCACGTCGATCCCCTGCTTCTTGAGTGCCTTGGCCTGGCTGGTGATGGCAAGGGTCATGGAAGGGGCGAGTTCGGCGATGTTTTTGGCGATGAAGTCCATAGGAGGGTTGAAAGGTGCTGGCTGGGTGAACAAACTCCGGGCTGCCCCGGAAAGGGCGGGTAAAAAGGAGCGGGTGGAGGCTTTGTCAACGCCGGGGGAGGTCCCTGTTGCCGCCATTCCGGAAAAGCCCGGGCGTGCCAGGGCGGTTCATGCGTCCTTTCCCCTGAAATTATGCTTCATGCATCCGTTTCCGGCCTGCCTGAACCCATCTTGAAGCTTTTCTGGTTGGGCCGGACGAGCAGCATCAGGACTCCGCACACGATCATTCCCGCCGCAGCGGCCTGGAAAAGCGTGTCCACACCGATCCGGGCGTCGCGAAGGGCTCCGCCGACATAGACGGTCAGGCCGCCGACCAGGCAGGAAAAAAGGTTCAGCACGCCGTAGCCGGTCGCCCGGTAGCGGCCGTCCGCCACCTGGCAGAGGATGGGCATGAGGTTGGCGTCGGAGAAGGAACGTGTGAGCCCGTAAATCGAAAGCCCGGCGATGGCGAAGGCAAGCAGATGGGTTTGCGCCAGCAGCAGGATGGCGGGCGCGGCGATGAACAGGCCGATGGCGGGCACCAGGATGCGGGCGCGGTCATGGGTCCGGCTCCAGCGGTCCGCCCAGAACCCGCCGACAAGCTTCCCGGTCAGCATCGCCACGGCAAGATAGCTGGTGGCGGAGATGCCCGCCTGGCCCTGGTCGAGCTGGAACTGTTCCTTGAAATACGTCGGCATCCAGCCGGCCACGGCCCATCCCGCGAGCGCCAGCAGACCCCAGAAGACGAGCAGAAGCCAGAACGATCCGCTGGAGAAAAGGCTGCGCAGCGCATCACCCAGACGCAGCTGCTCGGCGGCGGCAGGGGGGCATCTTGCACCGCAGGATGAGCCTCGGGCCCTCGCATGGTGAGAGGGCCGCTTGGATTGGCCGGATCACGCAGCACAAACCACAGCACCACGGCATAGGCGACGCCCAGCCATCCGAAGACATCGAAGGCGAAGCGCCAGCCCTGCTTCTCCGCCAGCCAGCCGCCGATGCCGGCGAGGCCGGTGCCGACGCTTAAACCCGTCATGTGGACACCTGTGGCGAGGGAACGCGTGTCGCCCCGATGATAATCGGCGATCAAGGCCAGCGCCGCAGGCAGATAGGCGGCCTCGCTCAGACCCATGAGCGCACGCACGACGAGGAGTTCCTCGAAATTTCGCGCATGTCCCGTGAGCCAGGTCAGCAGGGACCAGATGAGCAGGCTGAGCACGATGAGCCGGCTGCGATTGAACCGGTCCGCCAGGAATCCGGCCAGCGGGCTTAGCAAACCATACACCCAGAGGAAGACCGAGGTCAGCAGGCCGAACTGCGCATCCGTCATCGGCACCGCCTGCGTGAGCGAGTCACGCATGGTGGTGATCATGATGCGGTCCAGGTAGTTCAGCGCCGCGACCACCCAGAGCACGCCGACGATGAGCCAGGCGCGGGGAAGGGGGGCGTTGTTCATCTCACCGCCTCCCAGTCCAGGTCGATCCGCACAATGTCGGGTGCTTTCTTCACGCCGCTTTTATAAGTGATGACGTGGAAGGCCGTGCCGCCGTCCTTTTTCGTCCAATAGGGCTGGGCGTAGTAGCCGTCTGCAACGCGCCGCTTCTCCGAGTTGTCGAGCACGACGTGCTTCGTGATGGCGAGCGTCTCAGCATCAAACTTGAAGAGAGCGAGCTGCATGACGCCCTTCTCGATCCAGTTCCGTCCAAGCAGGTAGCAGCCGCCATCACGCGCAAACAGTCTCGGCCGGCCGATGTGCGAGGTGATGAATTCATGCGCGGCATTCAAATCGATCTTCTGGAGCGTTTTGAACGTCGCATCCGTGCGCAGGAGCCACTGGCGGTTGTCGTAGCCTCGTGCGGTGATGATGAAGCCGTCGCCACGGGGCATGAAGGCGCTTTCATTGACCGGCGCCCCGCCGAGTTCGGCCGTGATGCTGCGGACCAACCGCCAGGTGAGGCCGTTGTCATCGCTGCGGATGATGTCGACGGAGCCTGGCTGGCTCTTGGTCTTGAAGACGAGCTTCCCGCCCGGGAGGTTCGCAAAGCTCATCACCAGCAACCATGTTGTCTGGCCTCGTGTGATCGAGTCGAAGGCATAACCATATTCAACACCGTCCACCACTCCCACCCTTTGCACAGGGCCGAAGGTCCTGCCGCCATCATTCGACCTCACCACCGCCAGTCCGGTCCGCAGCGATCCCTGCGCCGCCTGTGCGTCGATGTAGTTCGCCACGTCGCCGTTGGCAAACCGCACCCACTCGCCCATCTGCATGATCTCGCCCTCCACCTTCGCGAGGGTGCCGGAGCCGAGCACCCTGCCCGAAGCCTTCTCCAGCCTCAGCAGGTCCTGGGTGGCGCCGGAGTCGGCGGCGTGGGATTTTCCACGCTTGAAGCTCACCAACACCACGTCACCCAGCTCGATCACGGCCGGAAACGCCAGGTAGTCTTCTCCTGACGCCAGGGTGTGAACCTCCTGCGCCGGTAGGATCGTGGCAGACAGGGCGAGGGCCGTGATGAGCAGGCGTGACATGGACGGCGAACAAACGTTGCCAGACCGCCTGTCCGTGCATTCATCCTGCAGGCCGGATTCCAGTGGGCTGTGCCTACAAGCCGCGACGCTTGTGCTGGCGGATGCGGTATTCGGCCGGGCCGCAGCCTGCCTGGCGTGCAAACATCCGTGTGAAGTAATGCCGGTTAGGGAAGCCGTTCTCCGCCGCGATCTGGTCGATGGTCTTGTCGGTCAGGGCCAGCGCCTGTCCGGCCAGCCGGAGGCGGGTGGCGAGCACATAGGCGGCCGGAGTGCTGCCGACATGTTCACGGAAGCTGCGGATGAAGCGCTCGATGCCCATGCCGGCGCGTTCGGCCAGATAGGCGTTGGAGAGGTCGGAGTGCGGCGCGCGCTGGATGATCGAGAGGATTTCGAGCAGGCGTTCCGGAATGTCGGGCGTTTCGGGCAGCCTCCATTCGGCAAAGACCGCATGAAGCAGGGCCATGCTGAGGTGGTGGATGCGCTGGTCGTGGCCCTGTCCCGGCCCGGCCTCGTGGGCTTCAATGGCCGCCTGCGCCAGGCTGAGGAGCAGGGGGCTGGCGGGCAGCACGACCGGGCTCTCCTCGACATCGCCGACCAGACGCATGGCAGTGAAGTGCAGCCAGAAGTGACAGGCCTTCACCGGTCCATGGCAGTTGAAGACGGTGTTGGCCGGGATGAGCACGAAGATCTCCGGCCCGAGCGGGATGTCCCGTCCCTGGAAGCTGATGTGACAGCCGGGCCTGGGGTTGTGATAAAGACGCCAGAAAGGGCTGTCCACGCCTTCATGGTTCCAGTCATCCAGGGCCGCCTGATAACCTGATTCATGAAGAAGGAAGCCGGACCAGCCTGTCCTGGCCACGCGTGACTGGCTTACCCCCCAGGGAGTCGTGTAGTTCAGGTACTTGTATTTGCGCGGGGCTTGCATGGAGCTGGATGGGCTGGAACCCGGCAGGCTTGCGCAGACTGCCGAAGAAGGACAGCTTCAGAACGACGGTGGGTGCTTTTTGTTCATGCAGGCGCCCGCCGGTTGATTCTGTCTGCGTCAAGGTTGCAATCACCGGCGGAATACGGCATCGCTTTCCGAAAGATTCCCCGTCGTGGATTCCAAGCTCATCAATCACGAAATCCTGCTCTCCTTCTGGAAGGTGCATGTCCTGCATCATGCCGCAGAGGGCGAGGTGATCGGCAACTGGATGCTCGAGGAGCTGCGTCACCATGGCTATGAGGTCAGTCCTGGCACGCTCTATCCGCTGCTCAAGCGCATGGAGAAACACGGCTGGCTGACCTCGACTGCCGACCCGGCCCGCGGCCCCAAGGGGCCACGCAGTTACAAGATCACCAAGAATGGCCGCGAGGTGCTGAAGATTGTGCGCAGGCAGCTCAGGGAGCTGGGCGTTGAGGTGGCAAGGTGAACCCTGCTGCGCGTGCCCGGTTTCGCAATGAGGTGAGGAATTTTAAGGCTGAGGGGAAAGATCCTTGAATTCCGACGTTTTACGGCCCCCGTAATACGCGCCGTCCCGCCCATTTTCCGCATGTCCCTCCCCCGTCTCGCCCTCCGCCATCCCTGGACCCTTGTCGTCATCGTCGTGGCGATCCTGCTCGGCGCCTGGCAGGCGGCCAGCAGGATGGCCCGGGACGTCTTCCCTCCGCTTGGCATTCCGACGATCTACGTCGCCCAGCCCTACGGCGGCATGGATGCGGCGCAGATGGAGGGTTATCTAACCTATTATTACGAGTATCATTTCCTCTACATCGCGGGCATCGAGCACGTGGAGTCGAAGAACATCCAGGGAGCCTCGATCATGAAGCTCCAGTTCCATCCGGGAACCGACATGTCGGCGGCGCTTTCTGAAACGATCGCCTATGTGAACCGCAGCCGCAGCTTCATGCCCCCGGGAACGCCTGGCGCCTTCGTGACACGGTTTGACGCAGGCAGCGTGCCCGTGGGCAACCTGGTCTTTTCCACGGACAATCCGGCACGCACTGTCGGTCAGATGCAGGATGCGGCCCTGAACATGGTCAGGCCGCTGTTTGCCACTTTGCCCGGCGTGTCCGCTCCTCCGCCTTTCGGCGGCAGCGCCCGCACCATCCTGATCCAGGTGAAACCGGACCGGCTGCGTGCCTATGGTTTGTCCCCCGATGACGTGGTCAGGGCGATGACCGAGGCGAACACGATGAGCCCCAGCGGCAACCTGGCCCTGCCCGGCGGCTATCCCATCGTGCCCACCAATGCGGTGGTGAAAAACATCCAGGACCTGGCTGCGGTGCCGCTGAAGGTCACGGACAAGGGGGCGGTGTATGTGCGTGATGTGGGCGAGGTCAGCGACGGCAGCGACCTGGTGACCAGCATCGCCATCGTCAACGGGCGGCGCACGGTTTACATGCCCGTCACCAAGCGCAGCGATGCCTCGACCCTGAGCGTGGTGGAGTTGGTGAAGGCGAACCTGGGCAAGTTCAAGGCGGCCTGTCCTGAGGACATCAATGTCACCTTTGAGTTCGACCAGAGCCCCTGGATCATCCGCGCCATCCACGACCTCGTCAAAGAAGGCCTCCTCGGCGCCTGCCTGACCGGCCTCATGGTGCTGCTCTTTCTGCGGGATCTGCGCAGCGTCTTCATCGTGGTGCTGAACATCCCCGTGGCCATCGCGGCGGCGCTGCTCGCCCTTTGGATCACCGGCTACACGGTGAACCTGATGACGCTCGGCGGCCTGGCGCTGGCGGTCGGCATCCTGGTCGATGAGGCGACGGTCGAGATCGAGAACATCCACCGACGCATGAAGCAGGGCGGGGGGCACAGCCTGCGCCGCATCGTGCTGGATGCCTCCGAGGAGACCATCGGTCCGCGCTCGCTGAGCATGCTCTGCATCCTGGCGGTGTTTGTGCCCAGCTTCTTCATGACCGGGGCGGCGAAGGCCTTGTTCCTGCCGCTTTCGCTGGCGGTGGGCTTCAGCATGGTCTCCAGCTATCTGCTCTCCTCCACCCTGGTGCCGATCCTGAGCATCTGGTGGCACCGTGAGCCGAAGACGCAGCCCGTGGTCAGGGAGGCGCGTGAGTCGGCGCTGCGCTGGCTGTTCCTGCCCTCGCTCACCACGCGTCATATCCTGGTGCCGGCTTATCTGGGCGGCGTGCTGTTTGCCATCAGCGTGATTCTGCCCTTTCTCGGCACCGAGATTTTTCCGCAGATCGATGCAGGCCAGCTTCAGCTGCGGCTGCGGGCGCCCACGGGCACAAGGCTGGAGAAGACGGAGCAGATTGCCACCCGGGTGCTGGGGATCATTGGGGAAGAGTCGCCCATCGAGACCAGCATGGGCCTGATCGGCGTGCATGCGCCGAACTATCCGGTGAACCTGATCCACCAGTGGAACAGCGGTCCGGAGGAGGCCATGCTGCAAATCCAGCTGAAGCCTGGCGCAAAGCCCGTCGCGGAACTGCGTGAGACACTGCGTGCGCGGCTGGCCAAGGAACTGCCGGACGTGCTGTTCTCCTTTGAACCTGCGGACATCGTCAGCCGTGTGATGGCGCTGGGATCACCGACGCCCGTCGAGGTGGCGGTGAGCGGCAAGGACTTCGCCGCCAGCCGCGCCCATGCCGAGACCCTGCGCGCCAGGCTTGTGGAGCTGAAGGACCTGCGCGACGTGCAGTTCAGCCAGACGCTGGATTATCCGAGCGTGGACGTTCACATCGATCGAGAGCGGGCTGGTTTGCTGGGTGTAAAGATGAGCGACGCCACGCGCAGCCTGGTGGCGGCGACGGCCAGCAGCCGCTTCACGGTGCCGAACTACTGGGCGGACCCCAAGACCGGCACGAGCTTCTCGCTGCAGGTGCAGGTGCCGCAGACGTTGATGACGGGCCTGGAGGATCTCCGGAACCTGCCGGTGACCGCTGAGGGTCGCCCACCTGTGCCGCTGCGCAACATCGCCAAAGTCAGCGAGGGCAGCACCATCGGCCAGTATGACCGCTACAACATGGCGCGCACGATTTCCATCACGGCGAACCTTCATGACCAGCCGCTGGGCAGCATCGCGAAGCAGGTGGAAAAAGTCATCGCCGACACGCCCGCTCCCGCCGGGGTGAACGTGGCGCTGCGCGGCCAGGTGCCACCGATGAAGGAGCTGCAGGCCGGACTGCGGACCGGCCTCATGATCGCCATCGTGACGATCTTCCTGCTGCTGGTGGCCAACTTCCAGAGCCTGCGCCTTGCCTTCATCGTGCTGACCACGCTGCCCGCCGCGCTGCTTGGTGTGGTGCTCGCCCTGATGCTCACCGGCACCACGGTGAACATTCAGAGCTTCATGGGCGCCATCATGGCCGTGGGTGTGGCCGTGGCGAACGCCATCCTGCTCGTCACCTTCGCCCATCGTGCGCAGTTCGCCGGTCTGAACAAAAGGGACGCCGCTCTTGAGTCGGCCACCACCCGTCTGCGTCCCATCCTGATGACCAGCCTGGCCATGATCGCGGGCATGGTGCCCATGGCCCTTGCGAAATCCCAGACCAGCCCGCTCGCCATCGCCACCATCGGCGGCCTGGCCCTGGCCACTGTGGCCACGCTGCTGATTCTCCCCGCCGTCTATGCCCTGCTGGCCGCCTCGAATGCCAAGGAGGCTTCGCTGGAACCGAGGGATTGAAATCCGAATGCCGAATGCCGAATGCCGAATGCCGAATGCCGAATGCCGAATGCCGAATGCCGAATGCCGAATGCCGAATGCCGAATGCCGAATGCCGAAAGCGCCATGACTCCCTCCCTTAAATTCATCGATTGTTCCTCCATGTCTCCTGTCCTGCGTCTCTCCTCACTGGTTCGGAATTCGGAATTCGGACTTCGAATTTTACTCCTGTTGTTCGCTGGCGTTTCCGCGCAGGCCCTTGAGCTGCCTGCAGCCAGGCCCACACGCGGCAGCATTCATCGCTGGGTGTCGCTGCCTGCGACCCTCGCCCCCTGGCAGCAGTCAGTGCTTCATGCCAAGGTCACGGGTTACATCGCCACGATGACCGTGGACAAGGGGGATGCCGTGAAGGCGGGCCAGGTTCTCGCCACGCTCGAAGTCCCTGAACTCCAGGCCGACATCGTCAAGGCGAAGGCGGAGGTCACGGCGGCGCAGATCGAAGTGAAGCGCCTGCATGAAGCGCGTGCCAAGTCGCCTGACCTGGTGCTGCCGCAGGCGGTCGATGATGCGGAGGCGAAGCTGGCCATCGCCAGGGCCGGGCTCGAACGCAGCGAGACCCTGATCCAGTTCGCCACACTGAAGGCTCCCTTCGACGGCATCATCACCGCCCGGTTTGCTGATCCAGGCTCGCTCGCCACCGCGAACACGACAAGGCTGCTCGAAGTCACCGACCTCAGCACGCTGCGCCTGCAAATTCCCGTGACCGAACTCGAAACCGGCCTTGTGACCGTCGGCAAGCCTGTGAAGGCTCAAATCGACGCCGCAGGCCCTGCTCCGGTCGAGGCCAGCATCAGCCGCATTGCCTACGCCCTCGACCCCGCGACGCGCACGATGCTGGCCGAGGCCGATTTGAAAAATGCCGAGCTCAAGCTCCGCCCTGGCATGTATGCGATGACCAAGGTCGCCGTCGAGAAGCATGACAATGCCACGCTCATTCCTGTCGCAGCCCTGGTCATGGAAAAGACCAACGCCTTTGTCTTCAGGCATGTGGACGGCAAGGCGATGAAAACCGCCGTCAAGATCAGCTTCAACGACGGCGTGAATGTCGAGGTGCCGGAGCTTAAAGCCGATGACGTGCTGCTTGTTCCTGGCACCGTCACCTTGACGGACAAGCAGGCGGTGACGGTGAAGCTGTAAAAGCGAAGCTCGAAACTCGAAATCCGATTCTCGCAGCAGGGAACTTGAAACCTGAAACCTGAAACTTTGAAATCCTTCCCCGCCATGTCCCGCCGTCTTTGGTCATCGCTCTTGTCACTTCGTGTTCTGCCCCTGCTTCTGGCCTCCGGCCTGGCGGCTCTCGACAACGTTATTTCGGCTCCCATGCATGTGGATCTTCCCACGGTCATGAAGCTCGCTGGAGCCAACAATGATGAGATTCAGCTCGCGCGTGCGAAGCACACCGAGGCCCTGGCGGAGTCGAAGCTGGCCTGGCAGCGTTTCTGGCCCAGCCTGACCCTCGGAGCCGGTTACCGCCGCACGGATGGCAACATCCAGGACATCGCCGGCGCGGTCTTTGATGTCAGCAAACAGCAGTACTCCGTGGGGCCGAACCTCATGATCGACTGGTCGCCAGGCGACATGTATTACTCGGCGCTCGCGGCGCAGCAGAAGGCTCTCGCCGCCGAACAGCTCGCCGAGAAGGCTCGACGCGACATCGTCACGCAGGCGACAGGCCGTTATTATGACCTCCTTGCCGCCGAGGCCTCGCTGGCGATCATCGAAGACGATCTCAGGCTGACCCAGGATTACGAAAAGCAGATCGGCGGTGCCGTGGATGCGGGCACGGCCTTCCGCGCGGACCTGCTGCGTGTGAAGACCCAGGTAAGCCGCGAGAAGCTGTCGATTCGTCAGCATGAGGAGACGCGTGACCTGGCTGCGGCGGCGCTGGCGGAGATCCTGCGTCTTCCTGCGGAGACCGAGCTCCGGCCTGCGAAGGCGGACCTGGTGCCCGTGCGACTCCTGGACCGCGGGACGGGGGTGGCCACGCTCATCTCGCAGGCGGCGCAGCAGCGTCCGGAGATGAAGGCCGCCAGCGCGGTCAGCAGCGCCGCAGGGCTGGAACGGGAGCGCGCCCGGGTGGCGCCGATGATTCCCAGCGTGCAGGCAGGCTACGGCTTCGGCGGCCTCGGTGGTGGCTACAACGGGGACATGGGGAACTTCGATGAAACGCAGAACGCCTTCATCGGCTTCGGCTGGAAGATCGGCCCCGGGGGTTTGTTTGACAGGCAGCGGAAGGTGATCGCCGGCGCCCAGGAGGAGGCCGCCGGTCTTCAGGCCGCGCAGGTGAAGGCTGCGATTGGCCGTGAGGTGGTCGAGGCGGCCGCGAAGTCGCAGAGCGCGCACGATCAGATCGCCATCAATGACGAAGCCGTGGGTGCCGCCGAGGAAATGGTGAAGCTTGCGAGGGAGCGACAGGCCAGCCAGCTTGGTGTCGTGCTTGAATATCTTTTGGCCCGTGAGGAGCTAACCCGCGCCCGACAGAGTCGTGTGCAGTCCGTGACGCGTTATAACAAGGCCCAGCATGAGTTGAAGCGTGCCGTCGGCAGGTAATGCAGATCGGCTGCGAGTGGACCTTTCGGGCTCCTCAACCGCATGCTTCAAACCATCGACCACGGTGCGCAGCGCTTTGGATTGCGGCAGGCTGCTGCCGCTTTCGTGAGGCAGCCCTGCTGCCGTGAGTGACGCTTGGTGCTGCCGTGTGGGGACGCTTTCGTGTGGGTATCTCATTTCAATACGTCCTCGGTGAAGAGAGGGCGTCCCGTCTCCACGACTTACCAAAGCGAACCCACGCTGTTTCAATCCGCGCCCCCCCTGTGAAGGGAGGGCGACTTCCTGAAATGGCCCTTGGCGGGCAGATGTATTGTTTCAATCCGCGCCCCCCCTGTGAAGGGAGGGCGACTGCGCTGCCACATGTCTGCGCGGGGATAGGCCGTGTTTCAATCCGCGCCCCCCCTGTGAAGGGAGGGCGACGCCCTGAAAG
>JBIJBP010000055.1:0-31589 GCA_044345155.1 Prosthecobacter sp. | reverse complement strand
GTCATTGGGCGGTGGCGGCGGGCTGGGATTGGGCACCTCATGCTCATAATAGATATCCCATTCGAAGAAGTAGGGTCTGGAGAAGTGGCTGTGAGATCCAAAACTCATGTAACGAACACGTCTGGCCGGGAAGGCCACAAAGCTTGGGTCAGGTGTGTTTGTGCCAGATTCTCCAAAGGTTTGTGCAGGCCCGCCCGATCCTGGATAGGATGAGGCGTTCCGGGGATTGCTCAAGACCCGGTATTCCTGAAGGTTGGTGTAGCCATCCTGGTCGATGTCCCCCGTGGGACCGTCCTGGCCGAGGTTGCTGATGAGCGAAGTTTGATTACGGGCCTCCCACCAGTCAGGCAGCAAGTCACCATCCGTGTCCGCTTTGATGGGAGAGGATCCGAGCTGATATTCGATGAGATTTTTCAAGGTGTCGGCGTCGGGGTCGCCCTGCGATCCACTGCTGCCCTCGGCAGACAAGGCATGCAGGCCATGCTGAACCTCCCAGCCGTCCGGCAAAATATCCTTGTCCGTGTCATGGTTCAAGGGGTCGGTGCCGTATTGCCGGATCTCCGCGCGATTGCTCAGCCCGTCCTGGTCGTGGTCGGCATCGAGGGGGTCGCCGGTGACTGGCAGGTCGCTGTAGCGCAGGCGGATGAAGCTGGGTGAGGGCTGCGCCGGGAGGCTGAGGGAAACCAAGGCGTCGCTGCCCATCAGGATGGAGCCCTCGTAGTGCCATGAACTTCCTGGGCTCAAGGTCGGGGAGGATTGCACAAAGTAGGTTCGACCTGCCTTGCCCCACCAGCGCAGAAGGAGGCCCTGGCCATCCGTGGTCAGGGTCACCCTGAGGTCTTCGCCGGGCTCGGTGTTTGACTGGGCAGGGAGCACGGGACCTAGAAGAAGGAGGAGGCAGGCTGCGCGAAGGAGAACCGAATCCGATCGTGGAGCCTCCTGGGAAGGCGTGGGGAGCGAACGGGAGCGCAGACGGCCTAACCAACAGGAGCGAGGACCTCCATGGGAGGTGGGCGTGACAGGAGCCTTGGCGGGGGGAGGAAGAAGACTCATGGAGTGCATCCGGCGATCACCGGGACTCCATATCTAGATAAGTGGCTGAAAACGAATAGTCGGTAAAACTACCGACCACGAGACGATGGTGTGTCGATTATCAGCCGTCGGTCATCGATTTGTGAAAGCGACTGAAGGAGCTTTCATCGATCAATGGCCAAGCTGTAAAAGTCGTGAAGGGTTTCGGGCAGTCGTTCACGACTTGGCACTATAAATCATGGCTCTTTGAGCATTGGGACTTCGTGCCACTTTGGCTTGGGCTGGAAGCCAAGGGCGTTGCGCAGGGAAGTTTCGCGAGCAAGTTACCAGGCATTTAGAACCTTAATTTCGATCAACTCCATATTGATCAGGTTTAGCGCCACGCAGAGGGCGTGGGTCTCCAGCCAGATTCGGGTTTGATCTTCGAACGGTCGGCAGTGGGTGCAAACTCCCGGGATTTCGGTTCCATCCTGGCATTGAACAAAGAGGCCCTTTCGAGGAGTGGGGATGAACGGGCTTTCATGCCTGGCATTTAGAAGGGTATCGAGTCCGCAGTCGGCAGGGACCGGTGCCTCGATGAACTGAAGGGTGGCTGGGCAAAAGAGCGGTCTTTTAGAATTGCTTTTTATTCGAAATTGGCGTGGACTGGCTGTCAGAGACCCCCATGAAAGCAAATCCAGGAAGATCGCGCCTGATTGGGCTGTGTATTGGCATTGTCATCACAGGGTCGCTTCTTTGGCACCTGGCGGGGCCTGAACCTGGGGTTCGGCGGGCTTCTCCGATGAAGGGGGGGGATGCCAGGGCTGCTGCCGTCCCCGGGGTGGCTCCTTCGAGAAAGGCTGCAGCCCTTGCCAAGGAGGTTCCGCAGGTGGGGAGGCCGGGTGCGGACTGGGTGTCGGTGGCGTTGAATCCTTTCCAGGAGCGGCTGATCCAGGGGGCGGCGATGATTGACCAGCGTCGGCTGGAGGCCAGGGGGGACGAGGCGGCTCGTGAGCTCAGGCTTTGGAAGACGGGGTTCAAGTATCCGATGGTGCGGGAGGAGGTCTGGCTGCGACCGGACAAGAGTGGGAAGCTGCTGCCGGTGCGCCGGGAGTTTTCCGTGGCGGACCATGTGATGATCCGTTTTCCTGAGGGAACCTCGAGCCAGGTCGCTGCCGCCTGGGCTCAGAAACATGGGCTGCAGGTGCGGCACCAGCTCAAGACGGCGCCGGTGCTGCTGGTGGCGGCAGATCAGGCGACGCTGGACACGGCGGGAAGGATCATGAGCCTCTTTGTCCGGGACTTTCCCGAGGGGGGCTCCGGGGTGGCGGAGCGGGACTACTTGGTGTTTCCCTCCCTGTTCCCCAACGACAGCGAGTTTCCGAATCTCTGGGGGCTGCACAACACGGGGCAGACGGGCGGGCTTGCCGATGCGGACATCGATGCTCCGGAGGCCTGGGACATCACGACGGGCTCAAGGGAGGTCTTGGTGGGCGTCATCGACACGGGGGTGGACCGGACGCATCCCGATCTGGCAGCCAACATGTGGACTCACACTGGCGAGGTGTCTGGCAACGGGCTGGACGATGATGGCAACGGCTTTGTGGACGATGTCCATGGTTGGGATTTCTACGCGATGGACAACGATCCGATGGATGAGAACAACCATGGGACGCATTGCTCGGGCACCCTCGGCGGGGTGGGCAACAACCTGAATGGTGTGGCGGGTGTGTGCTGGCAGGTTTCCATCGTGGGAATCCGGTTTCTCGGCCCTGCGGGGGGCTCGACTTCCGATGCCATTGAAAGCGTCAACTACGCCACGCGCCTGGGGGTGGACCTGACATCGAACTCCTGGGGCGGGGGAGGATTCAGCTCGCTGCTGCAAAGCGTGATTGCGGCGGCGGGTGCGGCCGAGCAGCTGTTCATTGCAGCGGCGGGAAATGACGGCCTGGATACGGACACGACGGTGAATTATCCGTCGGGTTATGCGCTGGACAACATTGTGTCGGTGGCGGCCAGCACGGCGATGGATGCGCGGGCCAGCTTTTCGAATTACGGGCGCCTCTCGGTGGACCTGGCCGCGCCCGGGGCGTCGATCTACAGTTCCATCCTCGGCGGCTCGTATGCGAACTTCAACGGCACCTCGATGGCGACACCGCATGTGTCGGGAGCGGTGGCGTTGTTGAAGAGCATCGCCCCCGGGCTTTCCGCCTTGGAGGTCAAGACCCGGCTCATGGAGAGCGTGGATCCTGTGGCGGCGTTTGCGACGACGACGGTCTCGGGCGGCCGGTTGAATGTGGCACGGCTGATCCAGGATGCCGCAGGGCCGTTCCCGGTGATCCAGGTCACGTCGGTGGCGGAGGCTCCCGGGGGGAATGCAGATGGCATCAACAACCCTGGTGAGCTGCTGAACGTGCATTTCACGGTGGTGAACCGCGGGACGGAGGAGGCGCGGAACATCCGCGTGGAGATCGCCCCGGCATCTGTGCCCTCGGCATTCAGCGTGGTCCAGGGCGAGGTGAGTGTGGGGACGGTGGCCCCCGGTGCGAGCGTGTCATCTTCCGCGCCCCTGCAGATCCGGTCTTCGGTGAATGTCAGCACGCCGTATGCGGAGGAGATGGTTCTGACGCTGCGCCATGGTACGCCGGAGGAGCAGAGAAGCCAGAGGGTGACGGTTTACCTGCACACGTCGTCGAGGATCGAGGGACGGGTCACGAGTGCGGAGGATGGATCGCCGATTGCGGGGGCCACGGTGAAGCTGGCCGGTCCTTCGACCTATTCGGTGCAGACATCGGCAAGCGGTGATTACAGCGTGCTGGTGACGGACGGCAGTTATCAGGCCACGGTTTCAGCACCCGGATATGTTCCTGCGGATCCGGTTCAGCTTTCCACGCCGCCCGGGCGATCGGGGCTGAACTTCTCGCTGGGGATTCCGCAGCTGGTGCTGACGCCGCCGGAGGTGTCGGTGGATGTCTTTTCAGGGCGTCGGCAGACACAGGTGCTGGAGATGAGAAACCGCGGCAGTGCGCCGCTCATCTGGAACCTGCGGCTGCTGGACGCAGAGCGCGGCCTGGGCCTGAGGGCGCTGCCGGTGGTGAGGCTGCCTGAACGGGCGATTCCGGCCGGTCGTGAATGCCGGGATGCGGGGCTGCGCAGCTTTTTCAAGAGCACCGGCAGCGAGGCCATTGCTTCGCTGGAGGCGCCGCTGGGGACGCTGAGCGGCATGACGATCGGCACCGTGGAGTCGCCATGGGATCGCGCCGTGCTGCTGGCGGATCTGGAGGCGCGCGGGGCGAGGATCGTGGAGATCAGCCTGCCTCTGAGCGCTGCGGGACTGGCGGAGTTGGACGCCCTGCTGGTGGACGATGCCATCGGGCTTTTTTCAAACCTGGACATCTCGCTGCTGCGTTCCCGGGTGACGGCGGGCATGGGGGTGCTTTGTGAAGCGGATGACGGCAGTTCGGTGACACGCATCAATGAGCTGTTTGCCGGGACTGGCATCACGGCGGTGAGCACTCGGTTTCGTGACCTGACGCTGACGGACATCCGGCCGCATCCGATCACGGCGGGAGTGAGCCGGCTGGTGGAGGTTTCGGTGGGGGCGGCTGCGCAGGTTTCCGGCAGCGCCAAGGTGCTGGTCGCCGAACCTGGCGGGCTGGTTCATGCGGCGGTGTCGCGACTGGGGACGGGGACGCTGGTGTTCGTGGGCAATGAGATCACGGACGAGTTTAACTTTGTCTCCGGAGACGGGCGCCGGTTTGCCAACCAGATTGTGGACGGCCTGCTTGGTGGGCCGGAGTGGCTGGCGGCGACGCCGTTGAGCGGGGTGCTGGCCCCGGGGGTGGTGCAGCAGCTTCAGATGAGCTTTGACCCGGGTGACCTGGAGGCGGGCGTTTATCAGGCGGCGGCGGTTTTTGAAACCAACATGCCGGGTGAGGAGGAACTGCGGATGCCGGTGACGATGAACCTGGTCAACGCCCCGCAGATTTCCGCCACGCCGGCCGCGCTGGACTTTGGTTCCGTGGTGGAGGCGGTGAGGTCCGGGCGGAACGTCACGGTTTCCAATGTTGGCCGTGAAAGGCTGGTGGTCAGCTCGGTGGGGATCACCGGGCCGGACGCGGCCTTTTTCAGCCTGGATACAACGGAGGGATTTGACCTGATGCCAGGAATGCAGAGGGCGCTGAACGTGGAGCTGGGGATGAATGCGCCGAGGCGTGGTCTTTCGGCGGAGGTGGTGATGGTGAGCAATGATCAGCTGCAGCCGGTGTGGAGGATCCCCCTTTCGGGAGAGCGGCAGCTTCCACCGGATGTGACGGTGTCATCCGGCCAGGTCGTGCTGAAGCTTCTTCAAGGGCAGACGGGGTCCGCCAGTTTCACCCTGAAAAACCGGGGTGCGGGTCCGTTGCAATGGATGGCGGCCTGGGAGGGAGGCGGGGCGGGGCCCGATTGGGTCATGCTGCCTGGAGTTTCGGGAACGATGATGCCGAAGGTGCAGTCCGTGATGAGGCTGAACTTTGACACCGGGGTGCTGCCCCCTGGGGAGCGGAGCCGCACCTTGATCATCAGCACCAATGATGTGGACACGCCGGAGCTGAGAATCCCGGTCACCCTGCGCGTGATTGCCACGCCCAGGCCGGTGTTTTCCAAGGTCACGACGGTTGAAGAGACGCGGGTCGGGCAGCGACGGCAGTTTGAGGTCGAAATCCAGAACGCAGGGGCGGCAAGCCTGGTGCTGAACTCCATGCTGTTTTATTCGACGGCCTACCGATGCACGACGCGGCTGCCGCTGGTGGTGCCCGGGGGCGGGGTGGCAAGCCTGAGCTTTGAGTTCCAGCCCAGGCGTGCCGGTTTTCATGTCGCCCAGGCGATGTTCATCGGCAATTTCAGCAGCCTGTTCATCCAGCTTAACTTCAGCGGCCTGGGGTATGTGGGACCGCGGATGAAGGTGAGCCCTGCGAGCTTCAGCCTGAGCGGAGCCCCCGGCCTCGTTCACAACCGGGTCTTGAAGATCAGCAATGCCGGTGACAAGCCGCTGGGCTTGAGCTGCCATGTTTCCGAAGGATCCGAATGGCTGGCGGTCACCGGTGAGGTGAATGACCTGCAGGTCGGCCAGTCGGCGTTGATGAACCTGCGCGTGGACACGGCGACGTTTCCGGCGGGAACCCGGACGGGCAGGGTGCTGGTTCAGGACTTGTCCAACGGCTCTAAAACCGTGGTGCCGGTCAGGGTGACGGTGGGGCGTGGACCGGCGCTGAGGCTGGAACCCGCCGCGATGCATCTTCCTTCGGTCTGGGCCGGACGTGTCGAGGACCTCTCCTTTGCCTGCATGAACTCCGGCAACCAGGCCTTGGAGATCCGTTCCATCACACCGGCAAGCAACGCCCGGCTGGCCTTGTCGCCGGATGTCCGGCTGCCTTTCCTGCTGGAGCCTGGTGAGCAGGTGGAGGTGCCGTTCACCTATGCCACGAGCACGCCAGGAACCTACAAGGATGCCTTCAAGGTCGTGACGAACGCACCATCCGCCAGGTCGGTGACGCTGCCCATCACCGCGCTGGTTTCGGTGCCTCCTGCGATTGCAATCACACCCACGGGCGTGGATGTGACCGTGGAGCCAGGGGGAGGTACTTCCGTTCCCGTGACGATCAGCAATCCTGGTGGCAGCACCCTGGAATGGAATGCCAGCGTGATCTCCGGGGTGGGGCCTGCCGCCGATATCGCGGGCGTGCTTTCCGGCTTGCAGGCCAATCCGGTGCTGCTCAGCTCCCTGCTGCCAGGCGCTCATCCCTTGTCGGAAGGCACCACAGGGCAGGTCATCAACGACGGCGGGGCCAATATGTTTGATGGGGGCAACCTGGTGAGCACCGACCTGAACTCGGGCCTGCCGGTGAGTTATTCCGATGGAGTGGTGACGGGAGACCCCGCCTTTGGGGCTTCGAGCGCTTACTTCACCCTCAAGAGCGGCGCCTTGTGGGCTCTTGCCGCCGATCTCGATGGAGTGTCGAGGTTTGTGATTTCCGGGGGTCTGGGGGCGGACGGAGTTGGCAGAGTGTCCGGTGGCAGCACCACGCGCACCGTGGCCGGCGTGACCTACCGCGGGTTTTTCAAAAAGGTGTACGCCGCCGGGGTGCCTTCCGTGAACCACCTGGTCATCGTTGAGGACAGGCCCGGCATCGGCCATCGGTTTGATGACAGCACGGACAGTGATTTTCATGAAGTCTCCGGCTTGTCCGGAAGGGCCAGGATTTATTACCTCATGTTTGGGCTGAAAAGCGGCGTGGCCTATGCGGACAGCGCCTTTGGCCTGCTCATGGACACCTTCCTCCGGCATGTCGTGCATCCGGCGGATACCGGCTGGCTGGAGGCATCGGCGTATTTCGGCAAGGTTCCAGCCGGAGGCTCTTCGGCGGGCTTTTTCAAGATGGAGACCAGCACCCTGCCTGGTGGCACCTACGGGGCCACGGTCCGCTACAGCAACAATTCTCCTTCGAGAAGCATCGTCGATGTTCCGGTGCTGCTGCGCATCCCCTCCTATGCCCGGCTTGAGGTGAAGCCGCAGCGCTTTGACTTTCCAGACACCTTCCTGGCAAAAAGCTCAACCCTGGCAGGCACGTTGGAAAACCGGGGCAACGAGCCGCTGGTCATCCGTTCGCTGAGCGTGACGGATGCCGCCTTTGCGATCCCTGGAATCTCGGTGCCGTTCACCCTGCCACCGGGAGCAAGCCGCGACATCACGCTGCGTTTCTCTCCGGTCACGGTGAAAGCGCAGGGTGCGGAACTGGTCATTGCCTCGAATGCCCAGGAGGGCGCGGAAATCCGGCTGCCTGTGAACGGACGAGGCCTGCGTGGTCCGTCGTTGACGCTCGATGCGAGCCCCATTGTGAGGACGGTGGAGCCCGGGGTTTCTGAAACGATGACACTGACGCTGGGCAATGCCGGCGATGCCTCGCTGCTCTGGAGCGCCACGCCGTCAGCGTCACTGGCATCCCTGGTGGGAGTCGTGCCCGGCAACGGTACCATCCCGGAATCTGGAAGCCGGCAGATTTCCCTGTTCATGGGGGCTTCGGCCACGACGACGCCCGCCGTTTACACGGGCGCGGTGAGGTTCAGTTCGAATGATCCGGCAAGGCCGAGCGTGGATCTGCCCGTGGAGATCACCGTGGCCTCCCGGCCGCGGCCGGTCCTGGCGCCTTCGACGCTCAGTTTTGGCAGCGTCATGGTGGGCTCCAGCATCAACGCCTCCGTGCTGCTGCGCAATGCCGGCAACGCAACGCTGACCGTCACGGGCATGACTTCCTCACAGCCGGCGTTTGATCTTCCAGGCACGAGCTTTCCCTTCAGTCTGGCCCCGAACGGCACACGCACCCTGGGGGTGCGGTTTGAACCCGGCGAGGCGGCCGCCTTCAACGGGCAGATGCGGCTTTCCATGGCTGGACCCGCCCTGCCGACCGAGGTGGTTTTGAGCGTCGATGGCAACGGTGTGCCGCCTCCGGCGCTCACGGTTCAGCCGTCGGGCGGAGTGGAGGTTGTGCTGAAAAAAGGCCAGACGGCGGCCCGTCCGCTGACGATTCGCAATGGCGGCGGCTCCACCCTGGTCTGGCAGGGCGCCGTGACGGATCTTTCGACTCCCGCCGGCACGCTTCAGGAGGTGCTGGAGCGGGTGAACCAAAACCATGCTCAGATCACCTCGCTGATTCCCGGGCTGTATCGTTTCACCGAGGGCGAAAGCGGCAGTTACATCGTCGATGGAGGCGATGACATGTATGACGGCGGCAATTACCTCGGCACGAACCTGGGCAGCGCCATCGCCTATTCCAACAATGGGGTGACCGTGAGCTCGAAGCTTGGGGCGGCCGGCGGAGCCTACTTCACCCGCAAGCAAGAGGGGCTCTTTGTGTTTGCCGCCGACATGGCCGGTGTGAGCAGCTTCACGATCAGCGGCGGCCTGGGTGCGGATGGTTCTGGAAGTGCGACAGGCGCCGTCCTCAACCGCACGCATGACGGATTGAACTACACGGGCTTCTTCAAGTGCGTGTCGGGGACGCTGGATCCGTCCGTGAATCATCTCATCATTGTCGAGTCCCGGTCCGGGCAGTCGCATTCGTATTCGACCAACACGGACGAGGACAACCACACGGTCACCGGGCTCTCCAGCAACTCGCGGCTCTATTACCTGCTGTTTGCCACGGCGGATGGCGCGCAGGTGTCCGCAGAGCTTGCCGGCAGCGTCATGGACGCCTTTCTTCAGCACATCGCCATCCCGCCGTCAGTGCCCTGGGTCAGCTTGAGCCCGGGTTCCGGCAGCGTGATCGCTGGGGCGTCGTCATCGGTGTCCGTGCAGCTGGCGAGCGCTGCGCTGCGTCCTGGAATCCACACGGCAACCCTGCGCTTCAGCGGCAACGCACCCGGTTCACTGCCCGTGGATCTTCCCCTGCGCCTCGAAGTCTCCGAGCCGGATCTTGCGGTCGCGCCTTCAGGCCTGAGCCTGCTGAGGATGCAGGGCGCGGATGCGGCGGAGGGAGTCATCACCCTGACTGCGAAGCAGGGTCTTCAGCCCTCCTGGTCGGCAGCCGCCAGCGCTTCCTGGATGACGCTTTCCAAAAGCAGCGGCACGGGCGGCGACACCCTGGTGGTCAGGGTGGGCGCCGGGCTGGGAGTTGGAGTTTACAGCGGAGCGGTGAACATCACCAGCGACGGTGTCACCGTCAGCGTGCCGGTCCTGCTGACCGTGCGTTTCTCCGGCTACACCCAGCTGCTCACGGATTACCGCCAGCCGCAGCGTGTGCTGGGTGTGGTGAGGGGCACGGGCGGACAACCTTCCATGCTTGTTCCCATCGATGCGGCCACGGCTGCACAGGGAAGCCCGCTGCTGCTGCCCACCGAGGTCACGGACGCGGACCTCACCGCGGACGGCTCCCGCCTTTATGCTGTGAGCTTCACGGAGCGAAGCATCACGGAGGTGGACATGGACAGCTTCACGGTGACACGCACCCGCAGCCTTCCTGCCACGCTCGACTCAGGAAGCGGCGGGGACTTCCATTATGATGTCGAGGCCGGCCGGCCTGGGGTGGTGTATTACACCGATGCAGCGGTGAATCCGCTGCTGCATGTGTTTGACTTCGAGGCTGGCGAAGACCTCTCCACCTTCCTGACCAACAGTGGTGCAGGCATTGGCGACTTCACGGTCAGCCCTGACGGCAACATCATCTTTGCCAGGACCCAGAGCGGCTGGAGCGGAACAAATTCGGTTTCCCTGATCCGCCTCAACAGCAGCGGCTCCTTCCTCACACAAACCCACCTCAGCACTCCCTACAACATGGACATGCCGGGTCGTTCGGAGGTGTTCTTCAGCCTGAACCGCGACGTCGTCTTCAACCGCAACCGGCGCTACAACCCGCTGCTGACGGACACCCAGGCCTTCGGTGCGGTCTCCACCCTCGTCGCCGCCTCCGCCTACGGCCATGTCCTGGTGCATGAAAGCGGTCTTGTGGAGGGTGCCGCAGGAACCAGCATCGCCTCGCTGCCCGCCGGTGTCAGCGCCGCCGCCTTCACCGCCGGCCAGGATGCCGTGATCTATCAGCATCCGACGCAGAACAGCCTGCGCCGGCTTTCCCTCGCCGGCATTGTCAGCCTGCCGGTTCCCGGGATCCGGCCGCAGCTTGCCAACGGCTCCACCCAGGCCACCGCGCCGACGGCCCTGGGCTGGACGGGCAGCCCTGATGCCGTCACCTACGACGTCTATCTTGGCGGCAGCTTGGAGACGGTCACGAACGCGGTGAAAACAAGTTCCGGCATCTACCGGGGCAGCACCTCGGGCGTGAGCCTCAGCCTTCCGCAGGGCAGCTTCCAGCTTGGCCTAACCTATTATTGGCGCATTGATTCGAGGCTTTACGACGGCTCGGTCCGGACAGGGGCCGTGTGGAGCTTCCGCCTGCCTGTCGTGGAGCCGACACCCGCCAGTCTGAGCGTCAGCGGCTTCCCCGGATCCATGGCGCAGGAGGCCTCCCTGGGCATTGCCACCGCCGATGCCTCGACGGCATGGACGCTGGAGGAGAACAGCCCATGGCTCAGTCTTCTGCAGACATCAGGCACCGGCCCGGCAAATGTCACCGTGAGATTCACCGCAGGCTCCCTGCCGACGGGTACTTACACGGCCAGCATCACGCTGCGTTCCGGGAGTGATGTCCGCCTGATTCCCGCGACCTTCCGCGTCCTGGGCGTCCTGAACGTGGCGAAGATGATCGCCGATCCTGATCTTCCGTTGGTTTATGCGTTGCATGTGGACCGCACGGCCCCGAATGAAGGGCACCTGCTCTGGATTGATCCCGTCACCGCCAGGGTGATGCATGTGTATTCCATCGGGCAGCCGGTGCAGGACTTTGCGATGCACATCCTGGATGACCGGCTGTATGTGCTGACAGCCTCCGGCACGCGGGTGCTGGGCATCCAGCGCCGGCAGAACCGTCAGCTGGTGAGCACTTGGGACACGCCCAACACCTCCGCCGCCATTCACAACGGACCGGTGGGCCGCGTCGTGCTGCGTGGCGCGGATCATGTTCTGCGCCTGCATCATTCGGTGACCGGCGGCCCGGTCGGCACGCCGCTCAACCTCGGGCAGTGCATCACGGCCACGCCGGCCGATGGTTCCTCCATCCTCGCCCTGGTGAGGCAGAGTTCATCGATCAGTGGACTGGCCCGGTACAACATCAGCAGCTCCAGCATGACTTATGCCGCGACCCAGTTTTGGACAGGAACCTACAACAACCACCTTGTCCTCTCGGGAGATGGCAGCCGTGTCTTCTCCATGGGCGTGGCCTACAATGCGTCCAACCTGGCCCAGGTCGCCGATCTTGGCGTCTCCAATGTGGTGCGTGCCAGCTCCTGGAACGGACAGGTCATCTGGACGGACACCCAATGCCTCCAGGTGTCCACGGGGACGGTCCTGGGGCCGCTGCCCGCCTCCAGCACCGTGGTGGTGGCGACACCGGATTACACGCGTCTGCTGATCTACAACTCGGTGACGAACACCCTGGTTTCCGTCACGCCGCCCTGAGTTCTTCCGCCTTGTCACGAGGCGTGGATGCGGCCATGGATGGCGCCCATGATTCTACAAGACCAAGTCTGCATCATCACGGGAGCCGCCAAGGGCATCGGCCTCGCCACGGCCAGGGCACTGTTGGAACGCGGGGCCAGGGTGGCGTCCCTGGACCTCGAATCCTGCCCGTTGGAGGGCGTGCTGTCCGTCCGCTGTGACGTCACCCGCTCCGCGGAGGTGGAAGCCGCCGTTGCTGTGGTGGAGCAGGCGCTTGGCGGCATCAGCGTCTGGGTGAACAACGCCGGGCTCGCGCGGCATCGCTGGATTCAGGATTACACCGAGGCGGAGATTGACCTCATGCTGGCGGTGAACCTGAAGGGAACCATCCTGGGCTCCCAGGCCGCCCTGCGCGCCATGATTCCCGGGAAGCGCGGCCACATCATCAACATCATCTCCACGGCCAGCCTGCGCGGCATTCCCAGCGAGACAGTTTACTGCGCGGCCAAATGGGGCGTGCGCGGCTTCACCCAGGGCCTGGCGGAGGAGGCGGCGGCCCATCGCATCCGTGTGACCGCCCTGCTGCCCGGCGGTGTGGACACGGCGTTCTGGGATGATGCGGCGGAGCGCCAGGCACCGCGCCAGCTCTTCCTCAAGCCGGAGCACATCGCCGACGGCATCGTCCGCTGCCTGGAGATGGATGACTTCTGCGTGCCGCGTGAACTGGTGCTGCGCTCCCTGGACGACAGCGACTTCTCGGTGCAGCCGGTCTGAAGCGGCTTGCATCAGAGCTTGCGCAGGTAGCCGTCGCAGCGGTTGTGCCAGCCCTGGAGCCAGCGCTGTTCCTTCCTCGCCGCCGGAGCATTTTCAACGCGGCGTGACAGCACTGACTTCGCCGCCGAGGCAAAGCCGGCGGGGGTTGGGGCGGTCATGGATTCGAGCACCTGCAGCAGCCCCCAGCCCTGGCCGTTGTAGCGTTCCGTGCTGGCGGTGCCTTCACCTTTGAAGTTCACATAGTCGATCAGGCAGAAGGCTCCTTCGGGTGTTCGGGAAAGCGCTTCAAAGTTCGACCGCACCTGTTTCTTCAGCCGCGTTTCCGCCAGCATTTTGGGCAGGGCTCGTTCCAGCCTTGCCAGGATGAACTCCGTCTGCAGCGGCACGGTTTGTGAAAGCAGGGCCCGCAGCTGCTTCTGCCGCGACCCGTTCTTGTCGGCGTCAAACGCTGCCTTGCCGGCCCAGGGGCAGAGGCCGTGCGTCCAGTCCGGCATTGCCACGCCACGGGATTTCAGGAAGGCGGCCAGTGGCGGGAAGCTTTCTTCAAACGGTCCCTTTTTCGCAGTCGGGTACCAGATGAAATGACCGATGCCGAGCGAGGCGAAATCCTCCCCGCTGTTCCAGCTTGTCAGTCCTGCCACCGTGCCGGCGCATTCGTTTTGCCAGATCCTGCGGCCCACCTTGTCCAGCTGGGCCTGGGTGAGGGAAAGGGCGGCGCTGACGGATGTGGAGACCAGCAGCAGGGGGATCAGCAGAAGGGCGGGGGACATGGTGAAGTATGACGGTGGTGGAACGATGCTCCTTCCAGCCGCGTAGTGTCACGAATCCAACCGCCGCACAAGGAGCTTGTCCGGCCGGGCGTGCTCCGCTTCAGAAGCCGATGGCGGCGCGTCTGCCGACCTTGGCGATGTCGCGAAGATCCTCCCAGATGGAAAACCCGCTGCTGATCTCGTTGAGGGTCATGTGGATCTGGTAAGCCTTCTGGGTGGTACGACCCAGGGTGGCATGGTCTTCGATGAGCTCCAAGGTCAGGGTGTATTGAGGGCTCGGTCCCGATGACACTTTTGACTCACCCAAGAATTCGCGGATCTGGTTTTCGTGGGCCGTGGCGCTGCGGTTTGCAGACACATACCTGTCACCGGTGACATAGCTATAGGCCATGCCGGTGCGGTTGAGTGTGACGGTGATGCGGTTGAAAACCAGCCTTGGGTCGAAGTCATAGAGGCTGGTGTTGTTGCGGAATGTCGAGATGGCCACCACGGAGCGGCCGTTCGCCCCTTTGCGCCGCAGTACATTGGCGGCAAGCATGGACTCGGTCATCTGCGCAGAGACTTCGGCAACATCACGGGGATCAAGCCCTGTAGTCGTCGCCAGCTGACTGGTGGTGACACGCTGCACTGAATAAGAAGCGCAGGAGCTGATGGTCAGGCTGGCCAGCGTGCAGGCGAGGACGCGGAGTAGAATCGGGTGTTTCATCGGGGAGAGGGTGGATTGTTTCAGTGATCCTTTCGGATGCGCAGGCTGGCGCGGGCCGGGAAGCGTGTTGTCGATGTGCCTGTCAGCACCACAGGATGTCCGCTATCCTGCTCCATGCGCCGCCATGCATTGGCGGAGGGGTCCATGGCCACCATGCCATCCGCGCCCTGCCATTCAAAGCGGTAGGCCAGAGGCCACACGCTGCTCACGGCCTGCACTTGCAGGGTTACGAAGCCTTCGGTGCTGCTGGTGGCGTTTGCGGAGCCATGGCGGAAACGACCCGCCATCTGGCTGGATTCAGGGACCACGATGAACTCCAGGCTGTGCTTCCCGCCATCATAAACAACCTGCTGGGGTGGGATTGGAGGATGCTGGCAGGAAGTCATGAGCGTCAGCGTCATGAATGCGGCGCCGCGGATGGTAAATCGATGTGCAGGCATTTGAAATGATTCAGAGGACGGTGATTTCCGCCGCCTGCTGACCCGCAACCTGACGGACCCTCAGGATGACTGTGTTGGCTTTGGGAAGCTCGATCTGCCTGCCTCCGACTTGCACGATGCGGTTTGCAGGCATCTGGAGGTTGGCGTAGCTGACCCTTTTGGGCAGGCACGCCCATGAGCGGCGATCCGCTTGGGCTGTGGCTATATTGTAGGCTGCGCCGACAAGACCGGCGACGAGGGCGGCGTTCGAGTTCCGCTGGGCCAGGGCCTCCTGGGCCGCATAGGACATCGCCGCCTTGGTGACAGATGCTGCGGTGGTGCGGCTGATGATCCCGGGCAGGCGTCGGCGGAACTCATCGCCAGCGATGCGGTCGAAGTCACACACGAGGTCTGCTTGGGTCGACTGGCCGCCTGCCACGATGCTGGTGTCTCCGTGGTGCGGGTGAACGATGAACTTGGGATAGGCCGCGGAAAACACGATCATTTTGTCGTTGATCTTCAGAGGCAGATGCATCACGGCTTGATCCAGGGAGGGGGCGACTCCCTCCTCGATAATGACATGAACTCGTCCGTTCACTGATCCCCCTGCTGCCTGGCGCAGAGCAGAGTTGGAGGGGGCGACAGCGAGCGCACGGGAGAAGCTTTCTCGGGCCCTGTCAGGTTCAGCTCCTTCACCCGCACCCAGGAGAAGGCCTGAAATAAGCTCGGCATACGGGACGGAATGGGATGCATAGGAAGAGTATTGCTTCACATCCGCCTCAATGGTCGAGGTGACCCCTGAGATCTTTGACTCATCGATGGAGAAGGGAACCTGGGAGGCTGCTCTGGCCTGCGTCATCGCCTGCTTCTCCCGGTCGATTTCCTTCTGGTATTTGGCAAAGGCGTCACTCTGCCGGTTTTTGGCGAGTTTGACGGCTGACCTAGCCTCCGTGAGCATGCCCTGGTTGGCAAAGCTGAGCGCCAGGTACGAGGCTCCCATGATCTGGTTTGAGGGAGGTGGAATATAGGGGATTGCATTGAGGTTGGTCACAAGCGCGCCCGCTTCCCTGCCAAGCTGCACGAGCGGGCGCTGGTTGGCCGCCTCAATGGCCTTGTCAGCGGACTTCAGCAGTTCCAGCCCCTCGCTGCTTCTGCCTGCCAGCGTTGACATGGATCCAGCTTCCAGCTTGAGAATCACAGCATCGCGGCTGTTGATAGGCTCCTTCACCGCCTGTCCGGCAAGTGTTGAGGCCGCGCCACCAAAGTTGCCTCCACGAAATTTTTGCTGCGCGCCGAGAAGTCGGTCATTGGTGGAGCAGGACGCCAGCATTGAAGCCAGGCCAATCCCAAGAATTAGAAACGGGGCTTTGGTCATTTTGTGGAGCGGTGGTTGCAGGTTGGTTTGGAGTGATCGGATCTCAGTGCGCGGCCTTGATGACCTGCATGGTGGTCTGTAAAAGGGTTGCAGCAGCGGTCTTGTCCCGTTCCAGCCGAAGGTTGGCCGACTTTTCATTGACGAAGGTCACGGTGGCGCTGCCCACGGGGAATGCTGCATCTTCCAAACCTGCACCGGCAGCGGGTTCAAGAACGGCATATTTGTCACCCACCTTGACATTAGCTGACTTCCCCCGGTCGATGATGAAATCGTCTCCGCGGATGGCAATGATCCTTATCGGAGCCAGCGAGTCGATGATACGGGTGGCCAGCTGCGTGGCAAGGTTGCGGCTGATGGCCTGAATCTCCAGCGTTGTGAAATTGGCGTTGCCTCGTGACTGCCCGCTGTCTTCGACCTTTTCGGTGATCACCACCGACTTGCGTCCGGTTTTGACGTCCACCAGCTCGAAACTGGCCTCCAGAAGAAGCCGCCATTTGGCCGCCGCCACCCTGCCGCCCAGGACCAGGGTGTCACGATTCGCGATCAGGTCCGTGATTTTCGCGCTGGCAACATAGTCCGCCTTGTCGACTCCGGGAACAGCCGGGGTGGAGTCAGGGTTGCCCAGCTTTTCGGAGACCTCCCATTCCTTCATGAGCTTTGCCAGGGATTCCTCGCGTGCCGAAAGATTCACCTGACGGGAGGAAGAAAGCTGTGCCGAAAGATTGGCGGCAAAAGCGGCCTTGAGACGGCTCTCCACCCCGTCCTTAGACAATCCAAAACGACCTGCAACATCAGAGGACACCAGGCCTTCCTCAATTTCGACCTTTTCAAGGGTGATCAGCCTGGGCTGCTGCTGTCCGTGGAGGGGAGTTGCCAGAAATGGCAGGGCTAATAGCAAACAATATGCCTTCATGGTCTTTTAGGTTCAGGGGCGGCGGGTGCGGTTGAGAGATGATCCGGGTCTTTGATCTTACGATGATCAATTCGCAGCCCGCTCTGCCGGAACATGGCGGCAAGACCCCGGAGAAGCTCTGCCTGGGACTTTAGTATCTCCTCCTTTGCCCGGCCCTCCCTCTGCTGCTGACGAACCTTCTCCATGAACATAAGTTGCTCGTTAAACTTCCGGCGGATCTCGTCGGTTGGGGTCAAGGTCAGGTCATAACGACCCGGTCCGTTCACGTTGACGGTGATCTCCTTTCCGCCGATTCCATCCCGGCTGACTTTCAGCCGGTGCAGGCCAGGCCAGACGTCGACCCTGCAGGGGGCATTGCCCAGGGCAATGCTATCCAGCTCCACGGCCACTCCGTCGGCATAAAGATCCAATTGCTGAGCCTGAGCAAGGCCGTCTGGACCTGGAAGGTATGGCAGGACCAGGCCATCAACCTTCACGTGAACCTCCATGGTGGCTGGCTTGATGTTCGAGGACAGCGCCTTCCACTTGGAGGCCTTGGTGGTAAGGCGTGCAGCCAGGTCTGTAAAGGCCCGGCTGGTCAGCGCCTGGGGCTCAAAGCCCCTGACAATGATGACATCCGTGACGCTTTCCTGCCTGCTTCCTTCAGCGGCTGAGTGCAGGACCAGCCCTCCGCGCAGTTCAATGTTTTGGATGCTCTTGCCTGCCACCTGGACCTCACGCATCTGAAGCGAATGGATGTCGGCAAAAAGTACATTCTCATACCCATTTGCCAGCGCGACGGAGGAGACGCTGGCATCGGTGACGGACTCGGCAAGTCTTCCCCCTGAGGTGTTGCCTATGCTGCCGGTCATGTCACGTAGCGTTGAAACCTTAAATGCACCTCCATTTAAACCCGCAATGACACCCTCTTCGAAAGTTCTTAAGTCTTCGCTGGTTGCAGGGCTGGACGTGTTGCGTAGATGCAACATGAGGGCCCCAGCCTTGGGCTGGGTGGCGGTCCTCGCTGGCAAAACCCGAATCTCGGAGGGTTGTGCAATTTCTGTGGATAGCTTTTTGACCTCTGCCTCAATTTCAGACTGCCCGACTGCCGTTGCTGCGCTCAAAAGTAGCGTCAACATTGCGGTCAGCAGCTGATGCTGGTTTTGTGTCAAAATGATTTTCATTGAATTAAAAACACCTAATCAAACATGGCCGAACGGATTCTACAACTTCGATTTTATCTACGTGAAACCTCTTCAGATTAACTTGCTGATTTTGGTGGTTTTGCGGCAGCTATTAAGTTTTTGGGCGCCAAGGCATTTGTGTATTTTTCTGCCCTTCTCTCATTTGCGGTCATTGAATTATTCTTTGAAGTTGCATAGGAAGGGCGGGTGAAGAGTCATGTTTTCTTTCGGCTCACAACGCTTGCGATCCCGCTCGGCGTCTCGGGCATTCTTCCGGAGTCACCCATGTCCTCCCCCCAACCTCCTGTCGCCGGGCTGCGCCCGTTTTCCTTCACCCAGCATGGCATCACTGTCGAGGATCCCTGGCACTGGCTGCGTGACCCGTCCTACCCCAAGGTGCAGGACAAGGAGATCCTTTCCTACCTGAAGGCCGAGAACCGCTTTTTTGAAGCCCACATGAAGGGGCGGAAACCGCTTGTGGACACCTTGTTCGAGGAGCTGAAGGGCCGCATCCAGGAGGATGACAGCTCCGTGCCGGTGAAGGATGGCGCATGGCTCTACTGGTCCACCTTCGTCAAGGGCTCGCAGTACCGCCGCCACTTCCGCAAACCCGCCGCAGGTGGTGAAGAGCAGCTCATCCTCGACCAGAATGAACTCGCACGCGGCAAGGACTACTTCCAGCTCGGCGACCTGGTCATCAGCCCGGACGCGAAGCTGATGGCCTATGCCTATGATGACGACGGCTCGGAGCGCTTTGAGGTGCATTTCCGTGACCTGGAGACGGGGCGTGACCTGCCGGACGTGATCCCCGGAACCCTTTCCAGCCTGGTCTGGTCGGCCGACAGCCGAGGCCTCGTTTTTGGTTATGCCAACGACAACTGGCGCACGGACAACATCCACTATCACCGCCTCGGGGATGACCCGAAGAAGGCCAGGCTGCTCTACAAGGAGCCCGACATCGGCTTCAGCTGCGACGTGGACCTCAGCGCGCAGGAGGACTGGATCATCATCGGCACCGGCGACCAGGTCACCAGCGAGGTGCGTCTGGTGCCCTCCTCCGATCCTGCCGCCGAGCCCATCCTTGTCAGCCCGAGGAAGACGGGGCGCGAATACGATGTCGATGTCCGCGACGGCGTGCTCTACATCCACACCAACGACGAGCATGTGAACTTCCGCATCGCCACCGCCGAGATCGCGAAGCCGGGCGAGTGGAGGACGCTGATCGCGGGGTCGGATCATCATTACCTGACCGACATCGGCCTGTTCCGGGACTTCTTCGTGACCGAGGGCCGCGTTGACGGGCTCGACCAGGTGGAGATCCGCCGCTATGACGCGCCGCTTCAGCCGGAAAGGATCCGCTTTCCGGAGGCGAGCTACACGGCCGGCCTGGGGTCTAACCCCGAGTATGACGTCAAGAAGCTGCGCCTGGACTATGAGTCCATGGTCACCCCGGCCACGGATTACGACTATCATGTGGCTGAAAGGCGGCTGGAAACGCTCAAGGTGCAGCAGATTCCGAGCGGTTATGACGCCTCGCAGTATGAGACCGAGCGTGTCCTGATCACCGCTCGCGACGGCGTGAAGGTGCCGGTTTCCATCCTGATGAAGAAGGGCTTCAGGAAGGATGGCGGCCAGCCTCTGCACCTCTACGCCTATGGCGCCTACGGGCACGCCACGCCGCCCGATTTTCACGCTGACCGTCTGTCGCTGGTGGACCGCGGCTTTGCCTATGCCATCGCCCACATTCGCGGCGGCGACGACCTTGGCTACCAGTGGTATCTCGACGGCAAGCTCATGAAGCGCACGAACACCTTCAACGATTTCGTCGATGCCGCGCGTGCGCTTTGCGAACTCGGCTACACGTCCAAGGGGCGGATCAGCGCCTCGGGCGGCAGCGCGGGCGGCGAGCTCATGGGCGCGGTGGTCAACCAGGCTCCGGAGCTTTTCGGGGCCGTCGTCGCGCATGTGGCCTTTGTGG
Source organism: Prosthecobacter sp. (assembly GCA_044345155.1). GTDB lineage: Bacteria > Verrucomicrobiota > Verrucomicrobiia > Verrucomicrobiales > Verrucomicrobiaceae > Prosthecobacter. Next base: position 11,451 of record JBIJBP010000055.1, on the reverse strand, counting down.
ACGTGCTGAACACCATGCTCGACCAGGAGCTGCCTCTGACTCCGGGTGAGTGGCCTGAGTGGGGCAATCCGATCACCGACAAGGCTGCTTTTGAGTTCATCCGCAGCTACAGCCCCTATGACAACGTCCATGCCCAGGCCTATCCGCCGATGCTTTTCACCGCCGGGCTGAACGACCCCCGGGTGACCTACTGGGAGCCCGCCAAGATGGTCGCGAAGCTGCGTGCCCTGAAGACGGACAAGAACCTGCTGCTGCTGAAGACGAACATGGGCGCCGGGCATGGCGGCAAGTCGGGCCGTTACGAGCATCTGCATGAAGCCGCCGAGGAGATGGCCTTCATCCTCTGGCAGATGCAGGGGCTTTGACTGGAGGTGAAGAGGCCGGCCGGCGTCAATTTGCCCGGCGACGGCGGGGCTTGACGGGCTTCTTCCTGGCGGGTGCGGCCTTTTCCTGAACGGCAAGAGGGCAGTGGAAGATTTCAAAGGGGCCGCCGGTGGAGCCGTCAAACTCCGCCGCCGCATGCAGGCCGGCCTTCACGATCTCCACGACGTCATCGCTGCTGTCATACACGGCCTGCATCGCGCCCAGCGCAAAGTCACGGCCGGAGCCTGCGGCCCAGAAGCGGTGAAACTGCTGCGCACTCCGGTAGGAATACAGGGCGAAGATGCCATGCGGGTTGGCGATGAGGCCGTAAAACTGGGTGGTTTCGTACTCCTCGCCCTTGTCCGGCAGGGTGGCCATGAAGTACTCGGCCTTCATCCAGTGATGCGCGTGGCGGAAAGTCTCGAAGATCATCTCCGTGCTGGAGAAGTCCCGGGGGCGCTCCGGATTGGCGAAGTAGCTGTTCATCACCACCAGGCTCGCCGAGGTGCCTGTGAGGCCGATGAAGCTGTCGCCCACCCTGGCGAGCTTGGTCTTGTTGACGACGTGATGGGCCTTCTGGCGCAGGGAGCCGAGGCTGCTCATGGTGTCGGCGCCGATGCAGGCGACGCCGTTTTTCTGGGCGACAACAATCGTGGACATGGATGGAGGCGCCGACAGTGGATGCGCCGGCGCATTGTGCAAGCGGTGGCGTCAGCCGGCCGACGCACGACTCGACATCCGGAACTGTGCGATGGCGTAGATCAAGATGAAGAGGGCCAGAAAGCACTCCTTCATCTCGCCGATGTCCTCGCCGATGAACTTGGGCAGGCTGCCATCGCCCAGGCCGAATTCGTGAGCGATGGTGTTGGGCAGGCGGACGGTCGCGGACAGCAGGGCGGCCAGCCAGCCGCCCAACGGCGGCCAGAGCCAGAACAGCAGTGTCCCGGGTGCGAATTCGCTGCGTCGTTTCCGAAGATAGAGAGGCACCAGGATGCCGCCGACGATCGTGCCGAAGGACAGGCCTTCCCGGGCGATCTTGGTGAAGAAGAACTCCAGGCCGCCCCGCATGTTGTGGAGGTTGGTTTCACCCTGGCGGTTGAGGGTTTTCAGCTCTTCTGGCGTGACCCAGTGGAAATAATGCTGACCCCAGCTGATCTCCTCGCCGAGGAACAGCAGGCTGCCCAGCGCAAGAATGACGAGCCAGGCGCGATGCAGAAGGCTTTCAGGACCGATGGCAGTCCTCAGAAAAAGCACCAGGGCGATGGCGAGAAACAGGGCGGTGAGATTTTCCACCAGGCCGTATTCACGGTAGAGACCTTCCTCCCAGTTCAGGCCGGGAATGGTGAGCAAAAGGGGATAGATCAGGATCCCAAGTGGCAGATAAACGGACAGCCACTTGGGAATGGGCTGTTGGTAGGAGGGGTATCTATTCACAGATTAGGTAATTTAATGCGATCAAGTCTCATATCCCAGGCTGGCAGTCCACCTGAATTTGTCAGAACTGTCACCTGGCCAGCCGCCCTGGAATCCTTGGTGGTAAATGGTTGAGCTTGTCCCGGTTCGAGGCTTCATCGCCTGTCCTTCATCATGTCCGAACCCTCCCTTCTTCGAGTCCAGAACGCCACCTTTGTCCGAGGCGGAAGACGCATCCTGAAAGGCATCGACTGGCAGGTCGGCCGCAGGCAGCACTGGTGCGTGCTCGGGCCTAACGGCTGTGGCAAGACCTCCCTCATCAACCTGATCACGGGTTATGAACCGGCGACGGACGGAGTCATCCAGATCGGTCAGGACACCTTTGGCAACAGCGACTGGCGCGAGGTCCGCAAACGCGTCGGCCTGGTCACCAACACGCTCACCACCTACATCGAGCCCGGCGAGCCGGTGCTGCACGTCGTTGCCAGCGGCCGTGACGCCAAGCTGAACCTCTGGCAGCCACCCTCCGCCACCTTGAAAAAGCAGGCGTCGGGCCTCATTGAAGCCGCAGGCTGTGCGCATCTGAAAAAGTCGCTCTGGGCGACGCTCTCGCAGGGTGAAAAACAAAAGGTGCTGATCTGCCGGGCGCTCATGGCGCGCTTTGAAGTGCTCATCCTGGACGAGCCCTGCGCCGGTCTGGATCCGGTCGCGCGTGAGCAGTTTCTTTCCTGGATGAGCGAGATCAGCGAATGGCCCGAGGCGCCTTCGCTCATCATGGTCACGCATCATGTGGAGGAGATCCTGCCCTGCATTACGCATGTCTTCCTGCTCCGTGACGGAGCGGTCCTGGCCCAGGGGCCCAAGGAGAAGACGCTCAGCAGCAAGGCTCTTGGCAGCCTTTACGGAGCCCCGGTGAAGCTCAGCCGGAAGGCGGGCCGTTATGCGTTGAGCATCCAGGGTTGATCGACGCAGGATTTTCCGCGCCAGCGGCGTTTTTTCCAACTCCCATGCTCATCTTCGACGCCCACCTCGACCTCAGCCTGAACGCCCTTGGCGGCTTCAACCGTGACCTTCGCCTGCCCGTCCATGAAATCCGCCGCCGTGAGGCAGGCATGGTTGGCAAGGGCCGGGCCGCCGGCACCACCGCCTTTCCGGAAATGCGCCAGGGAAGAGTGGGCATCTGTGTCGCCACCCAGCTCGCGGGCTGCATGCCGGGCGTGTCGCCGATCGCCAACTGGATGTCGCCCGAGCAGGCCTGGTCGGAAACCCAGGGCCAGCTCGCCTGGTACCGTGCGATGGAGGAGGACGGACACCTGTCCCAGGTGAAAAACCTGGCCCAGCTGGATCATGCGCTGGCGGTCTGGAACGACACGAGCATCCCGGACGACCGCAAGCCCATCTTCTACATCCTCAGCCTGGAGGGGGCGGACAGCATCCGAACCGTCGGCCACCTGGAGCGCTGCTGGGAGCAGGGGCTGCGCGCCATGGGCCCTGCGCATTATGGCAAATGTCGTTATGCCATGGGGCATGACACGCCAGGTGGCCTGACGCCTGAGGGGCGCGAGCTGGTTCGTGAGATGAGCCGCCTCGGCATGATTCTCGACGTGACACATCTTTCCGACGAGAGCTTCTGGGAGGCCCTCGACATCTTCGAGGGAACGATCTGGGCCAGCCATTCCAACTGCCGGTCCCTGGTGCCGGACGTCCGCCAGTTCAGCGATGAGCAGATCAAGGCGCTCATCGCCCGTGGCGCCGTCATCGGTGCCGCGCTGGATGCCTGGATGATGATCCCCGGCTGGGTTCGCGGCAAGACGACGCCGCAGGAGACCGGCCTGAAGCTGGAGGTCATCTGCGACCACATCGACCACGTCTGCCAGCTCGCCGGCAACGCCATGCATAGCGGCATCGGCACGGACCTGGACGGGGGTTACGGCACCGAGCAGACACCGGAGGATCTGGACACCATCGCCGACCTCGCGCGCATTCCGGCCATGCTGGAAAAACGCGGCTACAGCCAGACGGACATCGAGGCGGTCATGCACGGCAACTACCTGAACCTGCTGCGCCGCGCCTGGTCCTGAACGGGTCAGCGGGAGATCTTGTCCTGCCGTGCGCCCAGGCGAAAGCGCCGCTGGTAGTTCAGCGGCGTGATGCCGACGTGCTTGTGAAAATGATGCGTGAAGCCGCTCTGGTCGTAGAAGCCGAGGTCGGTGGAAACCTGGCTGATCTGGGCGTCCTCGTGCTGGAGCGCCTCGCAGGCGGCCTGGATACGCAGCTTCATGATGAAGGTCTGCGGGCTGCAGCCGAAGGTCTCGACAAACTTCCGGTGCAGCTGCCTCGGGCTCAGATGCACATGGGCTGACAGCTCCTCGACGCTCAGCCTGCGCCGGAAGTTTTCGCGGATGAAGGCCAGGGCGCGCTCGATGTGCTGGCTGGCGTGCACCGTGGTCATGGCCTGGCCGTAGCTCTGCGTGGCGCCCATGAGGCCGATGACGCGGCCTTTCTTGTCCCTCAGCGGCATCTTGTGGGTGATGAACCAGTCCGGGATGCCCTGGGGGTTGAAGAACAGCTCGACGATGTTCAGCTTCGCCTCGCCTGTGCGCAGGATCTCCTCGTCGTCACGGCGGAAGTTTTCGGCCAGGCGCACGGGGAAGAGGTCGAAGTCGCTCTTTCCCACGATGTCGTCCTCCTTCCGGAAGCCCATCGTTTCAATGAAGTGCCGGTTGGCGCAGACGAGCTGCAGCCGGTGGTTCTTGGCGAAGAAGGAGATGCCCGGCAGGTGATCGAACATCCGGTGGAACTGGCTGTCTGGCGCCAGTGAACGGAGGAACGAGCTGCGGAGGTCGGTGGTGGGCACGGCGGCCAGAGTTTGCGGCCGGATGCCTTTTGCGCAAGTCCATCACTTCGGTGGCGGGGCCAGTCGTGCCCTGTTGCCGGACTTTTGGACAGGCCGGCGAGTTCTGCAGTTCTTCCGTTTGCAGAGGCCGGTTTCCGGCGTTTCTCCCTGCATCCCGTCATCCATGAACCGACTCCTGCCCCTGCTCGTCCTGATTCCCGCCCTGCTTTTCTCAGCTGATCCGACCGAGGCGGACTATTACAAGATCACCACCTTTGAGACCCCGAAGGAGACGGCCTTGGAGGTCGGCTCCATCGAGCTGCTGCCTGAGGGAAGGCTGGCCCTGGGCACGCGTCGTGGCGAGGTGTGGTTCGTGACTGGCGCCGGCTCCGCTGATCCATCCTCCGTACGCTACAAGCTTCATGCCAGCGGCCTGCATGAGGTGCTTGGCCTGGCCTGGAACCCGAAGGAGACATGCCTGTATGCCACGACCCGTTATGAAGTCACGCGGCTGAAGGACATGGATGGCGACGGTCGAGCGGACGTTTTTGACAACGTCAGCGACACCTGGGGCGTGTCCGGCGACTACCATGAATATGCCGTGGGTTCGCGCTTCGACCGGGCGGGCGACCTCTGGGTCACGCTCTGCCTGACCGGCTCCTTTTCCAGCCAGGTGCCGTTCCGGGGCTGGGCACTGAGGATCAAGCCTGATGGTACCATGGTGCCGACCTGCTCCGGCATCCGCAGCCCGGGCGGCGTGGGTTTTGATGCCGACGGCGAGGTTTACTACTGCGACAACCAGGGGCCGTGGCATGGCTCCTGCACGCTGCAGCACCTGGTGCCGGGCAGCTTCCAGGGACATCCCGGCGGCAATGTCTGGTATGACCTGGCACCGAACATGGGGCCGCGTCCTGTGGATCCCATCCCCGAGGCCTTCCAGGGGGAAAGGAAGCGCAATGAAGACCGCCCGGGCGGTGATCCCGACCGCATGGTGATGGAGAGGAAGCGCATCAAGGAGCTCGTGCCGCCCGCCGTCTATCTCGTGCATGGCAAGGTTGGCAACTCGGCCACCGCGATCCTCTGCGACCTGAGCGCCGGTAAGTTCGGCCCGTTCTCCCGGCAGCTTTTTGTGGCGGATCAGAGCCACAGCAATCTCAGCCGGGTGTTCCTGGAAACCGTCAACGGCACCCGGCAGGGTGTGGTCTTCCCGTTCCGCAGCGGCTTCGCCTCGGGACTGATCGGCGGGCGCATGGACGAGGAGGGCCGCGTGTTTGTTGGCGGCAGCGATCGCGGCTGGGGGGCGCGTGGCGGCAAGCCTTTCTGCTTTGAAAAGTGCGAGTGGACCGGCCGGGTGCCGTTTGAGGTTCACGAGATGAGGGCGCGCCCGGACGGCTTTGAGCTGACCTTCACCCAGCCGGTGAACCCCGCTGCGGCCGCGGATGTGAAGAGCTACTCGATGCGCGCCTTCACCTACGCCTACCGTGAGCAGTATGGCGGCGATGAGGTGGACGAGGTGCTTCCGAAGATCACCCGGGCCGAGGTCGGCGCCGATGGCAGGTCGGTGCGGCTCAGGATCGCGCCGCTGACCCAGGGGCACGTGCATGAGCTGCACCTCGACGGTCTGCGCAGCGCCGGAGGGCTGCCCCTGCTGCACGCCGTCGGTTATTACACGCTCAACGAGATTCCTGCTAAGTAAGTTAGGCCAGGCCGGCGGGCGGATCACATCGCGAAGATGCGGTCCATGCGCTCGGTGAGCATCTTGAGCCCGTTCGGGTTGATGCCGCCGCGCTGCTCGCTGATGGCCCAGCCGGTGTAGCCGATGCCGTCCAGGGCCTTCATGATGGCGGTCCAGTTGTTGTCGCCCTCGGTCAGGTCGCAGTCGAAGCCCTTGTACATGCCCTCCTCCTTCATTTTCTTGATGCTGAACTCCTTCACGTGGATGCGGTTGATGCGCTTGCCGAGAACAGGGATCCACTGCTCCGGCCAGCCATAGCGCAGGACGTTGCCGATGTCGAAGTGCCAGCCGACGATGGGATCGCCCACTTCATCCAGGTAGCGCACGGCCTCGAGCGGGCTGAGGATGAAGTTGTTCCAGACGTTCTCGATGCTGATCTTCACGCCGAGCTCCTTCGCGAGCGGCACCGCCTTCTTGATCTGGGCGATGGAGCGCTCCCAGGCCAGGTGGTAGGGCACCTCCTCGTTGCAGACGCCGGGCACGACCAGGATGGAGTCCGCCCCATAGGCCTTGGCGTCGCGCAGGGTCTGCAGCACGCCCTGGAGGCCTTCTTCCCGCACCTTCTCGTCGTTGTGCGTCAGGGTCTGCTTCCAATGGGTGTGGCAGCAGACGCTGGCCGCCTGAAGGCCGGAGGCGCCGAGTGCGTCGATGACTTCCTGCTGGTTCAGACCGCCGGCGGGTTCCACGCCTTCATAACCCGCCTCGCGGGCGGCCTTGTACTTCTCCACCAGGGTTCCCTTGATGCCGAGCGTGCCGCCCATGATGGCCTTGCGGATCTGGCGTTTGGGAGCTTCGGCAAGGCCGGTGACATGGCTTCCGCCGAGGGCGAGGGCGCTGGTTTGCAGGGCGGTGGTGAGAAAGGAGCGGCGGTTCTTCATGAGGGTGGAAACAAAGTACGCCGCCAGCCGCCCGACTTTTCCCGGCTACTCCACCAGGCAGGGCACGGGGTTGTTTTTCAACGGCTCCACCATGGCCTTGAGGGAGTCTTCTTTCCCATAGGCCGTGAGGATGTCGTTGGCCTGAATCAAGTTCGAGGGGCCTGGCAGTCCGGGAATGGTTTCCCCGTTTCGGCTGATGGACAGGATCACGACGCCGCGATCCCAGGGCCGTGAATCCCGAAGACTGCGTCCCGCCAGATAAGTGTCCGGCAGGACTTCGATTTCAGAGACGGCGTAGCCGTGCTGGATGCGCAGCAGCAGCTCATAGTCCAGCGCCCGCACCATGCCGGCGTGTTCCAGGGCCTTGTGGATGACGTGATCGAGCATCTGCTGCAGCCAGCCGACACGCGAGAGCATGAGAAGGCCCACGACTCCGGCGGAGGCCAGGGCGACCAGCATGAGAAGGTGTGAGGTGGTGGCGGTCTGCATGAGGGTGACCACCAGGGTGGCCAGGGCGGAGGTCAGCCCGACGTTGCCGGCCAGGATCAAGTCCCGGATGATGCGCCGCCGGACAGGGTGGTTCACCACCATCTCAGCCTCCCGGGTGGTGAAACCGACCCCGAAGAAGGCTGAATAAGCCTGGAAACTGGCCGTGTCCCAGCTCAGGCCTGTCATCATCAGCGCCGTGGACCCCACCCTCACGGCAATGAGCGAGACGAGGGCGATGACGAAAAAGGCGATGATGGAGGTCACGACGGGTGGGGGACGCGAATGTTGTTAAACCATGCCACAGCACGCCAATCTTTCACGGGCAGGGTATGTCTAAATCCCTGTCCTAGAGCTTGTGAAAACTTTCACAAAGGGGTTGCCCGGGGGGTGCCAGGAGCGTATTCCTGGCGAGTTTTTCACCCCCCAAGACCATGGTCGCCCCCGCTGAAACCCACGCCGCCTACGATTCGAAGATCGAGGGAAACGTCGTCTTCACGAAGCTTGACGCCGCCGTGAACTGGATGCGGAAAAACTCCCTCTGGCCGATGCCGATGGGCCTGGCCTGCTGCGCCATTGAAATGATGGCCGCCGCCTGCAGCCGCTACGACCTGAGCCGTTTCGGCATGGAGGTCATGCGCTTCTCCCCCCGCCAGGCGGACGTGATGATCGTCGCCGGCACCGTGACCTACAAGATGGCCCTGGCCGTCAAGCGCATCTGGGACCAGATGCCGGAGCCGAAGTGGTGCATCGCCATGGGCGCCTGCGCCTCCAGTGGCGGCATGTATCGCAGCTACGCCGTGCTCCAGGGCATCGACAACCTCATCCCGGTGGACGTCTACATCTCCGGCTGCCCTCCCCGCCCCGAGGCCCTGCTCGAAGGCCTGATGCGCCTCCAGAAGAAGATCGAGACTGAGCACGCCCTTGAAGATCAGAAGAAGGAGCTGCTCGAAGAAATTGCCGCCTGAGTCCCGAACCCTTTTTGTTGCTCCGATCATGAACCCCGCCCAGATGGCCACCGCCCTGAAGGAAAAGTTCGGCGATGCCGTGCTCGGAACCACCGAGTTTCGAGGCGAGCAGACCCTGCATGTGACGCTCAGCTCCGCCAAGGCCCTGCTCAAATACTGCCGTGACGAACTGGCCTTCGACTACCTCGTGGATCTTTCCACCCTCGATAACATGGGCGAGGAACCCCGCTTTGAGGTGGTGTACGAACTTTACGGTACCGGTCATCATCATCACCTGCGCATCCGCGCCAAAATTCCCGATGGCGAGGCCGTCCCGAGCGTGATTGACATCTGGCCGACCGCCGACTGGCATGAGCGTGAGGCCTGGGACATGATGGGGGTCAGTTTCTCGGATCATCCGAACCTCAAGCGCATCCTCATGTGGGAGGGCTATCCGTACTTCCCCCTGCGCAAGGATTTCCCCCTCGCCGGCAAGCCCAGCGACCTTCCAGAAGTGGGCTTCACCCGCCCGGCACCCCTGGCCGATGGTCCGTTCGTCACCTGCGCCGGAGGCAAGGACACCGCTGCCCGCGAACCACGCGCCCGGCGTGTTGACTAGAGGAACCCGGCGGTCCTGGACCTGATTTCAGCATGGCCATCCCGTTTCGGCGAGATGGCCGTTTTTTTGGCGTTCACAGCCCCTGCATGCGATTTTTCAGCCTTCTCCTGCTTCTCTGCGCCTCAGCCTTGGGCCAAGTCTCGGCCAAAAAGAAATCTCAGGGCGGCCTGGGTGCCGACGCCCCTCCGGGCAAGCCTTATGTGTACAAGCACAGCGCCGGCAAGCCCCGCCAGATGGAGGTCTACTTCCCGCCTGACCATAACCCAGCGAAATCGAAGGTGCCCGGCCTGATCCTCTTCCATGGCGGTGCCTGGGCGGGTGGCAGCCTCGGTCAGTTTCGGATCGCCTGCGCCTACTTCGCCAGCCGCGGCCTGGTCTGCGCCACGGCGGAATACCAGATGCTCAGCAAGGCCGATGCCGCCCGGCTGCCTGCGGGGGAAACCCGGAAACGTGTCTGCATCACGGACGCCAAGAGCGCCATCCGCTGGTTCAAGCAGCACGCGGACGAGTTTGGCATCGACCCTCAGCGCATCATCACCGGCGGTGGTTCGGCAGGCGGGCACATCAGCGCCCTCGCCACCCTGAACCCCGGGCTCGATGACCCTGCCGACCCGAAGGACATCGACACCCGAGTCGTGGCCTACCTGTGGTTCAATCCGGCGTTCTCTCCGGATGACGACCAGGATGCCGAGGTTGACATCCTGCGTCACCTGAAGGCGGACATGCCGCCGGCCATCGCCTTCTTTGGCGACCAGGATCCCTGGAAGAAAGGCTGGGACACCGCCTACGCCAAGTGGAAGTCCCTGGGCACCCGGACGATCGACCTTCAGATCGCCCCCGGCCAGTCGCACAGCTTCTTCAACAAGGATCCCTGGCAGACCGTCACGCTCATCGCCGCCGACCGTTTTCTGGTGAAGCATGGCCTGCTCACCGGCGAGCCGACGAAGACCCCGCCTGCGTACGGCGAGAAGCTCGTGCAGGCTCCGTAATTCCAAATGTTCATGCGCCCTCTTCTTCTCCTCCTGTCGTCGTTCACCCTTTTGCATTCGTCTTTTTCCCAGGACGGGTTCACGCCGCTTTTTAATGGCAAAGACCTCGCCGGCTGGGACGGTGACCCCGCTCTCTGGAAGGTCGAGAATGGCGTCGTCATCGGCACAAATCCCGCGCCGGAGGCCATGGCAAACAACAGCTTCCTCATCTGGCGCGGCGGCACGGTGAAGGATTTTGAACTGCGCGCCACCGTGCGTGTCATCGGCGACAACAACAGTGGCATTCAGTACCGCAGCCGCGAGCTCAAGGAGGTCGCTCCGTGGGTGATCACCGGTTATCAGTGTGACATTCATCCCGCCATCGAGCACACCGGCATGACCTATGAGGAGCGCGGCCGCGGCATCTTCGGCCTGAATGGCCGGGACGTCATCCTCGATCCCGAAGGTGCTCTCTGGCAGATCGGTGAGCACACTCCTGTGAAGGTCGATGTCAGCCAGTGGAACGACTATGTCATCATCGCCCAGGGCAACCGCCTCCGGCACTTCATCAACGGCCAGCTCACTTCCGAACTCATTGATCACGACAAGAAAAAGCGCAGCCTGGAGGGACTGCTTGCGATTCAGCTCCATAAAGGCAATCCCAACCGTGTCGAGATCAAGGACCTTCGCCTTCAAGTCCTGCCTGAAGCCCCGCTCCTGATCTTTGAGCCTGCCAAGCTTCCCGCCACGGCCATGAAGATTGAAAAGCCACGCACCAGCCGCCCGCAGGGCACGGGGCCAGTGATGCCGGTGAAGAAGTAGGATGAGTCGCAAGCATCGGCAGCAGTCAGGGCATTGTGAGAGGCGAAGCAAAGTAGCCATCTCGCTCCGTCGAGATGAGCCTGGGGGCATCGCGGGGATGGGTGTTTAGGGAGTTCGAAAGCTCTGCGTGTCTGCGCCAGCTTTTCGCTCATCTTGCGGAGCAAGATGGCGACGATGCTTGCGCGCATCGGCAGTCGTCAGGGCATCGTGACGGGCGAAGCAAAGTAGCCATCTCGCTCCGTCGAGATGAGCCTGGGGGGCATCGTTGGGATGGGTGTTTAGGGAGTTCGAAGGCTTGGCGTGTCTGCGCCAGCGTGTTGCTCATCTTGCGGAGCAAGACGGCGACGATGCTAGCGCGCATCGGCAGTCGTCAGGGCATCGTGA
>JBIJBP010000054.1:0-31676 GCA_044345155.1 Prosthecobacter sp. | reverse complement strand
GCGTGCGGGCGCCCTGCTGCCAGAATGGGGCATGCTCCAGTGTGAGGAGACGCTGGTCGCTCTGTTGAAGGAGCACCGACCCCGGCGTCTGATCCTGGTCGGAGATGTCATGGACGGAGCCGGATCTCTGGCGGAGACGCTTGGCCTGCTTGAGCGGCTGAGCCAGGTCACAGAACTGGTTTGCATCGAGGGCAATCATGACACGCCAGGACTGAGGAAGGGGGCGTCCATGGTGGCTGGATGGCGCGAGAATGGATTTGTCTTCGAGCACGGCCATCGGCCGCTTTCACCCAATCCGCCTCCGGGAGTGACGATCACCGGGCATGAACACCCGGCGCTGCGCCTTGATGATGGCGCCGGGCTCAGGCTGAAGCTGCCTGCGCTGGTGATGGAGCAGACTCCGGAGGGATGCCGCCGCTGGATCCTGCCCGCCTTTTCCCCCTGGGCCGCCGGTGGTGAATTCAAGCCTGCGGCCGCGGGCGCGGTGCTGACCACCTGGGCCTGTGCCCCGGGACGTGTCTGGAAGGCTTGCTGAGGCCCTTCAGTCCTCGCGGCCCTTCCGGGTCGGATCAAAGAAGATCTTCACGTCCGCCTCGCTGGTGCCAAGGAGCTGCTGGGCGCGCCTGAGGGCGTTGCGGGTGGCGAGGTTGGGGTTGCTCGGGCTGGCGGGGAAGATGTTCTCACGGCCGATGACGTCGGCCAGCCCGGAGTCGCGGAGCACACGGTGGACGTCCTTCATGACGCCGCTGATGAGCAGCTCACGTCCGTCACGACGCAGGAGCCGAACCAAATCTTCGATCGCCAGCACGCAGGTGGCGTCCAGGTGGCGGGCGTTCTTCAGGCGGAGGATGATGATGCGCAGGCTGTCATCGGCGCAGGTGCGCTGGATCTGGGTGCGGAAAAGGTCGGCCGCCCCGAAGAAGAGCTCGCCCTCGACATGGACGATGGAGACGGACGGGGTCTGGCGGCTGCGCGCCGCGTCTGCCTCGGCGAGGTGGCCCTCCTGGTTGAACTCGTATTCGATGAGCTGCGGCTGGCTGGCCTTGCGCAGGTAGAGCATGACCGACATGCCGACGCCGGTGAAGATGGCGACATGAAGCGGCACCATCATGGTGGCGACCAGGGTGGAGAGGAAGACAAGGGCGTCAGAACCCGTGGCGCTGAGGCAGACATGGATGGCGCGGCGCTGGATGAGCGAGACGGCGACGCAGATGATGAGAACCGCCAGGGAGGCACGGGGGATGAAGCCCACGAGATGGCCGAGGCTCAGGGCGCCGATGAGGCAGAACACGCCGTTGAGAAAGGCGGCCACCGGGGTGCGGGCGCCGGTCTGGTAGTTCAGGGCGCTGCGTGTCAGCGAGCCCGAGCATGGCATGCCGCTGAGGTAGGCGCAGCCGAGGTTGGCCATGCCGAGGGCGAACATGTCCTGGTTGGAGTCAACGCGCTGGCCGGTGACGCTGGCGAGCGTCTTGGTCATCGACGAGCTCTCCAGGGTGGCCAGGAAGGCGAGGGCGAGCGCCAAACCAAAAAGATGGCTAAAGTCGGAAAAGAAGCGCGGCGAGACGAAGTCGGGGAAGCTTGGAAGCAGGTCGAGGACGCCGAAGCGCGCGTCGGCGTAGGTGGCGATCTCGACGCCGCCGGCCTTCGCCGCCGCGGCGAGGGCGGAGGCGGTCACCAGGCTGAGCACGAGGCCTGGCCACCGGGGGCGCAGCCTGCGGACCAGGTAGTAGATGAGCGCGGTGCCCGCGGCCACGGCCACGCTTTCCCAGTGTGCCTGGCCGAGGCTGGAAATCAGGTGAATCAGCATGCCGGGCAGGGTGCGGCGCTGGAATGAGCTGCCATCGTCCATCTGCACGGTCATGGAGATCCCGAGGATGGAGGAAAGCTGGTTGGCGAGGATCAGCAGAGAGGCGCCGGTGACATAGGCCACCACCACCGTGCGGCTGATGTACTGGGCCAGTTCCGCCACGCGCAAAAAAGCGCCAAAGAGCAGCATGGCACCGACCATGAAGACCAGCAGCGGCATCATGACGGCGCGGTCCATCTGGGGGTCGGCGGCGAAGAAGGAGAAGATCATGAACGCCGTGGCGTTCGTCGGGCCGAGCACGGTGAAGCGTGAGCTTCCGAACAGGGAGCCGAAGATGCCGGAGACGGCGCTGCACATGGTGCCCGCCTGCAGGGGAAGGCCGGCGATGGCGGCATAGGCCATGCCCTGGGGGAGGTCGAGAAGGGAGACCGAGGCGGCCGCCTTCAGGTCGGCCTTCAGACGCCTGGGACCGTAGCCCTTCAGCCAGCGCCGGAAGGGCAGGGGATTCAGAGTGCTTTCAGCCAGCGTCGTCCGGAGCCAGGACCTCGCCTGCCACAGCAAATGCCGCAGGATCTGGCGGAAGGTTCTGGGATTGGAACCGGACACGGGATGAGCCTAGGTGACCTGATGCGTCAAAGTTCTGGGAGGGGTGGAAGGATGTCCCCCCGAGGCCTGAAGCCGGGCTGAGGCAATCACCAGCGGCACCCAGAGCAGCAGGGTTTCAAAACGGGGAATGCTGAGAAGGGAAAAGGCGCTGTCGCCGTCAAAAAGCAGGCCGCCCAGGCCAAAGACGGCGAGCAGGAACCAGAGGCCTTCGCCTTCAACCGCCAGCCGCCAGGCACGTCGCAAGCCCCAGGCGATGGTGAACAGCAGCACGCCAAGGCCGGTGATGCCGCCACGCACCAGGGCGTCCACAAAAATGCTGTGAAGGTGTTCCGGATACCACCAGAGAGAGCAGGACCAGGCATCGTTCGCCGACCAGAGTCCCTTGCCGATGAGCCAGTCCTGCCAGGTTGTCAGGCTTTCCAGGGCCGCCTTGTAGATGGCAAAGCGTCCGTTGTCAGCGCGGGTGATGACACGGGCCGCCGGGTTGGCGGGGATGACGCCGTCCGAGAGCATCTCCGGGGTGACGACGGATTCAGCGATGTCCAGCTTGGCAGCGACCTGACGTGCCGCCAGACGGGTGATGAGGGGGGCGCTGAACTGGAAGGCCAGGATGCAGGCCAGGAAGACGGCGGCAGGCCTCCAGCCCGCACGCCATCCGCGTGGCAGAAGCCAGGCGGCATGGGCGATGGAAAGGGCAAGCAGGGCGCCCCGGCTCATCGTGAGCAGGGTGGAAAAGATGAGCAGGACATGGACAAGCTGCCAGGTGAGTCTGCGGGTGGAGCTTTGTTCACGGTTCCAGTTCCAGCCGGCCCAGACTGCGGCGAAACCGAAGGTCATGCCCGTGCAGACGGTGTTCCAGCCACCATAGACAAACCAGTTTTCCAGCCTGGCTCCAAAGACGGCCTCGTTGTCGAGCATGTAAAGAATCAGCAGGCTTCCCGTCGCTGTTAGGCTGGCACCCAGGGTGACGGCCAGCCCCAGCCATCTCGGTGACCTTGGTTCACGGCCCACCAGCCAAAGCTGGGCATGGCAGAGGAGCAGCAGAAAAGTGCCCAGCCACCCTCTCCAGAAGGCCTCCAGTGTCATGCCTGGGGAGTCAATTAGGCTCGACCTCAGGGCCAGGATCAGGATGAACACGGCGGCAAAGCGCAGCCATCGGTCAGATTTCCATCCGTCCATGAGGTCCTGGACACCTCCAAGACCGGCCATGGCCAGGGTGAACAGGCCCACCCAGCCGACCTGAATCCACTGGTTGTGCATGGCGTAGTATCCGAGCAGGAGACCGATGACGCTGGCAGCGGTCAGGCGCAGGCGCAGGGCGGAGTCCACGCTGGCGGCGGGAGCGACGGATGCAGGTGTGAGGCGCCAGGTAAGGTCAGGCGCCGGGACGGTGGGGCGTTCAGCCATGAAGGGTCAGCACATTCGTTAGCACGTCGCCGCCCCATTGTCACGGAGGGCTTTGATCGGAGGAGATTCTCTGCAAAAGGCCTAGGTTTCATGACGTGTCTCTGACATGTCATCATTGGTCCACGTCCGCTTGTCCGTCATTCTGTCCGGCCTGTTCCTGGCCGTCGCCCTGAACCTGCCCTGCATGGTGCCTGCAGCGGAAGCCGGCAGGGTTTATGAACTGCGGACCTATGTGACAAATCAAGGGAAACTGGACGACTTGCTGAAGCGTTTCCGGGATCACACCTGCCGCCTGTTTGAAAAGCATGGCATGGAGAACATTGGCTACTGGGTGCCGCTGGAAAAGGCCGATGGTTCGGACAACACCCTGATCTATATCATCGCCCACCGCAGCCGCGATGCTGCCAGCGCAAGCTGGAAGTCGTTTGGATCGGATCCAGAATGGCAGGCCGCCCGCAAGGCCAGTGAGGAGTCGGGCAAGATCCTGGCCCGGCCGCCTGAGTCCGTTTTTCTGGCCCCCACGTCCTACTCACCTCCTCTGAAAATGGGCAAGATGGACAAGGAACGTGTCTTTGAACTCCGGACCTACACCACGCCGGCTGGGCGATTGGGAGACCTCAACGCCCGTTTTCAAAATCACACCCTCGGCCTTTTTTCGAAACACGGCATGACTCATGTGGCTTACTGGGTGCCTGTGGATGGTGAGAAGGATGCTGACACTAAGCTGATCTACATCCTTGCCCATGACAGCAAGGAGGCCGGGTTGGCTTCTTTTGCGGCGTTCAGGGCTGATTCCGATTGGATCAAGGCCAGGACGGAATCGGAAAAGAACGGGGCTCTTACCGTTTCGCCCGGAGGTGTGAAGAGCATCTACATGCGGGCTGTGGACTTTTCGCCGCTGAAGTGAGCCAGAAACAACCTTTTACGGGGCTCGCTGCGAAGACGCCTGTGTTTGGATTTAGCCATTTGATGGGGCCGCGACACAGCAGGAAAAAGGTTGTTATTTGTTTTTAGGAGAAATGCGAGCGTGGCAGGAATCGTGCTTGCTTCTTTATGAGGGATCTTTTAGAAGCAAATTAATTGTCCATGCGTTTTTTGAAACTTGTCTCCTTCTCACGAGCAGCGCTTATCATCCTGGGTTTAACCTTGGTTTCCTGCGGAAAAAAAGCCCAGTTGGAGGCTGAAGCAGCTCAGATGCAGCAAATGGCGAACGAACAGGGTGCATTGATGAAATCGCTGCAGGCGGAGTCGGCGGCCGTTGGCAACCTTGGAATCTACAATTATCCCCAGCAGGCCCACATGGATCAGCTGCGCGCACGCATCAAGACACTAAGGGATGAGACGAAGAGCCTCGAGGAGGACAAGGCCAAGACCCAGAAAGACCTGGATGCTCTTCAGGCTGAACTGGACGCCTATCGTGCACGGCACCTTCGCTGAATTCTCCCCCATTTTCCCATGGACGCCAAAATCATCATTTATGGGTTCTGCCTGTCGCTCGTGATCGCTGGATCTTTCTTCTGGCGCTACACCATGCAGATCGATGAGGCGGAAAAGGAGATGTTGCTCGCCCGGCAGCAGATGAACGCCTCCGAGGATGGTGTCAAGCAGGCGAATGGATGGCTTGCCGCACGCAAGGAGGCCGCCGCCCTGATTGCCGCCGCCACAGTCATTGAAAAGGACAACAAGACCCTGAAGGATGCCGTGGAGGTTTTGCAGAAAAAAAAGGCTGAGATGATCAAGGTTTTCAACAGCAGCATTCAACGGGCGAGGCAGGAGACGGCGGGCATGGAGTTCCCGGAGCTTCTGCTGAATTCAGGAGTCAGGTTCAAGAAAGTAAAAATCCAGTCCGTCGATGAGTCGCTGGTCGTGCTGCAGCATTCGGAGGGGGTTTCCAAGGTGCCCACCAGTTCCCTGCCTGCCGAACTGGTGGACAGGCTTCGCTTTGGCTTCATGCCTGGAACTACCGGGGGGGCTGCTGAAGCCTCCGGTTCAAGTTTGAAAACCGGGCGGAAGGAGCCTTCTTCCTAGGATTGCCCTTGCCGGAGCAGGTCTGGAGGGTTGCTTGTCTGAAAAGGGGCTGAGGACATCACCAGCCGATGCTTCGATTCAACATGCGACATGGCCGGTGACCGGCCGTCGGCTTGCGAGTAATGCAGATGTTGGTGTCACTTTCTTCATTGCCTGGCATAATTTCAGTCATCTCTTATGGACGGAAAGATCATTGTTTACGGAATCTGCCTTGTGATCATCGTGGCCGGGTCATCCTTTTGGTCCTACACGATGCAGATTGATGAGGCGGAGAAGGAGCTGGCGCTGGCCCGCCATCAGCTGACATCCGCCCAAGAGGGTGTTCGTAATGCACAGGCTTGGATTCAGGCACGCAAGGAGGCTCTGGCGCTGATCACCGCCAGTGGCATCCTGGAGAAGGAGAACCAGGGCTTGCGTGATCATGTCGGGGGCCTCAGGCAGAGGCTGAATGAGCTCAACGGCCTTTTCGGCAATGCCATCCAGAGGGGCCGGGAGCAGGTCATCGGTGTGGTCATCCCCGAAGTCGCCCTCTCCAACGGGGTGGTCCTGCGGCAGGTTCAAGTCCAGTCCGTTGACCCGGAACTGGCCGTGCTGCTTCATTCTGGCGGAGTGACTAAAGTTTCCACGGCCATCCTGCCTGCTGACATGCTGGACAGGTTTCGATTTGGTACCGTTCCGGGCCAGGTGGGCGGGGGG
Organism: Prosthecobacter sp.; assembly: GCA_044345155.1. Lineage (GTDB taxonomy): Bacteria > Verrucomicrobiota > Verrucomicrobiia > Verrucomicrobiales > Verrucomicrobiaceae > Prosthecobacter. The sequence goes on along the minus strand of JBIJBP010000054.1, from coordinate 25,132 downwards.
GGCGTGATGACGGAACCGTCGTTTGCTGGCGGGATGCCGCCAGCCGCTCCCATCAAGACCGGAACAAGCGCCAGCGACACCCTGGTCAGGCTCGGCATGGACAGCAACGTCTCAGCGAAAGATGCAGGAAGAAAAAGGGTGGCTCCGCCAGCTCCGCGTGATCCGGAGCGCATCAAGAGGGAAGGGGATCCCGCGCTCTGGAAAAGTGTGGAGAGAACCTCCATCGGACGTGCCTACATCCCCGGGCAGGGCTGGCTTAAGGTGGGGGCGGATGGTCCGATTCCTGGCTCGGCGCGCAAGTAGGTCTTCAAAGGTTGTGGCAGACATGACGTCCGCCCAGGCCTCCGGCGTTCCTGCCTGCCAGTTCGGCTGCATAGGCCATGGCGGCGACAACATCCCCGCTGCTCAGCCACTGATGTATGAATGCGCCATGGTAAACGTCGCCACAGCCGGTGGTGTCCACGGTGCCTTCCGCATGAACCGCAGGCTGATGATGGATGCTTCCGTCGGCAAGCAGGGCGTGGCTTCCATGAACGCCGTCGGTGATCACCACCACGGATGCAGGAGGTCGGTACAGTTCAGACAGCATTCCCCGGATGTCCGTGATGCCAGTGTAGTCCCTGGCAAAGCCAGTGGAAAGGATTCTAAGATGGCTGGACTCCACCAGGTCACGCAGGGAGTCGCGATATCTGCCGGTTCCCCCATCAAAGGAGATGACCGTGCCTGACTGGGCGGCAATTCCGACGGCTTCCCGGGCGGATCGTTCATGCCGGCCATTGATGTGCAGAAGCCGTGCGCTGGCGACCAGGCGACGCCTTGCCGCGTCGAGTTCGGGTTCGGGAGCCGATGATGGCAGATAGATGATCTGACGAGCACCATCACCCGTCCTCACCAGGATGCTGGCCAGGGCGGTGCGTGAACGGGATGTCCGATGCATCCATTCAGTGCGCACTCCATGGAGATGAAGTTCGTTCAGCAGCACATCCGCAGCCTGATCATCACCACAGCTGTCAATCAGGGCGCTGCTCCTGCCAAGACGTGCGGTCACGCAAAGCGCAGTTGCCACCGGGCCGCCGCCCATGATGATGTGGCCGGAAGCCTGGGTGACTCCCTCGTGCGCAGAAAACTGCGGCACGAGCCAGAGTTCATCGAGAGTGGCAGCGCCTACGCCGACAATCTCCACACAGGAATTACAGGCCGACTCCGCCGCTTTTCGCAAGGAAGTTCAGGGCAAGGGCGGCGATGGCAAGAATGAAGACCAGGAAGGCAAGAGGCATGATAACAACAAGGGAAAAGAGTATGCTGAGGGGGACGCCGAAATCGCCTTATTGGGGAATCTGAGGAAGTTGGAAGCGGGCGTTGCTCCAGGTGTGATCCTCATTCAGACGCTCCCAGGCGGCAGGATTGGGCTTCGGCACCATGATTGGAGAGGCATCGCTGGAGGAGACGCGGTCGCTGCCAAACATCTGAATGACAAGCAGAACGGCTGACAGCAGGAAACAGACCACGGAGAGCGGAACCAAGCCCTCTTCCGGATCCTTTTCGTCATTGTAGAACTGTTCCGAATCAGCAGCGGCAGTGCGTTTGACCGGTGCGCTTGGAGGTGCCGAAATGCTCGGGCGGGCCATCGGCTGGGTTTGCTGCAGCTTGACAGTCGCCTTGGGTAGGGCGCCAGTTGACGGAGTTCCGCCGGGTGCGGCTACCATGGGGGCGGTGCCTGTGCCTGCCGGGCGAGGGGCGGCGCTGACTGGCTTCAGTGGCACGGTTTTGGCAAGAGGAGCCGTCGTGGCTCCCGTTTCAACCTTGGGCGGTGCGGACGGGGCTGAAGGAGGGCGCGGGACGGCGGGCGGGCGGGGAGCTGCCGGCCCTGGCATGGCAGGAGGCGCGCCCGGTGCGGGTGGGGGAGCCATGGGAACGGTTGCCGCAGGCGCCGACGGAGGTGGGGCAGGGGACACGGGAGGCGGCAGCTTCACAGGAGAAGAGGCTGCCTTGGGTGCCGGAGGTGGCAGGGGTGCGGAAGGCAGCTGAACCGGAGCGGTGGCCTTGCGTGGAGCCGGAGGCGTGAGCGGTGTCACATTGGAGGTCACGGGATTGACCGGAGCCGTGGCTTCACGAGGCTGCACAGCGCCTTCGCCTGGACGTGAACGCAACGTGATTCGAACCGTTTCCTTCTTGAGCGGAACGGCGGACGTTTTCGGCGAGCTCGGTGGCGGTGGCGTGGGCTGGTTTTCGGATTCGCTCATGGGAAAAGTTGGGGGGCGTAAATTCGCTGAAAATCTTCTTTAGCGGGAATGAGCCTCGCGCGTCAATGCATTTTTCCCTTCGTCAGAAGCCCTTTGAAAAAAAGCCCCCTGGATCTGGCCAGGGGGCGTTGTTGGTTCAAATGAAGTTGGGAGGGAGCAAGCGGTTATTCGGCCTTCTTTTTACCCTTTCCCTTGGCCTTGCCTTTGCCGGCTACCGGGGCGGGCATCACCTTTTCACCCGGTTTTGGCAGCGTGGCCTTGGCGCTTTCCCAGCCTGGGTTCAGGCTGGCTTCACGGATGCTCAGGTTGCGGAATGACACGGACTGGCCGGCCACGGTGAAACCGGGGGCCGCCTTGGTGCTCTTGAAGAGCTCGGAACTGCCCCAGGCCACCATGTCATCAACCTGCCCCACAAGGGTGTCACCCACCATCTCGAGGCGCACCTTGTGCCAGGTTCCAGGGGCGAAGTCGGCATGGAAGCGGGCGAAGACCACGGACTTGTCGGGGCCTTCATGATCGTTGTCGTCGCGCTGAATGGTGACGGACTTCGGCGTGATGCTGATCCTTGCCATGTGGTCCTTCACGGCATTGATGGACAGGCTGGTGCTGCGGGCTCCGTCGAACCTGAACTCGTACTCCACCATGAAATCCTGAAGTTGGTTGGGCAGCCGGATGACGGCTCCATGCTTGTCCTCGGCCAGCTCGGATCCCTTCCAGGCTCCGTCCGCAAGCTCCCAGCGTCCCTTGGCCGCCTTCCAGGGTGCGGCCGGCTCCGTGTCGAGCCTGTTTTCATAAATGATCTTGCCCGGCACGGCCAGAAGCGGCGGCGTTTCTGCGGCGGAGAGGGTGATGGCGTGCAGCGTCAGGATGGAAAGCAGGATTTTCATGGGCGCTCTGAAACGCGTCCGACCCGGCCATGTTGCCGTAAAAACTTGATATCCTGCTGAACAAACTGGATGTAAATACGACTAACCACCGTCCCCAACGATCCCATGAAACAAATCGCACTCTCACTCCTCGCCATCGCCACCATCAGCTCATGTGCCACCGGCCCCAACGCCCAGACGGGAGCCGTCATCGGCGCGCTGGGAGGTGCCGCCGTCGGCGGCATCATCGGCAACCAGAGCGGTCGTGGTCTTGAAGGTGCCGCCATCGGCGCCGGCATCGGCGCCCTCGGTGGCAACGCCATCGGCAACTCCCAGGACCAGCGCAACGCCCAGTCCCAGTATTACAACCAGCAGCGTTATCGTCAGCCTGCCGGCTACTACCCCAACGGCCAGCCTTACTACCGTTGATTGATCCGCAAGACAGCTTCTTCACCCTCGGCCAGGCGCCCTTTCTTTCGAGGGGCGCCTGACTGCTTTGCAGGCCGTGCTTTCCCCGTTCCACAATCCATGCCACTCATGAGGCATGGTCCTGAAACCCGAGTTTGTCTTCGCCACCTGCCGTGCAGGTTCCGAGGCTTCGTTGAAACGTGAGGTCGCCAGCCGCCATGGGGCGTTGTTGACCCCGGCCTTCATGAGGCCGCAGCTGATCACCTGGAAACTGCGCGGCGAGATCCGCGATGATTTCGTTCCTGAAACGGCTTTTGCCGCCGTCAGCGGCTTTTCCATCGGCATGGCCAGGTCCGCCGCAGATGTCGTGAACCTCGTCAAGGACGACATGGCGGATGTTCATGTCTACCCGCGCATCGTGCCCGAGGACGGTGTTCCCGAGGATGCCTGGGACAGGGTGGACTCCGTCCGAGCCGAAATTACCACCGCTTTACCCCTCGTCAGAAACAGTGCCTTCATTCTCGATGTCATCCTGGGGGATGTTGGCGAGCCCTGGTTCGTCGGATGCCATCGTCGTTCGGCATCAGCGCATCCGTGTCCTGGCGCCCTGCCGCGCCTCCGGCTTCCTGGGGATGCGCCCTCCAGGGCCTGGCTGAAGATGGAGCAGGCGCTGGCCTGGCTGCAGCTCGACGGCCCGGGCGTCCTTGCCGGGCGCACGGCGCTTGAGCTTGGCAGCGCCCCCGGCGGCGCCTCCTGGTCGCTGCTGCAACGCGGCATGAGGGTCATCGGAGTGGACACCGGGATCATGGACCCCCGGGTTGCCTCCCATCCTTCGTTCCGCCACCTGGCGCTGCCGGCTGGCGACGTTTCGTTCCGTGACCTGCCGCGTGAGGTGGATCTGCTGGCCTCGGACATGAACCTGCATCCGGGCCTGGTGGTCAGATATGCCGAACGCTTTGTGCAGCAGATGAACCCCCGCTGGATGATCCTGACGTTGAAGATGAACGACTCGCAGGTGGAGTCGATGATTCCCGCGCTCCTTCAGCAGATCCGCCGCTTCGCCCCGGGTGAGGTAAGCGCCCGCCAGCTTCACGCGAACCGGCGCGAGATCACCGTCGTGGCCCGCTGAGGCGCAGGTGCTGTTTGAATAGGCGCGGGCGTGACGGCGGCACATGACGGCCTCCATCCTTTTTGTTATGTGAAGACTGTCATGAAACGCCTGCTGCTTCCCTGGCTCCTGGCCGCCTCCAGCCTTTTCTCGTCCCCGCCCAACGTGCTGTTGATCCTTGTGGACGACCTGAAGCCGGCACTTGGCTGCTATGGCGACGCCCTGGCAAGGACTCCCAACATCGACCGCCTGGCGGCGAGGGGGATGCGCTTTGACCTCGCCTACTGCAACCAGGCCGTGTGCGCGCCCTCCCGGTTCACGCTCATGCTCGGCTTGCGTCCGACCTCGACCGGCCTTTACGGTCTTGGCAGCAGGCTGCGCAAAAAGCTCCCCGATGCCGTCACCATGCCCCAGCATTTCGCCCGTCATGGCGGCCACGTCACCGAGTCGGTCGGCAAGGTCTTTCACATCGGCCACGGCAACGAGGGGGACCCAGCCTCGTTCAGCGTGCCGCATTTCAAGGACAAGGTCATCGAATACCTTGATCCGGCCAGCACAAAGGGCGGGCTGCTCACCCGGGAGGAGGCCCTTTTCACCAACCAAAAGCTTGACCAGATCCGCAGCCTTCCGCGCGGGGCCGCCTTTGAGGCGCCCGACGTGAAGGACGAGGACTATGCCGACGGCCGGGTGGCGGCTGAAACGGTCAGAAGGCTGAAGAACGCCAGGAGGCCCTTCTTCATCGCCGCAGGCTTTGTGCGTCCGCACCTGCCGTTCTGCGCGCCGCGGAAATACTGGGACCTGCATGATCCGCAGAAGCTGCCGATGCCCGTGTTCGAGCAGATGCCCGCAGGATCACCGAAGGCTGCCCGTAAGCGGGGCGGTGAAATCGCCGCCTATGATCCCGTGCCGGAAGGCGAGGACGCGGTGTTTTCACCCGAGCTCAAAAGAAAGCTCATCCACGGCTACTATGCCGCCACGAGCTATGTGGACGCGCAGGTGGGCCGGGTGGTCGATGCCCTTGATGCCTCTGGTCTCGCTGATGAGACGATCATCGTGCTTTGGGGGGATCATGGCTTTCATCTTGGCGACCTTGGCATCTGGACCAAGCACACGAACTACGAGCAGGCGAACCGCATCCCGCTCATCATCGTCGCGCCCGGGGTGACCAAGCCTGGAAGCAGCACTCGCCAGCTGGCGGAAAGCGTGGATGTGTTTCCAACCCTTGCCGAGCTTGCCGGCCTGCCCGCGCCGTCAGGCCCACAGCCTGTGGATGGCGTCAGCCTTGTGCCAGTCCTGAAGGATCCTTCTGCGCGGGTTCGTGACCACGCCTTCCACTGCTTTCCCAAAGAAACGATGGGCAGGGCGGTGCGCACGGAGCGTCACCGGCTGGTGGAGTGGAAAAAGCCCGGTGCTCCTGCGGAGACCGCCGAACTGGAGCTCTATGACTACGAGACGGACCCGCTTGAGACACGCAATCTTGCCGCTGAACAGCCTGAGGTGGTGAAGCGGCTCAGAGCCGTCCTTGCCCGGCATCCGGAGGCGAAGAACTGAGGCGGCTGACGATGCTTACTTCAACTGGGGCACTCCGGGAACCAAGTGGTCCTGATGGCGCTTTACGGCCTCGCGGATTTGTTCCAGCACCTCGGGATGTGCGGAGGCGATGTTGCGTTTTTCCGATGGATCACGGCCCAGATGATAAAGCAGGGCCGGCTCATGAACCTCGGCCTTGGGCTGGCCGTAGCCGGTCTGCGTCTTGAAATGCGCCTTCCATTCTCCGATGCGGCAGGCGAAGAGCTGGTCGCCACGATAATAAAAATAAGGGCGCTCCGGCAGCGGCTTCGACTGGAAGAGCAGCGGTGAGAGGTCGATGCCGTCCAGCGTGGTTTTTTCCGGCACACTGGCATCGGCAAGCGCAAGGCAGGTGGGCAGCAGGTCCAGGGTGCTGGCGAGATCCCGGGCGACTCCGGGTTTGATACGGCCAGGCATCCAGGCGATTCCCGGAACGCGCATGCCGCCTTCCCAGGTGCTGCCCTTGCCATCCTTGAGAAGACCGGCGCTGCCGCCCTGGTCACCCATGATCAGCCAGGGGCCGTTGTCGCTGGTGAAAAAGACCAGGGTGTTTTCCGCCAGGCCTTCCTGCCTCAGGGTGTCAAGCAACTGTCCGACGCTCCAGTCGAGCTCCTCGACCGCGTCGCCATAGATGCCCGCACGGCTCCGGCCCTTGAATTCAGGCGAGGCAAACAGCGGCACATGGGGGAAGGTGTGCGGCAGGTAGAGGAAGAACGGGCGCTCCTTGCTTCCGCGGATGAACTTCACCGCCTCCTCGGTGTACCGCCTCGTGAGCGTGACCTGGTTCACGGGCTGTTCGACAACCGCGCCATCCCTGAGCAGGGCGACATTCCAGCCGTCCTGAGGCGGGTCCGCCAGGCCGCTGGCGCCCTTGGGCAGCCCGGGGCGGCCGTCCATGTCATTGGAATATGGCAAACCAAAACTGTGATCAAATCCCTGGTCCAGCGGGCGTGACCCCTCGTGGATGCCGAGATGCCACTTGCCGATGTGCATGGTCGCGTAACCCTTCGCTTTCATGGCTTCGGCCATGGTGATCTCGGAGGGGGGAAGCCCTCCCTCCGAATTGGCAAAGAGAACCCGCCGGTCGCCGCACATGCCGCTGCGGATGGGCAGACGTCCCGTGAGAAGAGCCGCCCGGCTTGGAGTGCAGACTTCGGCGGCGGAATAGAAGTCTGTGAAGCGCAGGCCTTCGGCGGCCATCCTGTCCAGGTTGGGCGTGCGGATGACCGGCGAGCCATAGCATCCGAGGTCGCCGTAGCCCAGGTCGTCGGCGAACAGGATGATGATGTTGGGAGGCGCAGCTTGAACCTGCGTGTCTGTCAGCAGCAGGAAGGCAAGGAGCGATAGAATGGCTTTCATGGTCGTTGCTTGTGGATTTTCAACGCCACACCCCGGGTTCATCGGTCCATTGGGTCAGCACCTGCCGCTGGGTCACCGGCCACCATGCCTGAAGCCTGTCGGCAAGTCGCCGCACAAGCTCTGGGTTCTTCGAGGCGAGGTTCTGGTCCTCGTGCGGATCGGCGAGCAGATCGAAGAGCTGGGGGCGTTTTTCCGTGCGCGGATGGCTGCTGGCGTAGCGGTCAAGCCTGCCGTCATAGGTCAGCAGCAGCTTCCAGCGCCCGTCGATGATCCAGCGGTAGAGCAGCGTCTCCTGGGGATTGCCGATGTCCGCGACGTCGTGGGCGAAGGTTTCTCCGAAGGCCTCGGTGCGTGTGGTCGGCTGTCCGGACTTGAGCATGGGCAGCAGGTTGATGCCGGGGAGGTCGGGGGCGGCCTCGACGCCGGCGGCGGCGAGCACCGTGGGAACGATGTCGATGCTGGAGCAGAGCTGCTCGCCGCGGTTGCCCGGCTGGATGACGTCCGGCCAGGAGAAGAGGATGGGCTGGCGCGTGCCGCCTTCATTCGCCGACTGCTTCGACCTTGGTGCATAACCAGGCCCGTTCGGATCCTGGATCCAGCCGTTGTCGGCCACGTAAACAAAAAGCGTGTTCTTGAGCTGGCCCTTCTCCTCGATGCGGCTGATCAGCTGCCCGCAGGTTTCGTCAAACCACTCCACCATGGCATAGTAACGGGCGACGTGATCGGAGGCGATGCCCTTCGCCTTGTACTTCTGGAACAGCCTGTCAGGCGGTGTGTGGGGCGTGTGCGGCATCATGGGGGCATACCACAGGAAGAAGGGCTTCTTCGCATCGACGGCCTCGTTGATGAAGCTGAACACCGGCTCCAGGCCCTCGCGGCCGATTTTCAGGCCGTCGTCGCCGTGGCGTCCGCCCGGCTGGGGGAATCCGCGTGTCATGCCATGGGTGAAGCCGCCGCGCTGGAAGCTTCCCTCCCACCATTTGCCGGACTGATGGCTGAGGTAGCCCGCCTTGCCGAGCATCTGGGCGATGGTGGGCCGGCGGTAGCCGGTGGCGATCAGCTTCTCCCTCAGCGCCGCGTATTCCGGGCTGTCGCCGGCTGTCGCCCTGGCCTTGCCCTTGCCTTTTCCCTTGCCGCGGGCGGCGTCACCCGGAAGCGGGGAGGGATCGTTGCCGATGACGCCGTGCTGGTGTGCGTAATAACCATTGGAAAAGGTCGCCAGCGCCGGACGGCAGAGGGCCGTGGGCACGTAGCCTCGGGAAAAAAGCGCGCTCCTAGCCGCCAACCTGTCGAGGCTGGGCGTCTCGACCAGCTTGTGCCCCATGAACCCGTAGTCGGTCCATGCGTGGTCGTCGGAGATGAGAAAGACGATGTTAGGCCTGTCCTCGGCGGCGGCAAGGAAGGTGGACAGGGAGGCGAGCAGCAGGAGGAATGGCTTGCGGATCATGAGGGTGAAAGCCATGAACGCCCGCCTGGACGCGGCATTTCAGCGTTCATGGACAATCGGTCATTGGCTTATTCCCGAAGCGCCGCAGGGCGGTGCGCCGGAATCTGGGCCTTGAAGTCGCCGAGGCTGTTCCAATGGGCATGTTCGTTCAGGTCAACTTCAGCCATCGCGATGGTGCCCCATTCCACGGCCTTGCTCAGCACGTCGCCGTAGTGGTCAAAGATTCCCGAGATCATCCAATGGCTCTGCCGCTCATCCGTGTAAGTGCTGCTGACGACATAGACATGATTTTCACAGGCCCTGGCGCGCGCAAGCAGCGGGTTGCAGCCCCAGACCGGCCACGCGATCACCTCCGCGCCCTTGATGGCCAGGGCCCGGGCCACCTCCGGGAAGAAGCCGTCATAACAGATCATCATGCCCACCTTGCCAAAGCGGGTGTCGAAGACGGGGTAGTCGCGCCCCGGTGTGATGCCCGCCTCGATTTCTCCGCGTGGCAGGGTGACCTTCCGATATCTGCCCACCAGCTTGCCGTCGGGACCAAGCAATGCGGCGGTGTTGTAGATCGTCCTGCCTTCACGCTCGACCAGTCCGGCGACGATGTAGAGGTTGTGCTGCCTGGCGAGCCTGGCGAAGTAGTCAGTGCTCGGACCGGGGATGGTTTCCGCGCATTCGTGCATCTTCAGGCCTGTGCCATAGTAGGTGAGCGTTTCCGGCAGCACCACCAGGTCCGCCTTCTGCCGGGCCGCCTCGGCGATCAGCGGGGCGAACTGCGGCGGTTTGTCCCCGGGTTTTTTGCCGGCCTTGGGTTGAAGGTGGACGGTGGCAAGACGCACCTTGCGTTCAGGCGGCGCGGGCACTTCCACAAGCGACGCATCACTCCATTCGACCCGCGCGTTGGAGGCCCATTGAAGATAAAGCTCGATCCTTGCCTGCTTCGCGGATGCCGGGGCTCGCAGCACGGCCGTTGTTCTGCCCCATTGACCTGGACCGGTTCCATCATCGGCCGGATATTCGGGCTCCGCCGTGGGGATGGTGCCTTTGGCGTAACCGGATCTGGCGGGCTCCTCCCACTTCACGGACGCGCCTTGGGCATCCAGCCAGATGACCCTGGCCACGATGCTGCGTCTCGGTTCGGGGACGTTGCGAAAGTTCCGCCATGCCTCAAAGCGGTAATGCCTTCCGCCCGTGACCGGCAGCAGCTTCTCCCAGCGGCCGATCCACTGTTCGCCCCCGCCGGTTTCGAGCACCAGGGAGCCGCTGGACTCATGCCCGGTGTCCGGTTTCCAGGCATGGCTCGGGGCGGCTTCCTCGCGGGGCGACACAAAGGTCCATCCGCCGGTGTCGCCCGCGCGGGCCGGGCATGTGGTGAAGAGCAGCGTGAAGGCGGTGCGGAGAAGGAATGTCCTCATGTCGGTGAACAATCTTTAGATGAGGTGAAGAAGGGGCTCAGGCCTCGCGGTGCAGCTTGTAGGGATGCACGCCGCCGCTGTTCCACTGGCAGACATAGAGGTCGCCCTTCGTGTCCACGCAGACATCATGGCAGTTGTTAAAGACGGGGCTGTCCTGGAGCATCACCTTGAGGCGTCCTTCCTCGTAGGCCGGGGCATGGCCGCCCGGATTGGACACGACCCTGTCCCTGTCGTCCAGGATGGTGACAAAGCCGCGCCCCTGCCACATGCGGTAATCATCGGGCCTTGCCCCAAAGCAGACGCCTGAATAGAGGTGTCGGCCGTTGATCACCGGACGGCTGACATACGCGCCTGGCAGATAGACGCCGCGCACATGCCGGCCGTCCAGTGTGAACCAGTTGAACTCATTGCGCACACGTTCCGTCACCACGAGCAGGGGAGTGCCGCCGCGTGTGTCGATCGCCACGCCATGAGCCTGCATGAACCTGCCCGGGTTCACCGGCTGGGTGCTTTTGCCGCCGAACTTGGAGATGAAGCGCCCCTCCTTGTCGAAGCGCAGGATGAACTGGGAGCCGTAGCCGTCTGCGACGTAGATGTCCCCGTTGGGGCCGACGGCTGTTTCCGTGGGACGGTAATCCTCCACCGGCTTGTAGGCTCCGCATTGGGAGGCGTGAGGCAGCTCCAGGACGATCTCGCCTTCGAGCGTGGTCTTCACGACCCGCCCAGAGCCCGGGTCGGTGAGGTAAAGATGCTCCTTTCCGTCATCACCGCGATGCAGTGTGAGGCCATGAGCGCCGCTGAGCTTCAGGGTCCAGGTGCCAAGAAGGCGGCCCTCAACATCATAGACGAGCATGTTGTTGGCGGCGTGGTTGGTCAGCATGAACAGCCTTCCGTCCGCGGCCTGCACCATCTCGTGGCAGTCCTTCACCTGGACTTTGGCCGGATCCGCCTGGCTCCAGAGCTTGTTCACCCGGAAGCGGAAGCCGCCATGGCCGATGATCTCGCCGTGGTGTTCCGGGGCGGTTTTGCTCTGTGCCTGGATGAACGGCGTGCTGATCAGGGCGGCGGCGCCTGCGGCAAACTGACGCCTGGACAGCTTCGGATGGTTTGATGACATAGCTGGTTAAACGCAACCACCTGCGTCAGGCTTGCCGGGAGGAGGCTGCTTGGATGGTACACGGTGATTTACAAAAGGGTGCGTTTTTGCCAGACTGAACGGGATTATGAAATCCCCCCTGCTGCTCCTCGCCTCCTGCCTTGTCTTCTCCACAGCAGTCTTTGCCCAGTCCGGCGGCGGCACAGGCACCACCGGGCCGACGCAAACGCAGCCCGTGCCTGAGGAGATGCTTCAGGACGGGGTCTGGACCGGCTCCCTCAAAGGCGGCCGCTACATCGTGAAGTGCGGGCAGATCATCGCGCTTTCAAAGCATGAATATGTGGCGGATGCCGCAGCCCGTGTGGTGGAGGTGAACCTGACGCTGAGTTCCAACACCGCCGTGCGCTTCTACTACCTCGAACCCGTGCGCATGGAGGGAACCGGCGTGGTCGCCGCCGGCCAGCAGGCCATCGACAAGGCGCGTCAGATGGTCCAGGACGCCGCGAGCCGCATCTCCCCCACGCTTACCGAACCCAAGGTGGTGAAAAGCTACCCGGTCTCCACCCATGCCCACACCGTGGAGTATGTGATCAAGGAGGAGGCGCGTCTGAACTCATTGTTTGACAGCCTCGAGCGAGCCTTCCGTGATCCCGGCAAAAAGCACTTCTGGCGTGAATGACGGCCGGTGCTGCTGAAATCATTCGCCGAAGCCGTGCCTCCGTCTTATGGCGGCGGATTCACGAATGACAGCGGTGACGATTTACACGGATGGCGCCTGCTCGGGCAATCCCGGCCCGGGTGGTTTTGGCGTGCTGCTCCAGAGCGGCAGGCATCAGAAGGAACTGGCCCAGGGCTACCGGCTGACCACGAACAACCGCATGGAGCTGATGGCGGTCATCGCGGCTCTGCGCATCCTGACGCGGACCTGCGAGGTCACGCTCTATTCGGACTCCCGTTATGTCGTGGACTCGATTGAAAAGGGCTGGGCGAAGAGCTGGCGTGCACGCGGCTGGCGGAAGGCGGACAAGCAGCCGGCCCTCAACGCCGACCTCTGGTCCCAGGCGCTCGACCTGCTGGGGAAGCACAAGGTCAGGCTCGTGTGGGTGAAGGGCCATGCCTCAAATCCCGGCAACAACCGGTGCGATGAGATCGCCGTCGCCGCCTCCAGGTCCTCCCATCTGCTGGCGGATGAAGGCTTTGAAATCGCACGTTCGTCCGGACAGGCCTCGCTGCTGCCTGAGGCATGAAACGTGAATGATCTCCGCAGCGCTCAGTCCTTCCAGAGGATGCGTGCGGCGTAGACGCTGTTGTCGGCGCCAAAGGCGTTGCCGGGCGGCAGGATGATGTTGGGCGACCAGGTCTGCATCCATTCGGCCACGGTCACCCAGGTCTCGCTGTCGTTCACCTCCGTGACGGCAAAATTGCCGAGCCTGGCGCCCCGTTCAGGAACCAGGATGCATTCCGTGGCGCGCTTCACGGCCATCTTAGCCGTGTCCACCTCCGCCATGAACAAGGGCGCGCGATGTCTCGCGACATGATCGTTGTGGGCACCTCTGCGGTTGTAGACCAGATACAGCCGGTCCCGGTGCGTCACCCAGTGCTGCTGGGTGTTGTAATTGCCAAGTTCGGAACCGTCGTCGAACCTCCAGGGCTGGATGGGACCGAAATGCAGCCCGTCCTCGCTGATGGCCACATAACCGGCGGTGTCATTGCGCAGGGTGAGATAAAATCGTCCGGCACAGCGTGTGAGCGAGGGTTCATAGACACCGCGTCCGGATTCAAGCGTGAGTTCGGTGCCGTGCTCGATGTATCTCAAAGTCGTTCCGTCAAAGCGGCAGCGCAGGACGGAGACGCGGTAGTATTTGTCCTTGGCCGCCTTGAAATAGATGGGCAGCAGGATGTCACCGTTCTCCAGGTCAAAACGCTGCACGGACCCGGCCCCGGCATTGTGAAATTTCGGGTCGTCCGGCATTTTCAGATTCGCCCACGGGCTCCAGGTGCGGGCCTTGTCATCGTAGACCGACCACACGGTCTCGCGCTGCCGTTCATGGATGACCTTGTTGTTGAGATAACGAACATTGTGTCCAATGCCGAGCAGCCTGCCTGATGCGGCATGGAACTTCGGGGTGAAGTCGCAGGCGCCGACCACGACGCCGCCAGGCTCCTGCCTGCGGCCCAGCGCGTCGCCATGCTCGCGTACCGGGCTCCAGCTTGCGCCGAGATCGTCCGTGCGCGTGTCGTTGAGGGCATAGAAGACATCGCTGCCCGTCAGCAGAAGCTTCTGCATGGTCAGCACCACGCAGGGCGTCGGGCCTGGGATGGCTCCGGCGCGAGGATGCACCCAGCAGGTCTCGCCATCATAGCCTTTGGAGACCGTCGTGAGCTTCACCTCATAGGGCAGGCCGGCGGGCGGCGGGGGGACAAGCTGCAGATGCGGACGCAGTTCGGGGACTTCGCGGCTGAGACCCTCCGCCACGAGCCTTGCCATCATGCGTGCGCCTTCACCGGAAAAGTGGGACCTGTCCTTTTCGCCGGGCCCGTAAAGCTGGCAGAACTTTTCACCCATCTGCTGGAAGAGGGCGAAGCTGGCGCGATGCAGGTCCACCACAGGCACCTGCATTTCCTGGCCGACCTTTTGAGCGGCTTCAACATACGGCGTGAGCGTGGTTGTCAGTCTGCCTTCCACATAGACGCGCCTCGCCACGGAGGTGACCAGCACGGGGCTGCCGCCGGTGGCACGCACTTCACGGATGAAAGCCCGCAGGTTGTCGGAGTAGCTCGTCGCGGGGTCGGTGCCCCGGGCCGGGTCCTGGATCTTTTGATCATTGTGCCCGAACTGGATCAGAACCCACCGGCCCTTCTCCTTCAGGACACGCTCCCAGAGCCCGAGGTCACGGAAGCTTTTGGTGCTGGCACCCGACCGGGCATGATTGACGACCGTGACACCTGGCATGAACTCGCCAAGCATCTGCCCCCAGCCGGCGAGCGTGGGGCGGTCCTTCGGCGGATTGGGCTGCGAGGCGACGGTGGAGTCCCCTGCGAGTACGACCTTCATCGGTTCGGCGGCAAGGCCGGTGGCAAGCAGCAGGGTAGCGAGGATGAGCAGGCGCATTCTGACCTAACGTACTTCGCGGTCAGAACAATTCGTGGATCGTCGCGCCTTCCGTCAGCGCCACGGGGCGTCCGTCGGAGGAGCGGTAGCTGATCGAGCGGTGGTCATAGCCTAGGGCGGTGTAGATGCTGGCGTGAATGTCCGCAGGCGAGACGGGCCGCTCCTTCGGGTAGGCGCCGGTTTCGTCGCTGCTGCCGATGACCTGGCCGCCGCGCACACCGCCGCCTGCCATCAGCACGCTGTAACAGCCCGGCCAGTGATCGCGGCCCGCGTCGCCGTTGATCTTGGGCGTGCGGCCGAACTCGCCCATCCAGACGACGAGCGTGCTTTCCAGCAGGCCGCGTTCCTCAAGGTCGTCGAGCAGCGCGGCATAGGCCTGCTCCATCGGCGGCACGAGCCGGTTCCTGAGTCCGTTGAAGTTGTCCTTGTGGGTGTCCCAGGTGATGGAGGGGCCGTTGACGGTGGTGACAAAGCGCGTGCCGGCCTCGATCAGCCGCCGCGCAAGAAGGTGCGACTGACCCCAGCTGTGCCGTCCGTATCGTTCACGCACCTTGTCGGGCTCCTTGCTCAGGTCGAAGGCCTCCGCCGCCTTGCCGGACTGGAGCAGTTGCGCGGCCTGCTGGTTGAAGATGTCGATCTCCGCCACCTGCGAGGAGGCGATGGGGGCGCTCACGGCGCCAAGGTCCTTGAGCAGCGACAGCCGTTCCTGAAAACGTGCCGGAGTCAGGCTGGCGTCGAGGCCCATGTTGCGGACCCGGAAGCTGGCGGCGTTCGGGTCGTCATCGAGCACATAGGGATCGTAGCGCTTGCCCAGGCAGCCGCCGAACTGGCCGGGCGTGAGATAGACCTTGCTGTCGCAGTGCGGAAAGGGCGTGATGACATAAGGAGGCACGCCCTTGCTGAAGCCGTCGCGCTGGGCCAACCAGCCGACCAGGGTGCCGACGCCGGGCAGGTCGGAGGGGCTGGGGTTGATGAGCGTGCTGTCCACGCGGTAGGGCCTGCCGGCGGTGGCCCAGTACATGCCGCCGTTGTGGCTGCTGTGGCCGTGGTTGACCGAACGGATCAGGGCGAGCTTGTCCATGCGCTTCGCCATCTGCGGCAGCAGTTCGGTGATGTGCACGCCAGGCACGTTGGTGCGGATGGTCTTGAACTCTCCGCGGATCTCACTGGGCGCGTCGGGCTTCGGGTCCCAGAGATCGATGTGGCTGGGCGCTCCACCGTTGAAGATGAGGATCACGGACTTCGCCTTTCCCGGTCCGATGCGGTTCAGTCCGGCGGGCGAGCCAAGCGCGGCGAGAGGGGTGAGTCCAAGCCCGAGCGCCCCCATGCCGCCGGCATGGAGAAACCGGCGGCGTGACAGTCTGAATTCCGGGAGCGGTGTGTTCACGCTGGCCTAACCTACGGTGTCGAAAACACCTTCTTGCTCAGGTTCTCCAGGCCAGGTCGGTGACGGCATTGTTCCAGGGATGATCCGGCAGATGCGTCAGCGTCGTGGCCTGCGCGCCCTGATCGTTGAGTCTCAGCAGGGTCCAGCCGGTCGTGGAGGTCTTCTTGTCCGCAACATAAGAGGTGGCGGGCGTGTTGAGGATGTGGATGCCCTCGTGCGAATGGAATTCGCGATGATGGATGTGGCCGTGGATGTAGGCCTTCACATGTCTCCTTGGGGCAAGCACCTGCCAGAGGGGGGCCGAATCCTCGAGCCCGCCTGGAAAATGCAGGGGGTCGCCGCCAAGGCGCGGGTTGTGATGGGCGAACACCAGGGCGGGCTTGTCGTTGTGGAGGTCGAGCAGCTTCGTGAGCCACTGAAGCTGCTCCTCGCCGAGCAGGCCCTGGGTCACCATGGTGGCCTTGAGGGAATCCAGGAGAAAGAGGTTGGCCCCAGCCAGCCGCACCAGCCCGACATGCTTCGATTCGACCACGGGCGCCGCCGGCTTTTCGTGCTGAAGCACCTCATAAAAGATCGCGCGATCATCGTGGTTGCCCATGCCGAGGTGCAGGGCGACTCCCGCCTCACGCAGGGGGGTGATGAGCCTGAGCAGATGTTCGTAATCACCTCGTCTGCCATCCTTGAGCGCGAGGTCGCCGTTGATGATCACCGCCGCCGGCCTCCTGGGCAGGGCAAGCAGCGCTGCGATGGTGTGGCGAAGATTTGCCGGGATGGATGCCGATTCCGGATGCTGGGCCCCGATGTGCGTGTCGTTCAGCACCGCGACGAGGTTTTCATCCACGTCGGCGGAATGCAGGGACGCTCCTGAAAGGGCGGCGGCAGCGCCTAGACGGGAGATGAACTGACGGCGGGAGGTGAGGTGCAGTGGCATGCCCACAGAACGACGGGCAGGCCCGGCTTTATCGACACTGAATCACCCGTTGTTCCAGGTTGGCCGTGGGAAGCGGACCCGGTGCGCCAGGGCAGGCGGGCCGGGTCATTCAAGCCGCACTTCGTATTTCATCAGATCCGTTTCTTCGATGGCGAGGTACTCCAGGATTCCGTCTGACCTGAAAACGGGGCCGCAGGCAACGACGGCATGCCTTGCCCTTTCCTTCCCATCGACAAGAATCCGCACGCCATCACTGACCGCATCTGCGGCGGCATAGACGTAATGCTTGCTATCCGGGCTGAAATCCAGGGTCACGTTGGTGCCGATGATCCTTGCTCCGGGATCGGCCTTGCCATCCACGACCCAGTGCATCGCAGCATCAGTGCTCACGAGAAAGGCCAGCCTGTTTGAGTCGGGGCTGAATTGAATGGCCTTCCAGTTTGGGCAGTCTTTGAAAGCCATGTCACAAGGGGCCGGGCGGCCGTCCATCCACACGGCCATCCTGCCTTCGCGCACGCCGCTGAAGGCAAGATGACGGCCGTTCGGACTGAAGGTGATGCTCCAGTCGAAAATCTTCTCGATCTGCAGGGGGCTGCGTTTGGCGGAGATCACCCATCGTTTGGTGCCGTCCCACATCATGCAGGCGTAGTCTGAAGCGTCCGGGGAGAAGGTGAAATCGAATCCGTAGGCCTCATGCAGGCCAATCTGTTTTCCGTCCACAATCAGGCCGTTAAGACCTGCTTCAAACATGGCGTAGGCAAAATGTTGGCCATCCTGGGAGAAGTGCATGCCGAAAGCTTCCGGGCGGGCCCGCTCGGCTGCTGCACCGCTGAGATCACCGGTGGAAGGGCCGAAGGCCCCGAAGCCTGCGGATCTGACCAGGGCGATTCCATCGTGCCAGGGCAGCGGGCTGCCTGCGAGATTGATCCGCATTTTGCGTTCACGGCGGCGGATTTCCACGTAGGCGAGCCGTGAGCCATCTCGGTTGAAAACGGGGGCTGCATCCCAGGGCATGGTTTCCTCCCAGCCAGCTTCGACCTGAACTTTTCCATCGACGACCAGGGCGGTGCTGCGGAAGCGGGGGATGCCGATGTAGGCGTGGTGGCGGCCATCGGCACTGAAGGCGAACGAGGTGGCGGTAAGTTCAGGGAAGGCGGGGCCTTCGACGCCGTTGACCACCCATGTCCAGTTTCCGAGACGCCTGGCGGCGTACGCAATCGAGCTGCCATCCCCAGTGAAGACGGGGGTCTCCCTGGCTATTTCATCGTAACGCGCGCCGGATTTGCCATCCACTCGCACGGTGAACCCATCAAGGATGTTGCCGATGACTTTGGCGACACGGCAGCCCTGGCGAGAGGCCGAGGCTGCAAGCCCCTGGAACAGGTCCTGCCGTCGGCCATAAGCATCAACGACCGTGGTTGTCACCTTGGCCGCGCCCTTCCAATCCTCTTCAGCCGCAGTCAGGCTCAGTGGAAGCATCACCCATGGAAGATACTTCAGGCATTCATGCAGCTTGGACATGCGATGATCGTCTCCGATATGAATTTTTCGCACAAGCCTAAACTGACCGTCGCATCACCGGACTCTCAACCTGGGACGCAGAACGGATTTCCCAGTTGGTGGATGAAAAGCATGAAGCGCATGTGGAAATTCCGTAGCCCATTTCTGCCGTGAGCTGACTGGGCCCTGCAGCATCTGGCAGTTCTGGCCGGGTGCCGTCATTCGATTCCTGCGATCGATCTGCAAAAAAAAAGACCTCAGGCTGGCCTGAGGTCCTTGTCTGGGAGGTGGTGAAGGATGTCTTGCAGGCGATCCTGTCCTTCGGTTTTTTTATTTGGCCGCGAAAGGGCTCTTGAGCATGACCTTGAAGGCGTCGGCAATCTTGGCGACGGCATCCTTCGGTCCGGTCAGCTTGATAAAGACAGGGGCGTCATTGCCGGGGACGATGCCACCGAGGAGGGTGTAGTTTTCCTTGGGGGTCTTGGGGCCGAACATGGCACCGTCGTTGTAGGTGCCGGTTGCGGTCACCAGGGTGACCTTGGTGCCGTTGGCGTCGAGTTCCTCGGTCTTGGATTCCGGGGGGCTGGCGAACTGGCCGAGCCAGCGGTCCACATTGGCCTTGGTGTCGCCGCCCTGGCCGCTGCCGAAGTAGTAAAACACGGCTTCGAGGGGCTTGTCGGAGCCTTCAGCCGCGATCTGGAGGGTGCCGGCGCGCATGGGGCTGCTCGGGGGGACGGAGGTCCAGGTGGTGGGAAAGGTGAAGTTCAGGCCGGCGACGGCGAGCTTGCCATCCTCGGCAAGGACGGGGCTGGCGAGGCTGAGGGCGAGAAGGAGGGAAAGAAGGTGTTTCATGGTGGCTGGGGGTTCGTTCGTGGAATGAGGGGGTGGTCTGGATACGATGAAGGCGGACTTACGTCCGCCTTCAAAAGCCGTGGAGATGCTTACTTGGTGACGTGCAGCACGCCCTTCATGAGCAGCCAGTGGCCGGGGAAGGTGCACATGTAGGGATAGTCGCCGGCTTCAGCAGGGGCGGTGAATTCGATGGTTTCCGTGCCGTTCGGCTGCACCAGCTTGGTGTGGGCGATGATGTCATCCTTGGACGCGTCGGGGATGTAGCTCTTGGCCATGGCCTGGGGGTCGGTCATCATGGCGTTGGCCTGCGCGCCGACGGCCTGGTCCTTGCCGGGCTTGATGAGCAGGAAGTTGTGGGGCTGGGGGGCGATGCTGCCGGTGTTGTTGAGCGTGAGCTTCACCTTCTGGCCAGCCTTGACGGTCAGATCGGTCTTGTCATAGCCGAGGGGATTGGTGGCATGGGGCTTGAGCTCGATGGCGGCGACCTCAGCATCCTGGGCAGAGCCGAGGTGGGCGAAGGCAAGGACGGCGGTGATGACGGCGAGTTTTTTCATGGGTGTTGTTAGGGGGGTGGGACTAATCGGGCAGCGGGACCGGGGGTTTTCAACCTTTTTTGCCGCGCCTATTCGAAGTGCATCCGGCCGATGTCGCTGCGGCGCTGGAGGCCGTCGAAGCGGATCTTGGCGGATTCAGCGTAGGCCTTGTCGCGGGCGGCGTCACGGCTGGCGGCCTGAGCAACGACGGCGAGCACGCGCCCGCCGTTGGTTTCAAACCGGCCTTCATCATTACGACGGGTGCCACAATGGTAGACGCGGGCGCCTTCCACGGTTTCGAGACCGGAGATGACGTCGCCGCTCCTGGAGCTGGCGGGGTAGCCGGCGGAGGCGGAGATGAGGCAGATGCTCCAGCCTTCGGCAAAGTGGAGCAGCTCCGGCTTCAAGGCGCCTTTGGCCGCCTCAAAGACATAACGGGCGAAGTCGCCACGCACCATGGGCATGACTGCCTCGGCCTCGGGGTCGCCAAAGCGGCAGTTGTATTCGATGACCTGAGGACCCTCCGGCGTGAGCATGAGGCCGAAGTAGAGGAAGCCGCGGTAGCGCAGGCCGTCCTTGATCAGGCCCTGGACGGTGGGCTGCACGATCTCACGCTCGATCCGGGCGAGGACTTCGGTGCTGACAATCTCGCGACTGGCCACCGCGCCCATGCCGCCCGTGTTCGGGCCCTGGTCGTTGTCCCGGATGCGCTTGTAGTCGCGGGCAGGCATGAGGATGTGATATTGGTCATCGCAAAGGGAGGCGAAGACGGAGAGTTCGGGGCCGATGAGGCAGGTCTCCACGACGAGGTTGCCGGCGCCGAAGACGCGTTTTTCCATGACCTCGGTGATGAAGTCCTCAGCCTCCTCACGGGTCGGGCAGACAGCCACGCCTTTGCCGGCGGCGAGCCCGTCGAACTTCAACACAATCGGGAAGCGGGTGAGGGCGGCGCGTGCCTCGTCGGCGCTGGTGCAGACGGTGTAGGAGGCGGTGGGGATGGCGTGACGTTTGAGGAAGTCCTTGGCGAAAGCCTTCGAGGCTTCGAGCTGGGCGGCTTCCTTGAAGGGGCCCCAGCAGGGGATGCCGGCTTCTTCACAGAGGTTGGCGAGGCCTCGGTCCTTGACCAGCCAGGCCTCCTCGCCGGCGACGCAGAGGTCGATGGCGTTTGCCTTCATCCAGGTGATGAGCTCGGGCAGGCCCGGGACATCGACGCGGGTGGCGAGGGCGGCGATGGCGTCGCTGCCCGGGTACGCGAAGAGTTCGTGCTGACCGGGGGATTCGCTGAGTGCGGTGATGAGGGCGTGTTCGCGGCCGCCTTTGCCTGTGACCAGAATTTTCATGGGCGGCCATCCATGCGCGGGAAAGGAAAACCTGCCAACGCAAATCCTGCATTGCGTGGCGGGTCGCAGCCGCCATACTCCACTTCCATTCGCGAGCACGCTCCTGTAGCTCAACGGTTAGAGCAGGGGACTCATAATCCCTTGGTTCTCGGTTCGAATCCGGGCGGGAGCACCACGGAGGATCCGTCTTCCGTCGCGGACATTCCCGAGTTTTTGTCACGGCTTCAACATCATGCGCATCGCCATTTTTGGAGGCAGCTTCAATCCACCGGGCCGGCATCACCGGGCCGTGGTGGAGGTTCTGGCGCGGGAGTTTGACCAGGTGCGGGTCATTCCCTGCGGGCCTCGTCCGGACAAGGCGGTCACCGGCCTGCTGCCACCGGTTTACAGGGCTGCCCTGGCGGATCTGGCCTTTGGTGGCATGCCCAGGGTGGTGGTGGACCTGTTTGACCTTGAGCAGGACACCTTCACCCGAAACTGGGACCTGCAGCAGCGTTACGCCGCGCTGGGCGAGGTCTGGCATGTGGTTGGCACGGACCTGGTGGTGGGTGGTGCGCGGGGAAAGTCGCCGATTCAGACGTCCTGGGCGAATGGGGAGGAGCTTTGGAACACGGCCCGCTTTGCCGTGCTTCAGCGTCCGGGGCATGAGGTGAATGCCGATGACCTGCCACCTCAGTCACGCCTGATCCCGCTGGACGTGCCTGGATCAAGCACGCTGATTCGCGAGCGGCTGGGCCGGGGAGACTCGATTGAGGATCTGGTGACTCCAAGAGTGCAGGATTACATTGAACGCTACGGCCTTTATCGCGTGCCGATTCCTGGAACCTGGGCCCGCACCAGTCTGAGCAGGGCGCCGTTTCTGCTTCAGGCGGATGAGGCCAATCCCAAGGCTTGCTCCTGGGTGGCGCAGGTGGGGAAGGGGGTGCCGGAACAGGATGCACGCCTGGTGGCGGTGCTGGGCGGAGATGGGGCGATGCTGCGCTGCATCCGCGAACATTGGCGCTCACGCCTGCCGTTTTTTGGGATCAATGCGGGGCACCTGGGTTTCCTGATGAATGCGCCGGAGCAGGTGCTGGGAGCTCCTTTCCCGCCTGCCGATGTGATCCTGCGGCAGCTGCCCATGCTGTTTCTGGAGTTTGAAGACGCCAGCGGCGCTGTGCGCACGACGTATGGCTTCAATGATGCCTGGCTGGAGCGCAGCACGAGCCAGAGCGCCTGGCTGGAGGTGTGCGTGAATGGAGTGCGGCGGATTCCAAAGCTGGTCAGCGACGGCGCCCTGGTGGCGACCGCAGCCGGATCGACGGCCTACGCGCGCAGCATGGGGGCCAGCCCACTGCTGGCGGACACGCCCGCCTGGCTGCTGGTGGGTTCCAATGTGATGGAGCCCTCTCATTGGCGCAGTGCCCTGCTGAGCACGGACAGCACGGTGGAAATCCGCAACCTGTCCCCGCAGAACCGTCCCGTGGAAGCCTTTGTCGACGGTCACAGCATGGGCGAGGTGGTGGCCCTGAGGGCGCGGATCAGCCGGGCGGCGGCCGTGGAGATGGCGTTCTGTGCCAGCCATGACATGGCTGACAAGATCGCGGCGATTCAGTTTCAGGCGGCGGAGCCGCTGGGTTGAACTTCGTGACGAACTTAAAGTCTTGTTCCGGGCGGAGTGTCGGTTCGGCGCGCCTTCAATATCTTTCGACGTTTGTTTTGCCTTCGATGCGACCGCATTGACACCGCTGACCCTGAGGTCAACGCCATCAATGACGTCCCAGCCCTCACATCGGCCGCCTGCCTTTGCCATCTGGGTGTGGGCGGTTTTCGCACCCTTGACATGATGTGCAAAACCTTGCTCAACAACAGATGACTTGTCATGCGGCGCCAGGTTTGGGCGGTCACGAACGGCAGCCTTCAAAGTTCGAGTTTTTTTGACAATACTTTGTTTCGCAAAGTTTCTGCTTGCGGCTTTTGCTTTATGCCACAAAGTGAATGGCATGAGCATTCAGCAAGCCGCCCTTGAGAACCTCCGTGTGATCCGCTCCTTGATGGAAAAGGCTCATGTGTACCGGGCTGTTTCAGGGCAGGCGGCTCTGTTCGGCGGCCTGTTGTCCCTGATGTTTGCCGCCAGGCAGCTCGACACAGGCATCCGCCTTCCATCGGCTGACGGATCGGGGGAGTTTCTGGGCGGCTGGCTGGGACAGCTGCTTGCCGTTTCAGTTTTCAATGCGCTGATGCTTTCGCGTGAGGCGAAGCGGCGGGGGCAGCTCTTTTTGTCCCAGGGCATGAAGATGGCGCTGCGGTCGCTGGCCCCGCCTCTGCTGGTCGGCGGGGTGCTCGGCATCGGGTTGATCATCCACTTGAACAACCTGACCCTGGCGGCGCTTGTGTGGATTCTGGGGTATGGTCTCGCGCTGCTTGCCACTTCCAGCTTTTCTCCACCATCGTTGGTTCGGCTGGGCTGGGCCTTTGTCATCGTCGGGCTGGTCCTGTTCTGGATTTGGGCGGCGAACGGGGATGTCCGGCTGCTGCCCGGCGACCTGGCTCCGGCGAGCGCCTGCATGGGCCTGACCTTCGGCCTTTTCCACCTCGTCTATGGCGCGGCGGTCATGATCGGCAGGAAACCCGAACCTCTGGCGGCGGAATGATTGATTTCGACCAGATCGACAAGACGATCCACGAGAAGGCCCGGCTGTCCATCATGACGCTGCTGGCCGCTCGCGGAGAGTGGTCGTTCCAGGACATGAAGGCGGAGCTCGGCATGAGCGACGGCAACCTGATCACGCATCTGCGCACGTTGGCGACCGCTGGTTTCGTCCAGGAAGAGCGCGATGATTCCGGCAACCGTCCACGAACAACCTACAAGCTCACGGCCGCGGGGCGTAAGGCCTTCAGCCAGTACATCAACCTGCTCGAATCCATCGTGAAGTCCATCAAGCCCGAGCCCTGAGGCTTCTTTTAATCATTAACTTTGTGTCGCAAAGTAAAGTCATCCCACCCACTCATCCCCATGAAACTCCACCTCGCCCAACATCACGGCATGTGCTTCGGCGTCCGCGACGCCCTGCGTGCCACCCATGACGCCGCCCGGCGTGAGCCGGTCACTCTTCTCGGCCAGCTCGTGCACAACCCCTTGGTCGATGATCATCTGCGAACCCTGGGTGTGCGGCGTGGCGAGCTCGATCCGCCGGGCTCGGCGGACACTCACCGTGTCGTCATCAGCGCCCATGGTGCAGCGGACCGGATGCATCAGGCCTGGCGACAGGCCGGGCACGTCATCACGGACACGACCTGTCCGCTGGTGCGCAAGGCCCACCTGGCGCTCTCAGTGCTTGTTCAGGAAGGGTATCATCCGGTGGTCATCGGCCAGAGGCAGCATGTGGAGGTGCGCGGCCTCATCGGTGACTTTCCTGGCGCGAGTGTCGTTCTGGACGAGGTCGAGGTTCTGCAAATCCCCGCCAGCGCCAGGCTCGGGGTCGTGGCGCAGACCACCCAGCCGCTGGATAACGTGCTGGAACTCGTCGCCGCCATCAAGCGGCAGCAGCCGGGGGCGGAGGTGCGTTTCATCGACACCGTTTGTCATCCCACCAAGCAGCGCCAGAGCGCCCTTGAGGAGTTGTGCCAGGCCTGCCCCGTCATCGTTGTCATCGGCGGCCGCAACAGCAACAACACGCGTCAGCTTGTGGCAAAGGCCGTCCGGCTGGGCGCTCGTGCGCATCAGGTCGAGACGCCGGATGACTTGCGGCAGGAGTGGTTCGCCGATGTCAGCGACGTCGGCATCACCGCCGGCACCTCCACCCTCGATGAAACCGTGACCGCCGTGATGGAGCGGCTGCGCAGGATGATCGAGGGAGGGGGACATGAAATTCGAAGCCCGAAGCCCAATGCCCTGGCTCCAATGACCAAGGAATGGCGCAGTCAATACATAGGTAACACTTTTGGTTCAGAACATGGGTAACACTTTTGGTGTTGGGGTTACAATTTGGG
>JBIJBP010000168.1:0-9811 GCA_044345155.1 Prosthecobacter sp. | reverse complement strand
CCCTCGCCGATCATCTTGACCGCCCAGCGGCGGATGTAGGGATCCTTGGAATCCAGCGGCGGCTCTTCAACCGCCCCCAGCGCGTCCAGCGCCCAGAGGGTGTCCAGGGTCATGGGCAGGGCCTTGATCGCGGGCACAAGCCCCGTCAGGTTTCGCCAGGCGATCTCATGCACGGCCTGCTTGCGAAACCATTCGTTAGGGTGACCCAGGTACCCGAGCAGCTCCTCGCCGTCCGCCTTGCTCAAATCGAAGGCCTTCAGCTTCGGCGCTCCGCTGGCGGGGCGGACGCGGTAGATGCGACCGCTGGTCTTGTGCCAGTCATCGACCGGACTGACATGGCTGAGGCGTGTGTCATACCAGTCGGCCATGTAGAAGCCTCCATCCGGACCGACGCCAGCCCACACGGGACGGAACCAGCGGTCGGACGTGCTCATGAGGTTCTCCTCGTCCTTCGTCCGGAAGGTGGAGCCGTCGGGCTGAAGCTGGCTGACATAAACCAGGTTCTGCAGGGCGTTCGGCGCGATGATCCGGCCCTCGTAGGCGCTGCCAAGCAGGCCGCCCTCATAGATGGCGAAGGCCTGGGGGAAGCGCTTGTTGTCACCTTCATGCCGCATGTGCTCGAACCAGCCAAAGGCATACGGGTTGGTCAGCGGCCCGTGCTTGCCCCAGCCCTTGATGCCGTAGCTGCCCTGCTCGTAATGCATGCCGCGCGTGGCGCCGTTGGTGCCGGAGAAAATCCGGCCCTTGCTGTCGATGTCGAGACTGAAGGTGTTGCCGCCGCCCTCGGCGTAAATTTCGAAGGTCTTCTTCTTCGGATGATAACGCCAGATGCACTGCCCCTCCCACTTCACGTTCTTGGTGCTGGCGCTGGAAACGTTGCCGGTGGTGGTGCTGCCGTTGGCGCCATACAGCCAGCCGTCCATGCCCCATTGCAGGTTGGTGGCGACGCTGTGCGTGTCTTCCAGTCCGAAGCCGCTCAGCTCAACCTCCGGGGTGTCGCTGTCAGGTTTCGCATCAAAGTCGGCATCCGGATAACTCAGCAGATAGGGCGGGTTCAGCACCCAGATCCGCCCCATGCCGTGCAGCGCTGCGCTGGCGATGTTCAGGCCGGTGATGACGTCCTCATGCTTGTCGAAAAAACCGTCGCCGTCGCTGTCCTCAAAAACCGTGATCTTGTCCGCGCCCTTTTCACCCCTCGGCGGAGGCAGCGGCACCTTGTCAAACTTGGCCCGCAGATGCTGGTCATAGCTGATGATCTTCAGCCCGGCCGGAAACTGATACTGGCGGTACTGCGTGACATAAAAACGCCCCTGGCTGTCCCAGGAACCATACAGCGGCTGCTCAACCTCGGGTTCGCTGGCCATGAGGTCGATGGCGACATCGCTGCGCACCTTGAACTTTTTCAGCGCCTCCTGCGGCGGCGTCGGCGGGGTGTCATCGCGCATCACACCCCGGCCCGGACGCGTCTCCATGATCTTCTTCACCGCCTCGTTGCCGGCGACATCGTCCGGTTTGACATTCGGTTCGGCGGCCAACGCGGGCAGCGTGGCAAGAAGCAGGGTGGCGGCAGAGAGACGCATGGCGGGGCACAGAGTTTACGACGGCAGGCCGGGAATCCATCGGGGCGTGGTGATGAGATGCAATATTCGTGTGATGGCACCCCCGGTTGCCAAACCGCGATTTCCGTTCTCTTCTCACGCCTGCCCGATGCCCAACCTCCCTGCACCGCCCAGCTCACGCCCGCCTGCCTGGCTGCGTCTGCGCGCCCTGCACCTCGAACCCGTGCTCATCGCCACGACCTGGGCCCTGGGGCTCGCGGGGCTGAACCGCCTCCATGTGATGCCCGGTGTGCTCTCCGGCCTCGGTCTCTCGGTCTGGATGGTCTATGCGCTCGACCGCCTCCTCGATGATCACGCCAAGGCGAGGCACGACGGCCTGACCACCTTGGCTTTTCTCCGCAGCCCCGCGCCTTTCCTGCGTCTGACGGGCCTGGTCCTCGGCGCCCTGATCACCGGCTGGCTGGCAGTTTTCATCGTGCCGGAAAGCATCCTCTGGAGCGGCATGTTCCTGAGCGCAGCCATCTTTCTCTACCTGGGCATCTTTGCCGGTCACGGCAGCCAGGTTTTCTTCCGGGGCGTGCTGCCGCTCCTGGGCTCCGGCGCGGCGGGTTTCATCCTGAAGTCCCCCATCAGCGACGGTGTCCGCTACTGCCTCGCCGGCCTGATCCTGACGCTGCTCTTCCTGCTGATGAGCCGCCCCTTTCAGCAGCGCCTGCGCTCCTCCCTGCACAAGGATGTGGCAGGCGGCATCCTCTTCGCCATGGGCGTCACCACCTGGACGCGCTTCATCCGCGACGGCACGGACCCGGTCGGCGGCTTTGTCGAGTTCAGCCTGCTGACCTGCCTCTTCATCGCCAACCTCACCGGCATCTCCTCCCCCAGGGCCCATCACCGCTGGCTCGCAGCCGGGGCCGGGGTGGCCTTCAGCGCCTGGCTGCTCGCCGACAAGGGCAACCTCGCCCTGTCCATGAAAACCCTCGCCGCCTCCTGCGCGACGGGCTTCCTCCTGCTCTGGCTCCTGGACCGCTTCCGCCCCCACCTCAGCCACGACACCTACCGCCTCCTCGCCGACCTCGCCGTCCTGCTGCCCGCACTGCCCCTGGTTTGGAAACACTTCTGAAACTCGAACTTCGAACTTCGAGTTTCGGATTTCGGATTTCTTTCCCCATTGACCACCCCCACCCTCCTCCCCAAACTCCAAAGGTCACGACAGGGGCGTCCCACCGCAGGGACTGAGACGGGTCTTCCTCGGCCCGAACCCTCCGAACCTGATGCGGGTCATGCCGCCGAAGGGAGCTCGCTCGGAGGAATCTCAGGCCAAGCGCTCAGCGCCCCCACCCCTGAATCTCACTCACTCCCTCCCCGGCCTCCGACATCCACCGCCACCGCTCTCCTGTCCCCTCCGGCCTCCACCGTCAACAATCGCAAACCACCGTCAACCACCGCCAACGCTTGCCTCGCAAGCCTCAACTTCCCCTCCCCCCTTCCCCATGATCGCCGATCCCACAACCTCCTTCGAGCCCCATTCCTCCGAGCAGCTTCCCGCTTCCACCCGCGTTTATGTCGAGGGCCAGATTCACCAGGACGTCCGCGTCCCCATGCGTGAGATCACGTTGAGCCCCACGAAGGCCTTCAACGGCCGCATCGAGGTGAATGAACCCGTGCGCGTCTATGACTGCTCCGGTCCCTGGGGCGACCCCGCTTACACCGGCACCGTCGAGACCGGCCTGCCCGCCCTCCGCAAAGCCTGGATCGAGGCCCGCAACGACACCGAGTCCTACGAAGGCCGTGCCGTCGAGCCCCGCGACAACGGCTACCTCACCGCCAACCACGCCGAATACGCCGCCGCCAAGCGCGAAGGCCTGCTCAGCCCCCTCAAGGCCCCCATCAACGCCCAGCGCAATCCCCTGCGCGCCAAGCCCGGCAAAGTCGTCACCCAGCTCGCCTACGCCCGCGCCGGCATCATCACCCCCGAGATGGAGTTCATCGCCATCCGCGAGAACTTGAAGAGGCACCAAGTTTCAGGTTCCAAGTTTCAAGTTTCGGACCTCAAGGACGACATCGTGCGCAACGACCTGCTCAAGCAGCACGAAGGCTCAGGCAACTTGAAACCTGAAACTTTCAAACCTGAAACGCCTCGAATCTTTTCGAGGTTCCCCCAGCGCATCCCGAACGAAATCACCCCCGAGTTCGTCCGCTCCGAAGTCGCCGCCGGCCGCGCCATCATCCCCGCGAACATCAACCACCCCGAGCTGGAGCCGATGATCATCGGCCGGAACTTCCTGGTGAAGATCAACGCCAACATCGGCAACAGCGCCGTCGCCTCCAGCATTGAGGAAGAGGTCGAAAAGATGCGCTGGGCCACCAAGTGGGGCGCGGACACCGTCATGGACCTCTCCACCGGCAAGAACATCCACGCCACCCGTGAATGGATCCTGCGCAACTCGCCCGTGCCCATCGGCACTGTGCCCATCTACCAGGCGCTCGAAAAAGTGAACGGCAAGGCCGAGGACCTCACCTGGGAGCTCTTCCGCGACACCCTCATCGAGCAGGCCGAGCAAGGCGTCGATTACTTCACCATCCACGCCGGCGTCCTCCTGCGCTTCGTCCCCATGACCGCCTCCCGCATGACCGGCATCGTCAGCCGCGGCGGCAGCATCATGGCCAAGTGGTGCCTCGCCCACCACAAGGAAAACTTCCTCTACACCCACTGGGACGACATCTGCGACATCATGGCCGCCTACGACGTCTCCTTCTCCATCGGCGACGGCCTGCGCCCCGGCTCCATCGCCGACGCCAATGACAAAGCCCAGTTCGGCGAACTCGAAGTGCAGGGCGAGCTCACCAAGCGAGCCTGGGCCAAAGGCGTCCAGGTCATGAACGAAGGCCCCGGCCACGTCCCCATGCACATGATCGAGGAAAACATGGCCAAGCAGCTCGAATGGTGCCACGAGGCCCCCTTCTACACCTTGGGCCCTCTCACCACCGACATCGCCCCCGGCTACGACCACATCACCAGCGGCATCGGCGCCGCCATGATCGGCTGGTATGGCTGCGCCATGCTCTGCTACGTCACGCCGAAGGAACACCTCGGCCTCCCGAACAAGGAAGACGTCAAAGCCGGCGTCATCACTTATAAGCTCGCCGCCCACGCCGCCGACCTCGCCAAAGGCCACCCCGGCGCCCAATACCGCGACAACGCCCTCTCCAAAGCCCGCTTCGAATTCCGCTGGGAAGACCAGTTCAATCTCTCCCTCGACCCCGTCACCGCCCGCGAATACCACGACGAAACGCTGCCGCAGGACGGAGCCAAAAGCGCCCACTTCTGCTCCATGTGCGGCCCCCACTTCTGCTCCATGAAGATCACCGAAGACGTTCGGAAGTATGCCGCCGAACAAGCCATCTCCGAGGAAGAAGCGCTCCAGCGTGGGATGGCGGAGAAATCGAAGGAGTTCATCCAAACCGGCGCAGAGGTCTATACCTCGGCAAAATAGGTCCAATAGGCCCTATAAGTCCTATTCAAAGAAGCTCCCGCCATGCCAGAGCCGCCCCCAGAAGACGACCCACCCGGTTTCCTTCCCCAGGGCGGCAACTACCGGGAACTCCTTTCCTTCCGCAAAGCCGAGACCGTCTTCGACTTCACCTTCCGCTTCTGCGACCGCTTCCTCAAGAAAGGCGACCGCACCATCGACCAGATGGTGCAGTCCGCCCGCTCCGGGAAACAAAACATCGGTGAAGGCTGCAAAGCCTCCATCACCTCCGCCGAGATGGAGCTCAAGCTCGTCAACGTCGCCCGCGCCAGCCTGGAGGAACTCCTCCTCGACTACCAGGACTACCTCCGAGTCCGCGACCACGCCCTCTGGGACAAAAACAGCAAGGAAGCCCTCTACGTCCGCAAACTCGGCCGCACCCCCGACGAGAGCTACGAGACCTACCGCCCGTTCATGGACACCCGTCCGCCCGAGGTCCTGGCGAACATCGCCATCTGCCTCATCCATCAGGCGAATTACCTCCTCGACCAGCAGCGCCGCCGTTTGGAGAAGGACTTCGTCAAAAAAGGCGGCATCCGCGAGCAAATGACCAAGGCCCGCCTGGAGTATCGGAAAAAGCAGCAGTCCCAGCCCCCGAAGCCCCCGCATCGCCCAAAAGACTGACGCCACCCGTTGCCTGATGCCTTTTGCCCAATACGTCGCATAGGCCCTATAAGACCTATTCTCCCTCTCACCGATTCCTTTTCCACCACCCCACGCATCGTTCCCAGGCCCCATCCGTCGCCTCAGCCCGATCCGCCCTATTCTTCCCCACCGCCGCGCCCTCACCTTGCAAACTCACCGCCTCCAACCGAAAGCTCATCCATGAAGATCACCGAAGACGTCCGCCAATACGCCGCCGAACAAGCCATCTCCGAGGAAGAAGCGCTTCAGCGCGGGTTGGAAGAGAAGAGCAAAGAGTTCGTGAAAAGCGGCGCGGAAGTTTATACCACTGCCTGAACCATGAAAACCATGTTGGCCTTCAATAAAGCGATTACACCGACAAGGACAAAGCCGAATGTCTTCATTGTCGATTAATGACATTACGATTATGCCTGAATCCAATCCCAAAACAGCCCACCAAATAGCCGAAGTTTTGGCGAAGGACTTTGCGCTCAGGGATTTAAACGAGGCAGACACACGGCATCAAATCATCGACCGATTGTTTCATGAGGTTCTGGGATGGCCCCATTCGGCGATTAAATGCGAGCAACATGTGCATGCCGGATTCATGGACTACATTCTCAAAGACAGCACAGGGCGGGTGTTGCTCGTAATTGAGGCAAAGCGAGAGGGAGCCTATTTCGACCTTCCCCTGAAGGTTGCGAGTGCTCCTAACAAGTCTCACCGAGTCCGGCTGAAGACCTTAGCGACCGCTCAAGCAATCAAGGCCGCAGTGGTTCAAGTTTCGCAGTATTGTCCAGAGGTAGGTAGTGAATTCGCATGCGTCACGAATGGCCAAGCTTTTGTCTTCTTCCGGACATTCGTAAGAGGGAAAAGCTATTTTGAAGCCGACGCGTTTGTCATACCATCCCTGTCTTACTATTCAGAATCGTTCACAGAGGCTCAAAAGTTGTTTTCATATGATTCGATCACAAAGGAGCGCAGCTTAGCCAATGTGCTTGATGAACAAGGCTCAACGTCTCGAGAGCTTTATCATCCGAAAGACGACATTGGTCATTACGATGCGCCCTTCTCGCCAAACAATTATGCACACTATCTGTTTCCGTTAGCGCGCCGCTACTTCGAGGACATCACTCAGGACGACTTCCAGATGATGTATCAATGCTACGTTCACGCCACCGGCATATCCGAGGTTGTTGATGGGCTCACTGCGAGATTAGTGGATAAAATGACCCCATTTTTTGAAAGCGATGGCGGTCAAGAGGTGGCATCCAGAAGGGATGGCGGACCATTAACCCAGAGGATTGCTAAGTCTCTCGTTAAAGAGAAAGGAGATGTTGTAATTCTGTATGGAGGCAAAGGGGCTGGAAAATCCACTTTCCTCAGGAAGTTGCTATATGTTGAGCCACCGACTGATTTGAAGCTTTATGCATTTCCGGTTGTTGTCGATTTTCTCCAAGCCCCTCAAGAGACAAGTGAGATCTCTCATTTTGCTTGGGAGAGACTATTGGAGGGGCTTGATCAAACTAGAACACTATCGGGTAGCATTGACGATCTTGCAGCTCTTTTTGCCGATAAACTCGAAGTTGCACAACGACAGGAACTGTCTGGTCTAAATGACGGTGATCCAGAGTTCACCCGAATCAAAAACACCCTCATCCTAAAATGGAAGACTGACATTCCTTATGTAACTCGGTGTCTTCAAAAACGTTGGAAAAAGGAAGGTAAACACTTGGTGGTGGCATTCGACAATACCGACCAACTTTCCCCAAAGCTCCAAGATACTTGTTTTCTATTGGCTCAGAGCATTGCCAGCGATTTAGGATGTGTGACGATCATCTCCATGCGAGAGGAGCGCTACTGCCGCGCCCGCACGATGGGTGTTTTGGACGCTTATCACAATGCAGGATTTCATCTGGCCTCGCCTGATATGAAGCTAGTCTTCAAAAAGAGGCTTCGGTTCCTTATCCAAGATTTAAAAAGCAAAAGCGACGGCATCTCCAAGATCCTTCCGATCAATGCGCCATTTGAAGACCTGATCAGCTTTTTTTCGACATGTAGTCGCCAGTTTGATCAAGAAGTTAATTCGCTGAGCGGATTCCTATCAGCGTGCTCGAGGGACAATATGCGCCTCGCACTCGAGTTCTTCAGGCAATTCATAAGTTCAGGCTATACAAATGTCGGCGAAATGGTGGCAGAGCCTCATTGGACGGTAATTGATCATCAAGTGGTTAAGCCAATGATGATTCCAGACCGGTATAACTATGATGAGGTGAAGAGCCTCATTCCGAATGTCTATCAATGCCGCAGCCTCAAGCACGGCTCCCATTTTACCGGTCTTCGGATTCTCAACATGCTAAAGCAAGCCTCTCCGTCGGCTGGAGATAGAGCAAGCTATTTCCGAGTTGATCTCTTGTGCGACGATTTTGACAGCAAGTTTGGCATGCGATCTGACTGCGAAATCTGGCTGGATATATTTTTGCGCCACGGCCTCATCGAGTCCAATAATCGTCTCGACTGCTATAGTGTTGAATCTGTTGGAGGCAAAGGTGAGATGATTTACGCGGATGAGGTCCGCATCACTGCATTTGGGGCTTACATGTTCCAGAAACTTTGCTCCACATTTTCGTATTTGGAACTAGTGTCGCTCGACACCGGCCTCTCAAAACAAGCTCTTTTTTCGGACTTTTGCACATCAGCCATTGATGAAAGGAAGGCAGCAAGAGAAGGCAATAAGGTGAAGCGCCTAACTTCAAGAGTCCGCCGAGCAACCCTGTTTGTTGAATACCTTCGCGAAGAAGAGCAACGGGAAGCAAACATTTTCCTATTGAATGAAGAAGAGCGCCTGATGCCCAGACTGGTCGAAGCTTTTCAAAAGGACCTCAAAAGGGTATCCCAAAGTGCGAAGCGCAATGTCACTGCTGAGAATAAATATAAATCGTGACGTTAACTGATTCTCGGGGGGGGGACGGTGCCTGTGTGCAAAATTCTGACAAACGCTTCACCTCTCTCGTTCGTAAGCGTCACGCGCAGCGCCCTGTGAACTGGGTGGCAGGCGGAGGCGGGCGGAGCGAGAGGCGTGGCACCTATGGGAACCAAAGCGAAGAGAAAAAGATGCCAGGCATTCAGTACAGTGCTAAGCTCCGAAAACCCTCGCTTTCCCGCCCATGAACCCTTCCCAAGTCGTTGATCTTGAGCCGCTTGCCCTCGAAGCGCAGCTCCTCGGCATCAATGCCAAAACCGCTCCCTACCCTGCCGCGCGTTCCTGGTCCGGCGGCCGCAGGCGCATCCTCGGCAAGGGGCCTCTCGAGGCCTACTGCTACCATGTCATGTCCCGCACCTGCGGCGGTGATGTCTTCTTCGAGGAAGAAAAAGATGCCAGGCATGAATGGCACTCACTTAAGGCCCGTCGTCGTTGATTTTCACGAGGGCCGTCCGTCTGATTTTTTTTACCGGCTTCGAGAGGTCAAAATAATCCCTTCGTGGGTACAACGACAAGAGGAGCGAAGGGTTCAAGCCGCATGGCACTCCTCACCTGTTTTCTGCCCAACTTCCCGCGCACGCTCCAAGGCCGTGCGAAGACCTCCGCCTCCAGCCGCGTCGTCAACGAACTGCAAAAGCTCCGCGATCTTGCGCTGCC
The DNA here is from genome assembly GCA_044345155.1 of Prosthecobacter sp. GTDB lineage: Bacteria > Verrucomicrobiota > Verrucomicrobiia > Verrucomicrobiales > Verrucomicrobiaceae > Prosthecobacter. Next base: position 458 of record JBIJBP010000168.1, on the reverse strand, counting down.
CGACCTGGCCGCCTTGCTTAAAAAGAAAAAAGATGCCAGGCATTCAGTACAGTGCTAAGCTCCGCAAACCCTCGCTTTCCCGCCCATGAACCCTTCCCAAGTCGTTGATCTTGAGCCCCTTCCCCTCGAAGCGCAGCTCCTCGGCATCAATGCCAAAACCGCCCCCTACCCTGCCGCGCGTTCCTGGTCCGGCGGCCGCAGGCGCATCCTCGGCAAGGGGCCTCTCGAGGCCTACTGCTACCATGTCATGTCCCGCACCTGCGGCGGTGATGTCTTCTTCGATGACGTCGAAAAGGAGGCCCTCCGTCGTCTCCTCTGGAAAATGAGCGACTTCTGCGGCGTCCGCCTCGTCACCTACTGCATCATGGGCAACCACTTCCATGCCCTCCTCGAGGTCCCCCGAAAGGACATCTGGCTCCAGCGCTTCTCCGGCCCCCAGGGTGAGCTCCGCCTCTTCG
>JBIJBP010000261.1:0-2940 GCA_044345155.1 Prosthecobacter sp. | reverse complement strand
ACATCGACGCCAAGCTGGAGATGTTCCGCCGCGGCTATCAAACCTCCCGCGAACTCGGGCCCGGCATCTTCGAACGCTTCCGACCCTGGCCCGTGAACATCATCGCCCCGCTGCCCTCCATGGCCTCGGCCTAGAAGGGCAGCTTCGACACAATAACCATCACGGCGTCTGCGCTCCCAGCGTCGCCTCACCGCTCTCAGGGTCCGGGTCCGCACTGCGGTTGCTGATGAACCAGCCGTAGCCGCCGCGCCCGTCCCCCTTCTGCAACAGCAATCCTTTAATCGCCGGCTTTACCGCCGCAGGCTGAGTCCAATCCGGCGTGAACGTCCCGCTCCACGTCCCCAGCTTCTGGTTCACCGCCAGAGTGAAGCTGTTGTTTGTCGCCGGGATCTTCGTCACCACGCTCGTCCCCGGCGTCGCTCCCGCCGTGATGTTGAACGCTCTGACCAGCACTTCGTTCACGAGCTTCCCGCCCCTCATCACCATCTCGCCATTGCCGCTCGTCACGTTCACAGGGCCCAGGCCCAGCGCCGTCCCCACGTCCACCGCTTGATCATAAAACGCTCCCACCGCGTCCACCCGGATGCCCTCCGGCCACCCCGCCGTGTAAAGCTGTGTCGCCTTCGCGGCCGTCGTCGTCCCCGGCTGCTCCACTACCTCTGGACGTATCCAAAGCAGGCTGCTTCCCGTCACATCACTGCCCGCCTGGGCAGTGTCGACTTCCAGCACGCCACTGATGCTTCCGCCCTTTGCAGCCGAAGCCGCAGCCCCTGGCGTCGGCAGCGCCGCGAAATACGGCCACTGCACGCTCGTCACAAAGCCGCTGCTGCCCGTGAACGCGCTGCCGTCCGCCAGCGTCCCGGCAAAGGTCACCCCGCCGACATCATTCCAGCTGACCGTTCCAAAACCCGTTCCCTGCGGATAGCTGGCCTGATCCCTCGCGGGCACCTGCGCCTTCGCAGGCAGCGCCACCGTCAGGTACCCCTGGTTCACCGCCGCCGCCGTCGTAGGCATCTTCAGGTTCAAAAGCTCCACCGGCAGCTTCCTGCCCGTGCCGTAGAACGCCCGCCGCGCCTGCCCCGTGACCTGCTTCGCACCGTCCCCGGCATTGCGCAGGTTCACCCGGATGTCCGCACCCTCCAGCACCAGTTCCAGGCGCCGCCCGCCCGCCAGCGGCCCTTCCCAGGACCTGGCCGAACCATCAGTGTAGAGAAAGCGTCCATCTCCCTGGAACCCTCCGACGACGGCGGTCGTCGTCCCGCCGATCATGACCTTGCCCGAGAAGCCGCCGGTCGCCGGCGTCACCGTGCCGGTGAAGAAGCCGACGCTGCCATGGCCTGTCGCCACGCCTTCAAACGGGCGCAGCAGTCCGAAGTAGCCGTTGCCGCGGCCGCTGGCGTCCAGCAGCGGGTTTGCCACGAACACCGCCTCGGCGGTCACGTTCGCCGCAGGCATGGTGAAGCTCAGCACGCCGCCCAGGGCAACCGCACCGGCGGGCTGCACCGCCCAGTGGCTGAACCAAAAGCCTGTCTTCGCCATCGCCGTGAGCTTCACCGCCGTGCCCGGCAGGATGCTGGAAGTCCTGGGGCTGGCGCCGGCCGTCGAGGGCGTCAGCGCGGAAGCCGCTGTCGAGGGCGTGGCCGCCAGGGTGACGCCGCCGGCCAGCGACAGGGCCGAGGGAGCGCTGCCGGTCACGCTGAGCACATAACGGCGCGAGAAGGTGAAGCTGCGTGTGACGGTGGCCGAGGCGTTGCCGCGCAGGTCGTAGGCGGTGACTGACAGGGTGTTGGCACCGGCCAGGGGCTCGATGTCCAGGGACCAGGGCACAGAGGCGGGGGTCGTCGCGCTGCCAAGCACAGCGTTGACAGCGGGGCCACCGTTGAGCACGAGCTCGACACGGTCGATGCCGCGAGCATCCCCGGCGGTGCCCTTCACCTGGAAGGGCGAGACAGCGCTCAGCGAGGTCACGGAGGCGGAGGGAGAGGAGACGACCAGCGTAGGCTTGAGGGTGTCGGCGGCCACGATGCGGACCTCGGCGGAGGTGATGGCGCCCAGCGTGGAGCCGCCGGCGGGGCTGGTGAGGCTGACGGAGAAACGGCGGTTGGGGGCGGAGGCAGGGCGCGGCAGCAGGGGGATGGAAACCGACCTGGAGAGTTCACCCTCGGCAAAGTTCACCACCGTGCTCACGGCCGTGTAGTCCACACCGGCAAGGGCGGCGGCAAAAGGCGGCACCACAGAGGCCGTGCCGTCGGAGGTGCTGATCGAGGCGCTCGTGGCGGCAGTGCCGCTGCGATGGATGACCACCTCCACTGAAGGCGCGCCGGAGACATGGGTCACGACGGCGGAGGCCAGTGAGATGGGTCCATAGGAGAGAACCGTGTCCGAACGGTTCGCGATCTGCTGGATCCTCGTATCCAGCGCCACTGGAGTGTCCATCATGGCATAAGCAGACGCAGGTGTGGCATGACGGGCCTGCAGATGGCTTGAAAGCGCAGCTTGTTCGCCCAAGATGTTTGCCGGAACGACTCCGGCAGCCGTGAAGTTCAGGGACTCGTCCGTGCTGCCGGAAAGGCCGCCGCCGCTGAGAAGGTAGCGGAAGTTGTCGGCATTCACCTTGAAGGGGTAGCTGTCCCCGTTGTTCGCCAGGAAGTTCAGTGTCACCAGCGTGATGCTGGCAGGCGCATCGACCAGCACGCTGCCATTGACGACAATGTGAGCGGTGACATTTCCATCCAGGTCCGTCAGCGCCACGCTGCGCACCCTCGAACCTGCCGGGAGGGATGCGTCAAAACTGAAGCTCATCCCGCCGATCTGCGGGAATCGCCCCTGATTGCCCAGAAGGGCCACGCCATGCTCCAGGATGGCCTTCAGGCCCGCTGGCGTGGTCTCACAGAGCATCAGGCCGTTGTTGAAGCGCATCGAATTTTCGATGTCGAGCAG
>JBIJBP010000167.1:0-9896 GCA_044345155.1 Prosthecobacter sp. | reverse complement strand
TTGCGTAAATCAGCGAGTAACCAAGCACCAAAACAACACCTTGAAAAGTTTCTAAATCGAACGCATTCAACGGAATGAATAGCTAAAGCAGGCCCCTCTTAGACCATTCCCGGAAGATGATCAGCGACTGCTCACGGGCGGTGCTGATCACCTTTGGGGCGATCAACACCCAGCCAGGCAGGATCACGGCCGCGAAGAGCAGGCTGATCAGGGCGTTTTTCAACGCCCCATTCACAGCCATCACGATTCCGAAGAGGATCACAAGAAGCCCAGCCCCGGCCACGACATGCCAACGCCAGGCGTCGAGACCGATGGGCAGCGCCAGGTAGATCATGCTAAGGACAACCACCCAGGTGGCACGGCGGTAGCCTGCACGTGCCGCCTCCACCCGCCTTTCCGCTTCAAGCTGGGCCGCCAGACGTTCACTGTCCGTGGGACGGTTGGAGAAAAGGAAGCCGGGGTCGCTGAAGCTCATGAATGCCACTTTAGGATAAGGAGCAGGCAAAACCCACTCCCTGTGGATCAGTTGACCAGTTCACGCACCTTGGCGGCGATGTCATGGAAGGCCTTGGAAGCCGCTGATTTCCCGACCTCCTCCAGGGCGATCGGATGACCTTCATCCCCTGCTTCACGAACGTGCATCTCAATTGGCACCTGTCCGAGCAGAGGCACTCCAAGGCGCTTCGCCTCATGCTCACCGCCCCCCTTGCCAAAGATGTGGTACACCTGGCCGTCTCCCGGGCAGAGGAAGTAGCTCATGTTTTCGATGATGCCGAGGATGGGCACGTTCACCTTCTGGAACATGGAGCAGGCCTTGCGGGCGTCGATCAGCGCCACTTCCTGGGGCGTGGTGACGATGACCGCACCGTCCAGGGCCACGGTTTGAACGATGGTGAGCTGGATGTCCCCGGTGCCGGGCGGCAGGTCCAGAATCAGGTAATCCAGATCCTCCCAGGCGCACTGACGCAAAAACTGCTGGGTATAACGTGTCGCCACCGGGCCGCGGACGATCACCGGACTGTCGTCATCCAGCAGAAAGCCCATGCTGATGAGCTGCAGGCCGTAGCGTTCGACGGGCACGATCTGCTGCTCCTCGTTTTGATAAGGCCGTTCATGGCTGCCGAACATGTGGGCAATGCTCGGCCCATAAAGATCGCAGTCACAGAGGCCGACCCGCGCCCCGGTCTTGCTCAAGGCCACGGCCAGGTTGCTGGCGACCGTGCTTTTGCCAACCCCGCCCTTCCCTGAGGCCACGGCAATGATCTTCTTCACCCCGGGGATGCTGGACTTGGGCAGCTTGTCCGCACCCGACTGCGCGGGGGTCGGCGGCTCCTTGATGTCAAAATCCAGCCTTGGCTCGGTCACCCCGGGCACCTTCGACAGGACCTCCATGGCCTGCTCATGAATGAGGCGCGGGATGTTGGGATCGCGTGTGGCGAGGCTGATCTCCACCACGACCTTGCCCCCCTCCACCTGGATGCTTTTGACCAGGCCGAATGAAAGGATGTCTCGGCTGAAGCCAGGATAACGAACGGTGGCCAGAGCGGCGCGGATGTCGGACTCGGTGGGCATGGGGGGAACGGGACGGGTTGGGGAGTTACGTTCCGCTAGCCCTGGCGGAGGCAAACTCAAGCTTTCCGTGTCTTCAATGGATGCTTCCTCTCCGGAAACAGGGTGCGGCAGATCTCGCAAACGGTGCCATCACAGCCCCGGGCCGTGCAGTGCTCACGACCATAAAAAATGATCTGGAGATGCAGCTGGTTCCAGGCAGACATCGGAAAGAGGCGCTTCAGGTCACGCTCGGTCTGCACCACGTTTTTGCCGTCCGTGAGCTTCCAGCGCTGAGCCAGGCGGTGGATGTGGGTATCGACCGGAAAGCTGGGCACACCAAAGGCCTGGGCCATCACCACCTGGGCCGTTTTGTGACCCACGCCGGGAAGGCGCTCCAGGGCTTCCAGGTCGGCCGGCACCTGCCCGCCATGCTCGTCGATCAGGATCTGAGAAAGTTTCTGGATCGCCTTCGCCTTCTGCGGCCCCAGACCGCAGGGCTTGACGATCGCCTCGATCTTCGCCACGGGCTGCTTTGCCAGCTCCCGGGGAGACCTGCCCAGTTCTCCGAATAGCCTGGGAGTCACCTGATTGACCCGCACATCGGTGCACTGGGCCGATAGCAGCACCGCCACCAGCAGGCTAAAAGCGTCGCTGTGGTCCAGCGGCACTGGCGGATCAGGATACAGCTCGCGCAGACGCCGCAGGACGTGCTCAGCTCGTTCAGCCTTGGTCACAGTGGCTTTAGCTGCGGGAGATGCGGCTGACCATCCGGCGCACATGTCCGTAGGCCTGGCGGTCTTTGAGAATGGCCACGCTCTTGGAGAATGAGCCCCATTTCAGGACGCGGATGTTCACGTTTCTGACGCCCCAGGCATTCATGTGGGCCCGGGTAGGCTGGTAAATGTCGATGGTGTTGGTGCCCACCAGCGCGGAACCGTAATCGTCCACCTGGTAAATGTAAGGCGTGCCTTCAATCTGGAAGATGGTCCCCACCGGGAACACGGACCAATCGGCGGCGGCGCTGCGCACCACGCCATACTTGAGCTGATTGCCCACGGCACTGCGGGCCCCGTAAATGATGTGATCAGACTCGCTGTGAGTGTAGGCCGTGGTACGGACGCCGGTGATTCGAGTGCCTTTGCGGCTAACCACCCGCCCGCCGGTCGTACTGGCGCAGGATGCCAGCAGCAGGGCAGTGAGGCAGCAAAGGAGGATCGGGGCGTGTCGGGTCATTGTTTAGGGCTTCTAAATATTCAACAATGGCTCAAGGCCGGGGCTATCTTTTGGCATGAATGGGGGAATTGCAATCCCGGATTTCACCCCCCCGGGAAGGCTGTTTTGGCGTCGCAGCCTCTCTTGGTCAGCAGAAGGAGCGATTTGGCTCAATCTCAGCTTTTTGACAGTTCCCTCTCCTGAAGCCTGTAGCTTGGCTGTCCATGCGCAGCCTCCCCTTGCTTTTCCTTGCCACCACTCTGCAGTCCGCCCCGATTGAGCGCCTCTGGCTGACCCATGCCAGCCACGACCCGTCAAAAATCGTCGTGAACTGGGAAACCGACCAACCTGGGGATTCTGTGGTGGAGTTCGGCACCAGCCATGATCTGAACCAACGAGTTTCATCCGAGGAGAAAGTCACCCTCCACCACGTCGAAATCCCTCTGGATCAAACCGATGCGACCTACCATTACCGCGTCCGCAGCGGGGCGGATGTGTCGACCCCCGCCACTTTCAAAGGCTACCCTAGCCGCGAACTACGCCTCGCGGTTGTCGGTGACTGGGGTTATGCAACGGACCGCGACCTCAGCGCCCTGGTCCGCGATGATGTCCACCTGCTCCTCACGGCTGGAGATAACGTCGCCAGTCTTCACGAAAAGGGCAAGGAGGGCACCAAGGCTTTCAGCGCCCTGATTGACGCCCACCGCGACCTGTTCCGCAGCACTCCCTTCCTTCCCATCCTGGGCAATCACGATCGCGAGGTCACAAGCCGGGGCCCCAAGCCCCCGGCCCACGCGGTTTATGATGTCGAGGCCCGGGCCTATCGGGAATTCTTCGCCCTGCCTGGAGACGAGTGGAAATGGCACTTCGACCTTCCCCTCTTTGATCTCAGACTGATCGCCCTCGACCTGAATCACATCCAGGACTTCGGCACCACCTGGCAGACCTGTCATGCCTGGCAGGTCGACACCCCCCAGTATCAATGGTACGCCGACACCCTGGCCGGCACCCGGGCCGGATTCGTGCTCACCCTCATAAATGAAAAACAGACCCAGCTTGCCGGACTCACCAAGAAAGCCTGGCACGAACACTTCCGGCGCAGCAGCGCCCTGATCACCGGCTTTGGCTATTTTGCCAATCGTGCCGAACTCGACGGCGGCCTGCCCTATTTCAACACCTGCCTCAAAGGCGACGGTGACGACTACAAGGATCCGCAGACCCAGTTCTTTGCCCGGCAGGACAACTACCTCCTCATCACCCTCACCGCCGGGGCTCCAGTGATGAAGATCCAGTTCAAAAACCTCAAGGGCCAAGTGCTCGACACCCGTGAGATCGCGAGGAGGAAGTGATCTCCGGTTTCAAAACCCGGCAGACGTTGCTTCGGATTCGACGCAAGGCTCTTTTCCTTTGTCCTGAACTGTTTTTCGGCTCACTCGTCAGGTCATGACGCCAACCTTGTGCATTCTCGGCGGCTGCAATGGAGCAGGCAAGACAACCCTGGCCCGGGAGCTGCTGCCACGGCTTGGCCTGAAACGGTTTCTGAATGCCGACGAGATCGCACGGGGACTGTCTCCGCTGTATCCCTCCCTCAGCGCCTTCAAGGCGGGTCGTCTGCTGCTGGAAGAGGCACGTTCGCTCATCGAGTCGAAGGCCTGCTTCGCCATCGAGTCTACCCTCAGCGGCAAGACCTACCTGGCCCTTATTCGTGAAGCCAGGGCACGAGGCTACCGGTTTCTGCTGCATTACATCGTCATCGACTCGGGCACACAGGCCGTGGCCCGTGTGTCGCTGCGCGTGAAACTGGGCGGCCATCACGTCCCTGAACAGGATGTGCAGCGACGCTATGAGCGCAGCCGCCGACATTTCATCAAGGACTACCTGCCCCTTGCCGATGAATGGGTACTGTGGGACAATCAATCGCCGCCAGCGGTCAAGATCGCCGACAGCAATACACACACCCTCGAACAACTCCAGGCCATGATGACAACGTCCAATGTTCAGGAAGCGCCCCATATCGAAATGTCGGAAATGGTTCGCATAGGTCTCGAAGCCAGCCGTGTGGCGACCGAGAAGATGCTCGACTACTACCGCCGCATGGACATCCGGGTGACCCCGCAGATGACCCTCTTGGAAGAGGTGCAGGCCGGGGCAACCCAGTAATGATGCAGCCCATCAAGATCAGCCCCGCCAGCCTTGTCGGCTGACGGGGCTTTTGATTGGACCCTGGGAGCGGGCTGCTCGCAGCAAAGCCTCCGCCGTTTTATTTCTTCTCAAACACCACCTTGCCGCTCTTCAGCGCAGCCGTGATGTGGTCGCCTTCCTTGAAGCCGCCTTCGAGCACGGCGAGGGACAGCGGATCAAGGAGGTGCTTTTGAATGGCACGCTTGAGGGGGCGGGCGCCGAAGACAGGGTCGAAGCCGGCGTCGGCGAGATGGCGGGTGGTTTCATCTGTGACAACGAGATGGATGTTCTGCTTCGCGAGACGGTCGATGACGCGCTGGAGCTGGATCTTCACAATCTTGTCGAGCTGCCCGGCGTCGAGCCGGTCAAAGATGACGATCTCATCGATGCGGTTCAGGAACTCAGGGCGGAAGAACTGCTTCAGGCTGTCACGCACCAGGGCGTCGCGCTGCTCGGGATTGCTGACATCCTGGATGGCGGCGCTGCCGATGTTGCTGGTCATGATGAGGACCGTGTTCTTGAAATCAACCGTGCGTCCCTGGCCGTCGGTGATGCGGCCGTCATCAAGCACCTGAAGCAGCGTGTTGAAGACATCCGGGTGCGCCTTTTCGACCTCGTCAAACAGCACCACGCTGTAGGGGCGGCGACGCACGGCCTCGGTGAGCTGGCCGCCTTCTTCATAGCCGACGTATCCGGGAGGCGCGCCGATGAGGCGGCTGACGCTGTGCTTCTCCATGTACTCGCTCATGTCGATGCGGGTCATGGCGTTGTCGTCATCGAAGAGGAACTCGGCGAGCGCCTTGCACAGCTCCGTTTTGCCGACGCCGGTGGGGCCAAGGAAAAGGAAGCTGCCGATGGGGCGGTTCTCGTCCTGGATGCCCGCACGAGCACGGCGTACGGCGTTGCTGACGGCGACGATCGCATCCTTCTGCCCGATGACGCGGGCGCTGAGGCGGTCCTCCATCTTGATGAGCTTCGAGCGCTCACCCTCCTGCAGGCGTGAAACCGGGATGCCGGTCCAGTTGGCGACGACCTTCGCAATGTCCTCCTCGGTGACCTCCTCACGAAGAAGCGTGTGCGCGCCACGCGGCACGCTGCCTTCCGCTGGGGCGGCCTGAAGCTTTTTCTCCAGCTCGGGAATCAGGCCATACTGAATCTCACCCGCACGGCCGAAGTCACCCCGGCGCTGAGCCTGTTCGAGTTCGGTGCGCAGCCGGTCGATCTCCTCCTTCACCTTGCGGCCGGCCTGCACGGACTCCTTCTCCTTCATCCACTGTGCCTTGAGCGCCGAGGACTTCTCCTTGAGGTCGGCGATCTCCTTTTCGAGCTTCTCCAGGCGGGCCTTGGATGCCGCGTCAGTCTCCTTCTTCAGCACCTGCCGCTCCATCTCGTGCTGCATGATCTCGCGCTCGATGACGTCGATCTCCGTCGGCATGGAGTCGAGCTCGATCTTGATGCGGCTGGCGGCCTCGTCGACGAGGTCGATGGCCTTGTCGGGCAGGAAGCGGTCGGTGATGTAGCGGTTGGAAAGCGTCGCGGCGGCGATGATGGCCGCGTCCTGGATGCGCACCCCGTGATGGACTTCATAACGCTCCTTCAGGCCGCGCAGGATGGCGATGGTGTCCTCGACGCTGGGTTCGCCGACCATCACCGGCTGGAAGCGGCGCTCCAGGGCCGGGTCCTTCTCGATGTATTTGCGGTATTCATCGAGCGTGGTCGCACCGATGCAGCGCAGCTCCCCTCGGGCGAGCTGGGGCTTGAGCAGGTTGCCAGCGTCCATCGCACCCTCGGCCTTGCCGGCACCGACGATGGTGTGCAGTTCGTCGATGAAGAGGATGATCTCACCCTCGCTGGAGGTGACCTCCTTGAGGAAGGCCTTCAGGCGCTCTTCAAACTCGCCGCGGAATTTCGCCCCGGCCATCATGCCCCCCAGATCCATGCTGATGAGGCGCTTGCCCTTCAAGGAATCCGGCACGTCGCCAGCAACGATACGACGAGCCAGACCTTCAGCGATCGCGGTCTTGCCGACACCGGGCTCGCCGATGAGCACCGGGTTGTTTTTGCTGCGTCGGCTGAGCACCTGCATGACGCGGCGGATCTCCTCATCGCGGCCGATCACGGGGTCGATCTTCCCTTGCTTCGCCCGGGCGGTGAGGTCGGTGCCGTATTTTTCCAGCGTCTGGTATTTGCCCTCGGGATCCTGATCAACCACACGCTGACTGCCGCGCACGGCGGTGAGCGCCTTGGAAACCGTTTCATAGGTCAGGCCGGCCTGCTTCAGCAGATCGGACAGCTCGGACTTCGTCTTGAACAGGGCCAGGAGGATGTGCTCCACGCTCAGGTATTCATCCTTGAGCTTCTTTTGTTCGTCCTCGGCCTTCGTCATGAGCTCGCGGAACTCATTGGAAAGGTAAAGGCCGCCTGAGCCGCCGCTGACCTTCGGCTGACGGGTCAGCAGGCTGGAGACCTGGGACTTGAGGCCGGAGGCCGCCGCCGGGTTGACGGCAGCCTTTTCAAAGAGGGGCGAGGCGATGCCTCCATCCTGTTCCAGCAGGGCCAGGAGAAGGTGGGAGGGTTTCAACTCCTGGTGGCCGTGCCGGGTGGCGACGGACTGGGAGGCATTGAAGGCTTCCTGGAGCTTAACGGTGAATTTTTCGGGTGACATGGTTGTTGGTTAGGTGGTTTCCCGGTGTCCTTGCTTAAACCATGCCACAGCATGCTCATGGCCCGCCAGCCTTGATTTGGCGGGCTTTGGGCGAGATTTGACCTGCAAGTGCGGTTCAGCCCGTGTGGGCCTTCCTGTCACAATCGCGACGGCTTTGACTCAGGTGTGCAGGCCTGGCAGCCTGTCACTTGATGGTGCCCCAGTGCTTCGTGAGAGGCCAGTAGCAGAACAGGGCCGGGCCAACCAGGTTTCGTTCTGGCACAGGCCCCCAGACGCGGGAGTCGCTGCTGTTGTAGCTGTTGTCGCCCATGGCGAAATAGTCCTCAGGGCGCAGCTTGATCTTGTTGATGCCGCCACCCACGTTTTCCGCGAACCCGTAGCCGCGATAGCCTTCCACAGGGGTGTCGCGGGTGCCCTGCATGACCTTCCTGAAGCCAGGCTCCTCGGCCTCCTTCTCATTGATGAAGAGCTTGGGCGACTGCACGTCGAGGAGGTCGCCGGGGACACCGGCCAGACGCTTGATGTAATGCTGGGCGCCCTGTTCCTCAGGGACGTTGATGCCGCGGATGTGCTTGGTGGTGAAGACAAAGACCTCGCCGCGCGTCGGGGTGCGGAAATGGTAGCTCACCTTGTCGACCAGCACATGATCGCCATTGCGGACGATGCCACGCGCCAGGAGCTGCCCCTTCCTGATGGGTTCGCCGCCACGCAGGCCGTAGACCATCCTGCGGTCCGGCGTGTCATTGGTGGTCTCCACAGGCTGGCTGTGGATGTGCTTCACGAGCTGCAGCTCATCCAAAAGCTGGCGCTGCGGCGCGGCAATGCGGATCGTGTGGCCGTCGCTGAAGTGCAGCTTGCAGTAGGGCATGAAGATCAGGAAGCGATGCTCCGTGATCGGCTGGTTGCGGTCCAGCGTGCCCTCGTGGTCGGAGACGACATTGATGTAACGCGTGCTGGACAAGAAGGCACCGACCCGGCCCAGGAGCCCGGGCGTGGGGTCCTCGACGGTCGCCTCGGCGGTGATGCCGTTCAGGGTCGGCTGCATGGAGCCGGTCGGTATCTGAAAGGGCTGGGTGATGTAGGCACGGATGCCCAGGGCCAGGACGACGGTCACGAAGATGACCTCGATGTTCTCGGCCAGCTCGCCCGGCATCGCATCCGGCAGGGCTTTTTCACAAACCCGGTTCAACTCGTCATTCAGGGACTTGATGCGCTCACGATCCCGCTGCCGCATCGCATCCTCCAGGCTGCCACGCAATGCCAGGATTTCATCCAGCTTGGACGGAGGCAGCAGGTCGCGCTTGTAATTGATGAAGCGGGTGACGCCCTTGTGCAGCAGCTTTGCGTGCTTGAGGTAGCGGGGGGTGAAAAACAGCATGGTGGAGAACTGGCGGGCGGATTCATCACCGCTCCCCCGCCCCCGGGCAAGCGCAATCGACGACATGGAAAAGCTTGCAACACGGCCTTGGAGGCCCCGTTGATGGACATTCAGTCTAACCATCCCGCCATGATCCTCCGCCTGACCACTCCCCTCCTGCTTGTTGTCTCCGCCTCCCTGGCCGCCGAACTGCCACGCATCCCGGCCAAACCGATCGCGGAAAAGAAGGAGCTGCTGTTCTCCGATGACTTCCAGTCCGCCAGCCCCGCCCAGCCCTGGCACCGCGTGGTGGACACCTTCAGCTTTGTCGAAGGCGCTCTCAAAGGCACCCAGACCCGGGTGACGGACACGCCTTCGCCGGACGGCAAAAGCGTCATCAAGGCCCATGCCGCCGTTCATGGCCTGGAAATCCCGACCCGCGACAGCATTGTCGAGTGCCGGATCAAGTTCGATGGAGCCACGATGATCGATGTCGAGTTTGACGACCGCAAATTCACCGGCTGCCACTACGGCCACATCTGCCGGGCCCAGGTGCGGCTGAACGGCGTGACCGTGATCGACGAGAAGGAGGGCAACATGCGCAACGACATCTATGCGATGAAGAAGGATCCTTCGAAGAAGGAGGAGGTTGCCAAACTGCTGATCGGACGCCAGGCCACCTTCCCAGCCAAGCTGGAGGCGGGCAAATGGTACACCCTGGTGGTGGAGACCGCAGCAGACGAGATGCGCGTCAGCATTGACGGCAAGCGCATGGCCTACCTGAAGTCCCCTGGCATCGCCCACGCCACAAAGTCAAAGATTGAACTCGGCGTCGCCGGCCAGAGCGGCTGGTTCGACGACATCAAGGTCTGGAACGCGGCCCCCACCGGCAGGTAAGGCCTGGCGGCATGGCTCGAAGCCTGGGAAAGC
>JBIJBP010000053.1:0-31879 GCA_044345155.1 Prosthecobacter sp. | reverse complement strand
GGCAGGGCCGGCAGTTCACGTCTGAAAGCAGCCGCGCTGTTGGAGTCTGCGCACGCCTGCACCCAAGTTCGTCTAATGCCCGTCAATCGAAAGCCTGCCGGGGCCGGTAATGCTCAGCGTGATGAACCCCAGAAGGTAAAGAAAGGCGAGCTCTCCTGACTGCTCCCCGGAAAATTCAGCCCCGTGCACATGGAAGAAGGCGACGGCCATGGTGATCGCAAGGGCCATGGCTGCCAGACGAGACTTGTAACCGAGCACAAGGAACAGGGACGCACCGACCTCGACCGCTATGACCAGAAGGAGTGTCATCGCACCGCCCAGGCCCAAAAGATCGTTAAAGCCGGGCGCAGTTTCTTCAAACGATCGGAGGTACGGCATGCCATGCGACAGAAGCATGCACAGTCCCAGGCCTGTTCGCAGGATAAAAAGACCGGGATCGAGCCATGAATCAATCGTGGGCGCCTTGCGGGATTTCATGATGGATTCAGAAGCAATCGAAGAAGCTGGTCATCAAGAACTTTTCAGCACCTGCATGCATGCCCCATGAAGGACGTCTAGACCCAGCCGTCCAGGAGAATCATGCCAAGGCCATCCAGATACAGGCAAATGAAACTGTGCGCGGCACGCTTTCACTGAGAGTTGTGCGCATCTCATGGATCTGAAAACATGGCTGAAGCTCAACGCTCATCAACGCAACTGACAGTTTCTCAGGTTTCATACCAAATGTGCGTTGAACAGCTCACACCGCCACCGGCTCGCAGGCATGTCTGGCAAGACTGAATCAGGTTCATCACTCTCTCCAGATTGATGGTCTCGACATCAGCAAGTGGTCTACCCCCTTGACTTTCAGGCGCGCGGCTTCGCTGCAAATGCGCGGTGCTGAGGGGGGCATAAACGCCAATTTATCCAGGTTAACCAATTTTTTCGACTTCGAATTAATCTAGGAGTTGGGTATATTGTATGTACTTTCTAAAAAACAGCCTATGCAAATTCCAAAATTTATATCCATTCTAATTGCCGGGTTTCTCATGGCTTCGGGCATCACAGCCTTTTCCCAAACGAACCAGAGGGGTGAGAATTTTCCGCCGATGCAACTGCCGCGCAACGGACGCTCCCAGGAAATCCCTGGACTGCTCGGCTCGAAACTTGGCCAAGTGGCAGCCTGGTATGACCGAAGCGACGCTGAACTCATCAAGCTTTGCCAGCAGGAAAAATCCATCCGATCCGACCGTCAGGGCAGGCTGCATTATGTCTGTGACGGCCTGCTGCCTCTGCAAAACGCAATCGCAAATATCACAACTGCCACGGGGAGCGGCACTTTGTCAGCCATTACTGCCACTGATGCCTTTGCCCTTCACAGCAAGCCCGGTGCAAGCAAGGTCATCTACCTTGACTTCGACGGTCACACGACCACAGGCACCTCCTGGAACAGCAGCTTCACCGGCGGTGCCGAAATCATCACGCCGCCATTTTCCAATGACAGCACCGTTTCAACCGCATTCAGCCAGACTGAACTCGACAACATCTTTTCGATCTGGCAGCGGGTGTCCGAGGATTACGCCCCCTTTGACGTCGACGTCACCACGCAGGATCCTGGTTTGGAAGCGCTTCGCAAATCAAGCACCAGCGACACACAGTATGGCGTGCGCGTGTGCATTGGCGGCAGCAGTTACGACTGGTATGGAGCGGGCGCTGGGGGAGTGGCTTACCTGAACTCCTTTTCCTGGAACTCTGACACCCCCTGCTTTGTGTTCACCGCCCAGCTTGGAAATGGCAACGCCAAATACACGGCCGAAGCTGCCAGCCATGAGGCCGGACACACGTTCAACCTGAGCCACGACGGACAGCTCGCCCATGATAATGTGGCTGCGGTGGGCTATTACCAGGGTCACGCCAACTGGGCCCCGATCATGGGGGTCGGCTACTACAAGGACATCGTGCAGTGGAGCAAGGGTGACTACCCTTACGCTAACAACCTGCAGGATGACATCGCCATCATTGCTGGATTTGTTGGCCTCCGAGGCGACCTGGCCGGCGACAGCATTGTCAATGCAACACCGCTTTCGGGAACCTACCCGGCAATCTCTGGAATCATTGAACGCCGTGCCGATGCCGACCTCTACGCATTCACCACAGGTGCAGGAACGGTGAGCTTCACAGCCGCCCCCGCAGCACCTTCCCCCAACCTGGACATCCAGCTCTCGCTCTACGACGGCCTTGGCAATCTGGTCACCTACGCGAACCCCACCACACTTGATGCGAGCCTGAACGTCACGCTCACCCAGGGAACCTACTATCTTGCTGTGGATGGCATCGGCACAGGCAGCCCGCTCACCGCCTACGATGACTACGCCAGCCTTGGTCAGTTTGACCTGGCAGGCACCGTGATTCCTGTGAACGGCATGGCCCCTGTGGCAGTTGCCGACTCCTCCCTTCCGACCAGTGGCATCGCCCCGCTGTCGGTCAGCTTCTCAAGCGCCGGAAGCTACGACCCGGACGGCACTGTCGTCTCTTATGACTGGGATTTTGGAGATGGCACCTCATCCACCGCAGCGAACCCTGTCAAAACTTACAGCAGCCCAGGGACTTATGTTGCCTCGCTCGTTGTAACGGACAACTCAGGCCTGGCCTCTGCGGCAGACACGGTCACGATCATCGTGCAGAGCAACAATGTCGTCTATGTTGCCAGCATCGCCATGACACTGAGCAGCACCAAGCAGGGTTATGCAGCCACGGCAACCGTGACGGTTCGCAACCAAAATGGAGCCCTGGTGTCCAATGCAACGGTGACTGGTCAATGGAGCGGACTGGTTTCAGGCAGCGCATCCAAGACGACAGGCCGAAATGGCACGGCGGCATTTACGTCGTCCCGCACCAAAAGCCGGGGCACCTTCACCTTCACGGTCACCGGGATCACCTTTGCAGGATCATCCTACGCTCAGACGCTCAACGTGGAAACCTCGGACAGCATCCGCACGCCCTGATCGGAGCAAGGCCCTGTCATCGACGCTTTGGCATGAAAGAGGTGTGTTGACTCTGCCGCATGCCTCAGGGGCGTCAGTCACCGCGCAGGCCCTTCAGGCCACCTTCCAAAGCTCTGGCGCCACAGTCTCAATTCATTCTGACCAGGGCCGGTCGAAACCCCACCAGGCTGAGAATGACATCGGGGTGAAGCCGACCTCGATGGGCTGACCGGCAATTCGAGGCGCCATCCCCCCAGGAACCTCCGCGACGAATGCGCAGCATTCCCCAGACACTGCCCTGAGGATCAACGCCACCACTGAGTTCAGATCCATACCAGTCGGCGCACCATTCGGACACATTCCCATGCATGTCATGCAAACCCCACAGGTTGGGCTTCCTGGCACCCACCTCGTGAGTCTGCCTCTGGCTGTTGCCCGAATACCACCCGACTTCGTCCAGGCTTCCTCCCGAATAAAGGCCCGTCTGGCCCGCCCGGCAGGCATGTTCCCACTGCGCCTCCGTGGGCAGCACACATTTCCATCCCGCAGGCAACAGCCCGCTGGCGTTCAGCTTCCCAACAAAACCCATGGCATCGTGCCAGCTGACGCTCTCCACCGGCAGGTTCGCCCCCTTGAAAGAACTTGGATTGCCTCCCATCAACACCCTCCACTGAGCCTGGGTGACTTCTGTCCGGGCAAGCCAGAAAGACTGGCTGACAGTAACCCGAACTTGGTTTTCATGACTGTCCCGCCCGGCTTCATGGGCGGAGCTGCCCATCAAAAAGCTTCCAGCAGGAACAAAGCAGAATTGCTGCACCTCCTCTTCACCCAGAATCACCTCCAGCATTCGACCCGGTGCACCCGCCTCAATTTCCTCCAGCATAACCCTCCTCGTTTCACTGCTCCTCTTCTGTTCCAGACTGCCCTCGGAGGCGTTGTCCACAATCCCATACACAAGCGCAACCAACGGCAGAAACAGCAGCACAGCTGCTCTGAGCAAACGCCTCGACGGGGGGGCAGATGTTTGCGGGTGCCACCTGGCCCGCCCAGGAAGAGTTGAAAGTCCTTTGTCCATAAGATTCCTCAATGCAGGAATCCCTCCAAATCACTTAGATGAAGGACTTTATCAAAAAGTAAAATTACCTACATATACCGATAAATTACCGACATTTTACCGACGAAAGCCCCCAATAACAGCCACCACAGCCAACCCGCCTGTATTTCTCGAACTGACGGTGGCCTAGTCCCAAGTGTCTTGCCCCTGGCAACGCTCAACAAAGAAAGCCAGTCTTCGTCCGACGATGAAATCCATAACAACCACTTCCTGGCTTTGCCCATGATCGAAAAAAACTGGCTGCTCTATGTGTTGCGCTGCCGTGACGAATCCCTGTATTGCGGCATCACGAACGATCTTCCCCGGAGACTGCACCTGCATGACCAAGGCAAGGGGGCCCGGTATACCCGGGGCCGAGGGCCGGTGATGCTGGTCAAATCCTGGAAGGCCATCAATCACTCGGCGGCTCTGAAGGCGGAACGGGCCTTCAAAAAACTCACCCGCAACGCCAAGGAACTCAAGGTGCGAAGCCGTTCGAAAAACGATCTTATCTCCAGGATCCTGCGGGGTGAAACCCCAAATCCACCGCCTGACAGTCGGGCAGTTTCTTGACCGGAGCCAAACTGCTACCTGGGCAAAGGCACCTGAACCGGATGCATCAGGTAGGCGATGAGGTCGCGCACCTGATCCGCCTGAAAGGCCAGCAACAACCCCTCGGGCATCATGGAGACGGGCGATGTTTCGGTTCTGGCAATCTCGGATTTCTCCAGGGTCAGCGGCTCGGCCATCGTGCGCAGGTTCAGGGTCTTGTCGCTTTCCCCGGCAATCACGCCGCTCAGGACGCGCCCGTCCTTGAGCGTGACCAGGCTCATGCGGTAATCGGCGCTTACCACACCGCTGGGATCGGCGATGTTTTCCAGCAGGTAGTCAAGGTTGGCCCGGCCTGAGCCGGTGAGGTCGGGGCCCAGCCTGCCGCCCTCGCCATACATCTGGTGGCAGGTCCCGCAGATGGCGGTGAAAAGCATGCGCCCCTGCCCGAGGTTCGCCCTGGCGAGCACGGCGGGCGTGAGCTGCTTCCTGAGCTTCTCGACAAGCTCCTTCTTGTCCCGAGAGGATTCACGAAGCTCACCCCAGACCTCGGTCAGCTTCTTCGTCAGCGCTTCATCGTTGAAGCCACGGATCTGCCGGGCCTGGAAGGCGGTCACATCGGTGCGGGCGATCTGCCCCCGGCCCACGCCGTCGAGCATCGCCGCCGCCCAGGCCGGCCGGGAAACCAGCGCGTCGAGCACGGCAGGCCGGTCGGCCGAACCAAATTTGCGATAATCCTGCACCAGCCTCCGGCCGATGACCGGGTCGTCAAACAGGGTCAGCCCGCGCACGGCGGCCACGTTCAGCCCGCGAACCTCAAGCAGGGACTCGCAGACCGAACGCAGGTCGGCCGGCCGCGCCTCGATGAGCGTCCTGAGCGCGGCCTCGCGGTCCGCAGGCTCCGCCGAGGCATCCAGCGCCAGCTTCTTCACGTCATCCAGGGCGCGGCCGTCGCCGAACAAAATGGAGAGATCACGGACCAGATTGGCTGAAGCCGTTGCCGCCATCATGGCGACCAACCTTTCCCAGTTCTGCGGCTTGTGCACCTTGCGCAGCCCCTTGAAGGACTCCGTCATGCCTTCAAGGATGGCGGGCGCCTGCTCCGGCTTGGCTCCAGCGAGAAGCGCGTCAAGCGACTCAGGCCGGGCGGAAAGCGCACGCACCATCCACTTCAAGGTCCTCGGCCAGGTGCAGGCCTGCGCCAGCTTCACCAGCGCCGCAGGGTCATCCCTGGCCAGAGGGCTGACGCCATACCAGACGAGGTAAGGGATGAAAGGGTCGGCTGCGTCTTCCTCATGAGCCATCAAGGCTGCGGCGAGCCCCGGCCGCTGCTTCAATGGCAGCCTTTGAAGCGTGCTTGCCAGGTTGAGTCGGACGAGGCTGGATCGGTCCTCCGTGGCCAGCTTCAAGAGCGTTTCCAGCCCCTGCGCCTCGGCAACGGCCTGTGGGTGAGGCTTGCCGCTGATCGTGTCAATCGGCCAGAACTGCGTCATCTCACGGATCGCCAAAACTCGGCTGTGTTCATCGCCGGAAGCCAGGTCGGCCTTCGGCCAGGGCTTCCGCCAGGCAAAGGGCTTTTCGGGCTTCTTGGGCTCGCCATGGCTGATGCGAAAGATGCGCCCGCTGGTACGATGCACACCGGTGGACTCATGGCACTCGCCGGTGTCGCTCCAGTCCAGGATGAAGCCGCTGCCGTCCGGGCCAGTGCTGATCTCAATGCCGCGGAACCATGGATCCTCGCTCAGGAAGACATCCGGCTCATGCCTGCCGACATAACCGCTGCCGTTGCGCTCCAGCCGCTCCACGTTGGCACGGCGGCCGTGCATGTTCAGCGTGAAGAGCCTGTTGCGATACATCTCCGGCCATTGATCCGCCTGGTAGATCATCATGCCAATGTGAGCATGGCCGCCGCCCAGGCTGTTCGCCCTGCCGTCGCGCGACTCCGTCCAGCTGCCGCTGCGGTCGTAGTGATAGTGGTCGGCGATGGTGTCGAGCTTCTCATACACCCACGGGTTCAGCGTGCTGGAGTCCATCAGGTGCGCCCCGTGCATGAGGTGCCAGAGGTGGCCGGTGACGGTGTTGATGAAAAACATCTCGCCATCTGCATCCCAGTCATGTCCCCAGGGGTTGGTCGTCCCATGCGTCAGCACCTCCACGATTTGGCGTTCCGGGTGAAAGCGCCAGATGCCGCCCTTCATCGGAATCCTTTGTTCGTCCGGCGTGCCGGGAAGGCCCAGGTTTCCAGGACAGGAGTGCCCGCAGCGCCCGTAAAGCCAGCCATCCGGCGCGAACCTGAGGCCGTTGGCAAAGTTGTGGTAGTTGTCCTTCGCGACCGTGAAGCCGTCCAGGACCACCTGCGGCGGGCCGTCGGGGATGTCGTCGGCGTTTTGATCCGGAATGAACAGCACCTGCGGCGGACACATGAGCCACACGCCACCCCGGCCGACCTCCACGCTCGTCAGCATCTGCACCTCCTCGGTGAAAACCTTGCGCGTCTCCGCCACTCCGTCCCAGTCCCTGTCCTCCAGGATGACGACGCGGTCCTTCAGCCCAAGGTCAAAACGCTTCTGCCGCTCGGCATAGGTGTAGTTTTCCGCCACCCACATCCGGCCCCTGGCATCCCAGGCAAGCGCCACCGGATTCTGCACTTCTGGTTCGGCGGCAAACAGGGTCGCGCTGAAGCCTTCCGGCAGCCTCAGGGCCTTCACGGCCTCCTTCGCAGGCATCGGCTGCGGATCGCCCGGGTCGGAATTGTAGAGGACGGGAAAGTCCGCCCGGGCAAGGGCGAGGCAGGCAAACAGGGCGATGAAGGAAAGGCGGGGCACCATGTACGGGGGACCCTAATGTGGAGGAGGCCGCCCGGCAGGCAACCTGCTTTGAGTTGTGGATGCCAGGTCCTGCGGCAGGCTGGCTCCCACGCGAAAAACCTTCCCATGCAGCCCTCCCAGATCGCCGAAAGCTACGACAGCATCGCCCACCAGTGGCTGGACGAGCATCTGGACACCAGCGGCATCACCCTGCATGAACACGCCCTGAAGTTCAGGCCTTCAGGAGGAGCCGCCATCGACCTCGGCTGCGGCTGCAACGGGCGGTTTCTGAAGCTGCTGGCGGCCCGGGGTTATGAGGTCGAAGGCCTGGACGCCTCGGCCCGCATGATCGCCTTGGCCCGTGAACGCCTGCCAGGAGTCCGCTTTGAGCAGGCCGACCTCTGCACCTGGCGGCCGCCGAAGGCCTACGACTTCATCACCGCCTGGGACAGCCTCTGGCATGTGCCGATGGCGGAGGCGGAGAATGTGCTGCGCAAAATAGGTTCGGCCCTGGCCTGCGGCGGCGTCTTCATCACCACCACAGGCGGCCTCGACGCACCTGCTGAAAAGCATGACAGCGCCATGGGACCGCCGATGTACTACTCCGTCCTCGGCATCTCCCGCACCCTGGAGGTGCTCGCGGAATGCGGCTGCGCCTGCCGCCATCTGGAATTTGACCAGCTGCCGGAAAAGCACCTCTGCCTGATCGTGCAGAAGACAGCCGCCTGACGGCGTCCTGCATCAAGCCACGCCAAGCCGGCTCCATGGTTGCGCCGGCACTCGTGGCAGGGCCTTCCATGCAGGCACCTGGTCGATCACCCGCTCCATGAGATCCACGGCCTGGTCGGCGATCGTGACCAGCGTCCTCCTCATGCCGGCCGCCTCAGCCATGCTCATCATGGTTTCATGATCCAGGCCGCCGCTGGCGCTGCCTGCGGCATCACTGACCCGCCCATCCTTCAGGCTGACCACCTCAAGCACATCGCGGCTGTGATGCACCAGCCAGCGCCGGTTTTCCCGCAGCACGGACTCCAGCAATGGCGCCAGGTCCGGCCTCCAGCCCTCGCTGAAAACATCACCCAGCCTGCCATTCCTTTCGCCAACGCGCATGGAATGCGGCTGCAAGGCCTCCACCGGCGCGGCGGCCATGTCACGAAACACCGTCTCCCATTCCACGTCGAGTTCACCCCCGATGGCATGGTAGGTGAACTGATCCTGCACGATGCGGTTTCTGGGCGTGTAGACGCCGTCGAGGAGATGCATGCGCAGGCCCGGCTGCACCGACTTGATCAATGAATCACCCACGATGTGGACCAGCCATCCCAGCGCATAGGCCAGGCCGCGTTCAGAACTCATCCCATCCTGCATGACCGGCGCGATGTAATCCGCCAGATGATCCCAGGGCACCGAGAGGCCCTCCTCTCCACGAGCCCAGCCAAAAACGAGATGGGCACGACCATAGAACAGCTGGTGGATGTCCCCGGGGCGGTGGCTTTTACCCTCATGAACCAGGCTCCAGGGCCTGACCTCGCCTCCTGTCAGCGGACTCCTGGTCAGCGGCACGGTTCCAAAGCCGACCTCACGTCCGGTGTCCACACAGACCGCCTCCGGCATCACCTGGATGTCAGACCCAAGATAGGAGCCGCAGAGGAACGACGGAAGATGTCGCGCCATCAGCGGCGCAACCTGAAGACCGCGCCCCCGGGCCTCCTTCAAGGCCAGGATTCCATACATGCTGTGTCCGATGAGTCCGCTCATGAGGTGGTGAAGACGCGCCAGGGTTCCGCTCACCCAGGATACGTCGCCGACGCCGGCACCATTGCCCGGCGCCACCTCAATAACCGCCCGAACCAATTTTGCCGGGAGATCCGCCCGCCAGGCCTTCGGCTTCACGGCGCCGGAACTCATCCATCATGGCCGCCGTGGCGGTCGCCCCGCAGCGCGTGGCGCCCAGCTCACGCACCCGGATCAGCCCGTCCAGGTCACGCACGCCGCCCGCCGCCTTCACCTGCACCCTCTCACTGCAGGCCGCACGCATGAGCGCCAGGTCGTGCTCGGTCGCCCCCTTGTAGTTGTAGCTGCCGTCCGCCTGCTTGACGAACCCGTAGCCGGTGCTGGTCTTCACCCAGTCGGCCCCGGCGCGCTCGCAGATTTCGCAGAGCCTGCGCTTGAAGGCGTCGCCATCAAGCCCGGCGCCGCCCTGGCCGAGATGATCGTTTTCAAAGATGACCTTCACCTTCGCCCCATGCCGGTGCGCCTCGTCACAAACCGCCTTCACGTCCGCCTCGACAAACCCCCAGTCGCCGCTGAGCGCCTTGCCGATGTTGATCACCATGTCGATCTCCTCAGCCCCGTCCCGGCAGGCCAGCCCGGTTTCGTAGCGCTTCGACTCCGTGGCGCTGCTTCCATGGGGGAAGCCGATGACGCAGCCGACCCGGACGCCGCTGCCGCGCAGCCATTCCACCGCCTGCTTCACCGCATAGGGCTTGATGCAGACCGAGGCCACCTGGTACTTTGCGGCAAGCCTGCAGCCCGCCTCCAGCTCCTCGTCAGTCATCGTGGGATGCAGGAGGCTGTGGTCGATCATCCCGGCGAGGTCGGCGTAGCTGTAGTTCATGAGATCAGGGTGGTCTCCGATTCATGGAGCAGCGTGGCGCGGCGTCAAAGCCGCAATGGTGAAACTGGATGCAATGCCCCGGACAGGATCATTCCGGCCTCCCGGCCTCG
Organism: Prosthecobacter sp.; assembly: GCA_044345155.1. Taxonomy (GTDB): domain Bacteria; phylum Verrucomicrobiota; class Verrucomicrobiia; order Verrucomicrobiales; family Verrucomicrobiaceae; genus Prosthecobacter. The sequence continues at coordinate 21,740 of JBIJBP010000053.1, read as the reverse complement.
TAAACCGAGAGGACCTCCCCGGGGCTCAGCACGGCATTGTAGATGCTGAACTCATCGATGGCGCCGTTGAGGTTGCGGATCGGAAACTCATGCCCGACGGTCGGCAGCCCCCAGTTGCCCACTTCACAGGCTCCGAAGCTCACGGGACGTCCGGGCTTGTGCAGGGGCGAAATCTCACGCCCGGCCTCGACACCGTCAAAATACTGCACGACCTCGCCGCTGCCGGCGTCGTACGAGACGGCCAGATGATGCCAGCGCCCCAGGCTGTCGGCGGTGAACACGGGACGGCTGAAATACATTTGGTTGAACTTGCCGGGCTTCGCCGCAGGCCGGTAGGCGATGGAGAACATGAGGCTTCCGTCCTCATGGATCTGCCAGTGCGGCTCGCCGTCGTCATAGCCGTCGGTGAGCAGCAGGGAGTTGTACTTCTTGTCCACGCTGTCCACCTTCACCCAGCAGGCCATCGTCAGCGCGGAGCAGGTGCCGTTGAGATGAAGGCGGACACGGTCGCCGGGCCGTTTGAACTCCAGCGCCCCCTTGCCCGGCCAGCGGCCCTGCGTCCAGCGCGCGCCGACCGCGCCTCCATCACTCCTCACAGCACCGTGCTCTGCGAGGTTGGGCACCCTTCTGTCCCAGCCCCCGTCTTCACGGGAGGAGAAGTCGTAGCAGGCGATCAGGCGGGCATCTCGGCGCGCCTGCTTGAACCAGTGCTGCCATGCCTCATGACGCCGCGTTTCCTGCTGTTTCATCAAGGCCTGAAGCTCGCCTGCGGCCAGGAAGGGCGCATCTGTCCTGCCCAGCCTCATCCCCTGCTTCAGGCTCACGGGCGGCTTTTCCGTGTGGGCGATGACCTCTCCCTCCACCACCTGCACCGCGCTTTCGCCCCCCTGCACGTTGAGGGCGAACTCAGTTCCAAGATCCTCCAGCTTCATCCCGGGGGCATGCATGAGAAACCCCTTGGCCGCAGGCGGCACATGCACACGCACCCTGCCCTTGAGGCAGCGTGCCTCCCAGGCGGAGATCACCTGGATCTCCGAATCGCGCTCCATCAACACCGTCGCACCGCTGAAGAACTCAACCTGTGCCAGCCCCTTCGCAAGATGCAGCCTGCCAGGAGCCAGGCTGTCACCACCACGCAGGCCGCCCTTGTCAAATTCCGCCTCATAGGTCTGGCTCAGCATGGCCACGCCGTTGGAGGTCGGCTCCGCTGTTCCCACTCCTTCATCCCAAAGGACCGGCGCCAGCGCAACCACTGCTGCGGCGGCTGCGGCCAGGGTGACTCCCTGACGCCAGCGCCTTCCGATGCGGCCGGAGGCAACCGGTGAAACAAGGCGCCCGGTGGAAACCTCCGGCTGCTGAAGCATCCTCGCATGCTGGTCGGCAAGCTCGAGGTAAAGGCGGCGCGCCTGCCAGTCTCCACGCAGCAGGTTCTCCAGTTCAGCGTGCTGCTCCGGCGTGATCTCGCCGTCAAGCCGTGCATGGATGAGAGATTCCAGCTTCATGACAGTCCTTCCGATTGAAGACGGCTTGTGACGCATTCATGCAGGCGCTGCCGAAGCATCTCCAGGTTCCTGAACAGGGTGCGACGGCTCATGGCAAAACGGCTCATCATCTCCTCGGCCCCCTGGCGCAGGGCATAACGGCAGGTGACCAGCTCCTTCTCCCCAGCGCTCAGCAGGGCAAGGCAGCCGTCGAGCAGACGCAGCCGCTCGTCGAGCTGCGGCTCGATGGGGATGCGATCACGCACCAGCAGCTCCATGACATCCTCGCTGAACAAAAGACGTGACCTTGCCGACTTCTCGCGGTGCTTCTGCACTTGAAGATAGGCGAAACGGTAGGCCCAGGGCAGGAAGGGACGGCCGGTGTCATACTGGTCGAGCTTGCGGAACAGGGCCAGGCTGGTCTCCTGCAGGATGTCACGGGCGTCCGCCTCACAGGGCACCAGGCTGAAGATGTAGCGAAACAAGGCCTCCTGATGCCTGGACAGCAGCAGGATGAAATTTTCGGTGCCGGTGGTGTTTTCTGACATGCCTGGACTGTTTCCCGCATCCGACAGCCGGAGTGCCAAAAATCAAAGGCCTCCCATGGTTTCCCGGCGGATCAGGGCTGCGGCTTCCGTCAGCCGTGCGACCTCCCCGGGATGACCGCCGGACACATCCTGGGTCTCGCCCGGATCAGCCTGGAGGTCAAAGAGCATCTGGTTAGGCAGCAGGTGCAGCTTCCAGCGCCCTTCGCGCATGGACTCGAGGCGTCTCTCCTTGTAGCCATACAGGGAGAACAGCGTGGTTCTGCGGGAGCGGGCGCCGGCGTCAAGCAGCAGGCCAAGCTGGTCAAGGCCGTCGAGGCCTGGCGGCGAGGGCACCTGGCAGAGACGCGCAAAGCTCGGCAGCAGGTCCAGGGTCGTCAGCATCTCCCGGCATACGCGTCCGGCTGGAACGTGCCCGGGCCACCAGGCGATGCAGGGCACCCTCAGGCCGCCTTCAAATACGGTGTGCTTGCCACCGCTGAGAGGTGCCGCCGTGCCCGGCGTCTTGCGCTCCGGCCCGTTGTCGCTGGTGAACAGGACGAGCGTGTTTTCGGCCAGCCCGAGCGAACGCAGCCTTTCCAGGATGCGTCCGGTGCTGTCATCCAGCTCCTCGACCACATCACCGTAGAGCCCGCGTGCGGACCTGCCCTTGAACTTGGGCGATGCATCAAACGGCAGATGCGGCATGGCATGGCCGACATAGAGAAAGAAGGGCCGGTCACGATTTGACTCGATGAACTTCAGCGCCTCGTCGGTGTACAAGCCGGTCATCTCCGCAGGCACGGCCGGACGCCTTTCCACCGATTCCCCGCGCAGCACCGGCATGCCCCCCTCTCCCTTGAAAAGGTCCGTCTCGAAATGATCGAGGTTATGCAGCACTCCATAATAGCTGTCGAACCCCTGGTCCATCGGGCGCATGCCCTTGACGAAGCCGAGGTGCCACTTGCCGATGCAGCCCGTCGCATGACCGGCGCTCTTGAAGACCTCCGCCATGGTGGTCTCCGCACCTGCCAGGCCGTTGCGGGCATCCGGTCGCAGCACGCCGGTGGCGAGCCCCACACGCCCGGGATACTTGCCCGTCATCAAGGCGGCACGGGAGGGCGTACACAGGGCGGACGTCACGCTGAAGTCGGTGAAACGCGTGCCATCGGCCGCCATCCTGTCCAGGTTCGGCGTGCGGATGTCCTTCGCCCCGTAGCAGGCCAGGTCACCGTAGCCCAGGTCGTCGCAGTTGATCAGGATGACGTTCGGCGACGTCGCGGCGAGGGGGAGCAGCCAGGCCTGAGCCAGCAGCATGGGAAGGAGCGGGCGAATCATAAACATACCGTTGGTTATTACGGCCAGTCCCGTCACAGTGCCAGGATGGAACCCCGAAGGCCTCATTCCAGGGCCTTCCGCAGCTCATGCACGGTCCCGACGATGTGCTCCTCCGTGCGGCTGCTCCATCGCGTCGGGTGCGTGCCCCACTTCATGGCGTCGCCCCCTTCATAACCGCCCTCCTTCCAGACCCGGAAGCTGGGAATGTAGCTCGGCACGTCGTTGGTGTAGGCACTCACCCAGACGGCGGGATCCTTGATCTCGGCCTTCAAACGCAGGGCGTAGTCCACCACGACCTCGCCGCCCAGCGTGACCCAGGTGAGCTGGTCGCCCAGACGGATCACCTGCACGGGATAGGGATACTCCTTCGGCAGCCCGCCCTCGCGATCCAGCCGGGCCAGCACACGTCCGGCATGGGCCTTGTCCAGAGTGCTGGCCGTGGCTGACTTCTGAGTCTCAAGCAGCTGCTCGCGCGTGGGTGGAATGTCATAGGCCAGCGGAATTTCACGGAATGCCGCACGAATGCCGCCGGTCAGCGGCAGCAGGTGGGTGGTGAGCGCGGCCTCGACGGCGGTGGCGAGGCTTTTTCCATGCGTCTCGGCCAGTTCCTCGGTTCTTCGCGGATAGGGGTTCTGGTCGCCGCTGCAGCCGTTCATGAACATCGCCGTGGCTCCCGGGTGCGCCTTCTCCAGGGCCTGCTGCGCATAACCCGCGTAATCGCCGCTGAACTTCTGGTGGCCCAGCGTGGTGCAATGGCAGGCATAACCAAAAACAACGGCAATCTCTCCGCCCTCGGCATCGGCGGCCTTCAACACAGGCACGCTGTGATCCACGGGGCCGTCCGGATTGGGGAAGTTGCTCCAGCCGCCCTTGCCGTCCGGGGTGCGGCGGTTCATCGCGAAGCCGCAGCGTGCCCTGCCATGATGCAGTTCCGCCGGCACGGACTTCTTCAAGGCTTCGCCCACCAGCCCGACCAGCGTCTCCTGAAGCCGGTCCGTGTAGGCGGCGGCCTCCTCCTCGCGCTGGGCGGGATCATCCGTGCCGTGCACGCTGCTGGTGCGCAGCTCAGGCCCGCTGTGGGTATGGCTGGCGTTGATGGCGAGCCGTTCCGGGGCGATGCCGAACCTCTTCTGCACCTGCTCGGCCACGTGCAGCCTGACGTTCCTCGGCACGCCGATGAGGTCCATGGTGATCAGCGCAAGGCGTCCGCCATCCCTGTCCTCGATCACCAGAGCCTTGGCGAACAGGTCCAGCTCAACGCCCTCCGAAGGCTTGTTGCGCGAGGCATAGCCCGCCATCCACATGGAGCCTTCGGGCGTGATCTTCGCACTGGCGGCCCCCGCGCGCCAGCGTGCCGCGGGCTTGTCAGCGGCAAAGGCCGCGGCGAGAAGAACGACAAGGCAGAGAGGCGGCAGCATTTTCATGGCAGGTCATGAAAAGTCGCCGGGCGCCCCGTGCATCTTGCAGGTTCAGGCCTCTTCCGGAGCCCTTTTCACCCAGAGCCATCTCATGGCGATCACGCCAAGCCAGGGGGCAAGCCCGGCGATGACCAGCCCCTGGTCATAGGACTTCGTGGTGTCGGCGATCCAGCCGAACAATTGATGCAACGGCGAGGTGACCGCCCACACCCACATGCTGAGCAGGCCGGTCAGCCTGCCGACATGGTGGGCCGACAGCTCCTGCACAAAGCTGTAGTAGCAGGGAAACAGCGCCAGCGCACCGGCGCCGATGATCAGCAGTACGCCCAGCAGCCCCCAGCCCTTGTCCAGCCATGGAATCAGCAGGCTCAGCGAGGTGAGCAGGCAGGCCCCCGCATAGACCCAGCGCCGGGAATCATGGGCGCTGAAGCCCTTCCTGCGCACCAGCCAGAGCGAGATCACGCCCGCGAGAAAGCAGCCGACATCCGTGGAGATGTAGTAGGCGGACTGGAAGTCCAGCGCCACCGCCTCCGTGTAGCCGCGACCGGTCTGCAGGAACTTCATCATCCACACCCGGTAGATGTGCCAGACGGTCTGGGTTCCTGTGATCAGCAGCGCCAGCGCCCAGAAGCTGCGGCTCAGCAGGATCTCAAGCAGCGGAACACGCGGCCCGTCGGAGGCCCGCCTCGGTGCCTGGTCGATGCCGCTGTTCCGCATCATCACAAACCACACCGCCACCCAGGCCAGCCCGAAGGCGCCCACCACGACAAAGGCCGAGCGCCAGGAGCCCAGTTCCTCCGTCATGAGCATCTTCATCACCTGCGGCGTGATGATCGCACCGATCGACGCCCCGCTCTGCAGCACGCTGTTTCCCATCGTACGATCCTTTTCGTTCAGCACTGCAAACGTCGTCTTCAGCGCGCAGGGCCAGTGACCGGCTTCAAAAAAACCCAGCAGGGTGCGGCAGACCAGCAGCTCCATGTAACTGCCCGTCCATCCTGAAATCATGCCCATCACCGACCAGCCCGCCAGCACGCAGGGATACAGCCAGTAGATCCTGAACCGGTCCGCCAGGAATCCGAAGACCAGAGATCCGGCCGCAAAGGCCCATCCAAAGGCAAGCTCCAGGCTGCCATACTGCTGCTCGCTCAGTCCGAACTCCCGGGTCACCCGCACCGAGGCGTTCGCCAGGGTGACTCGGTCCATGTAGTTGATCGTCGTCGCCAGCAGCAGCAGGCCGGTGATCCACCATTTCCAGGATGAGGTGCGTGCGGATGTGTTCATGGAGATTGGGTTAACAGGAATCCTTCAGAGCCATCGCCGGGATCATACGCCCACTCCCCTTCTCCCGAATGGTAGCGAAGCCCGGCATCCCAGCTGACCTTGATGTAAAGGCTGAACACAACGCCGGACTCTGAATGGTAGTAGACGGGATGATCCTCAAGCAGGATGGCGTTGGCGGCCAGCACCTGGAAGGAATGATTCAGCTGGCTCAAATCACGCGGATAAACACCCTTTTTTGAATGGTAGGCTTCAAGGGCGGACATGACTGGCATGCAGTCGCCCCTGATTTGGTCCAGTGTGCGCAGATCCGCAGGGTTGTTCGAATAACGCACACCCCCGATGACAGGCCCTGCAAGCTTCAGCAGAATGACCGCGCCGACCACCAACAGAAAAATCGTGACGCCCGCCCCTTTGAAGAATGACGAAATCCTCATGCATTTCATCCCTCCCAGCTTGCTCCATCCCAGTCAATCACCCGGCGCAGCATCGACACCGTTCCGGTGGTGAAGGCTTGAAACAGGGCCTCGCCCTTTTCAGCGCTGGCATGCGTGGGATCTCCCACATGACCAGGCTGGCTGCGGTCGGTCATGATCCAGCCGCGTGAGGCGGGCTCAAAGGGGTTTCCAAAAGGCACATCACCGACGCTGGCATGACCTTTGACCAGCCCGGGATTCAGCCGCAGCACCATGGAGGTCTCCCATTCGCAGGCATGCCCCATGACCTGCTGCTGAAGGCCCGGATGTGCCTTTGAAGCATCCGCCACGAGATTCCAGTAGGTCGCGAAAAGCAGAAGGAGGTCGCTCCGCGAACGATGCCTCTGGCGCACCTCAAACACGGCCTGCTTCCCGGGCACGTCGTTGCCGCCGTGGCCGTTGAGGATGACCAGCCGTCGGAAGCCGTGGGCGATGAAGTTCTCCAGCAGGCCGCAGAGCAGATCCAGATAAACTCTTGGTTCGGCGGAAAGCGTGCCGGGAAAGTCCAGGTGATGATGCGAGTTCCCGAGCCATTGCAGCGGCGCGAACAGCACCTCACCCCTCATCTCCAGCTCCGCGCGGCGCGCAATCTCGCCCATCAGCATCGAGTCGGTGAAGACCGGCATGTGCCTGCCGTGCTGCTCCAGGGCGGCGACCGGAAAAACAACGGGCGTGTTCCGGTCCAGGGCGGCCACATCAGGCCAGGTGAGTTCGGCAAGAAGCATGGGATGAAAGTCGTGAAATCCTAACGGCCCCTGGCGGTAAATTCACGCAGGTTTCTGCCAGCCCTCCCTGTTTCATTGTTCATCAGTGCCTGTTGCGTGCAAGGCCTGCGCGGCTCTACTCCATTCACCATGTTTCATCGAGCCATCCTCCTCACCTGTCTCGCAACCCTCGGCCTGCAGGCCGCCGACTCCCCCTACTTTCCCCCGCCTGACAGCGAGGGCGGCTGGCGCGAAGCGAAGACTGCCTCCGAAATGAAGGCGAAGGCAGGCATGGATCTCGTAAAACTCGATCCCGCCTACACCGTCACGGAAAAAACCACGGCCAACGGCGGCCTGGTCGTCGTGCGCAAGGGCTGGCTGGTGTATGAAAAATACTTCGGCAAGGCCAGCCGCAACGCCAACCCCGACATGGCCTCCACCGGCAAGGGCTTCTGCAGCATCGCCTGCGGCATCATGCTTGAAGAGTTCAAGGACAAGATCCCCCAGGGCCTGGACACGCCGGTGTTTAACGAAAAGTATCTTCCCCAGGCGCTGCCCCTGGATGATCCGCGCAAGGCGAAGATCACGCTCGGCCAGCTCCTCTGCATGACCGGCGGCTACTGGGGCGAGGGCCAGACCCCGAGCGGCATGGTCCTGGGCAAGCCCCAGCCCCTGAAACCGGTCAAAGGCCAGGATGTGCGCGAGATCGACGAGTCCTCTCTGCGCGTGCCGCTCTGGTGCGAGCCCGGAGCGGGCTACTCCTACTCCTCCCCCTCCCCGCACATCGCCAGCATCGTGCTGCGCAACGTCAGCGGCATGGAGCTCAAGGACTACATTCACGAGCGTCTCGCCAAACCCCAGGGATGGGGTGCCTGGAATTACTGCATCTACCGCGGTGACGTGGTGATGAAGCATGCCAATGGCGCGGGCAGCACGGCCCTTCATGCCACCGACGTCATGCGCTTCGGCTACTGCCTGGCCCGGGGAGGAAAATGGCAGGACCGCCAGCTCGTGCCCGCCGACTACATCCGCAAATGCCAGACCTGGCTGCCTTACAACCCGCACTGCCCCTTCAGCCTGCAATGGGAGCACAACGCTGACGGCCATGTCGCCGGGGCGCCAAAAGACGCCTTCTGGAAGAGCGGTGCAGGCGGCTTCTGCCTCTACGTCGTGCCCTCGCTGGACCTGGTGATCTACAAGCTCGGCGGCAAGGACGGCCAGTATGATGAAAAGCTGACCCGCATCCCGCAGCCGCCGCCCACCAGCGACCGCAGCAGCTGGCAGCCCACGCCCGGCACCGGCTTCAACGAAGGCAGCCTCCAGGGCAACAACGGTCTCTGGCGCGTGCTTGAGATGGTCTGCGCCGCCGTGAGGATCGACTGAGCCACCGCTTATTTCCGCAGGCCGCCCACACCGCCCTCCAGGTTATACAGCTGGTTAACCTCCGCATCGCCCAGGGCACGGTTGAAGACGGCAAGGTCGTCCTGCCTGCCCACGAACGAAGCCCCGAGCACCAGCGCCACCGATTCCGGCTTCCAGCCAAAACGAAGGTCCCATCCCTCAATGGAACCTTTTCGGCTGCCGTTGATGTAAAGCGTTCCCGACGGCTTCTTCTGGCTGTTGTTCACATCGGAAAGCGTGAAGGCCACATGCGTCCAGGCATCGCGGGAAAAAGGCACCTTCGACAGCTGGACCATGGGACGCTTTTCAAACGGAATCTCATCCCACTGCACGTTGCCGGGGTTCCAGATCTCCACCAGCGGCCGGATGGCATAACGAAAAAAACGCGGCGTCTCGTTCTTGGACCATTCGAGGAAGATGAAGCCCTTCTTGCCGTCATCGCCGACGATCTGAACGGGGTCGCAGTAGCCCGGCTCCAGGTCCTCGTCAGGAGTGAGCCGAAGCCACACAGAAACCGTGGCGCTCCAGTCACGGTCATTGTAGCCAAGCACGTCCACGCCGCTGAACTGCGGCCGCGTCACGCCCTTCTTCGGATAAAACACACAGCCGCCAAACCTGCCTCCGGCATCCAGCTTCACCTCATCATTGGGGAGGCAGGAAACCAGTGCGCCTCCCTTCTTCACCAGGCAGGCCTTGTCTCCAAGGCTGAAGTCGGCATCCAGCCCGGAGTCGAACGAGGCATGAAAGGTGAGCGCCGATCGCAGGGATTCCTGGGCGGGCATGGAGGCGGAGGCTGCGAGGCAGAACAGAAGGGTGAAGGTCTTCATGGCGGCAAACCAACGCTTGCAGTCCGTCGGCTTGTTCCAAAAAAGCGGATGCCAGATCAGCGGCAGAGGCACGTTCACTCCTGCCGACCATGCTCTTCAAGACACTTCCCGGCCTCCTGTCCGCCTACCTTCTCGGCCTCTCCGCCGTCGTCGCCTCGGACCGGCCTAACATCATCTTCATCCTCTGCGACGACCTCGCCCAGGGCGACCTCGGCTGCTACGGTCAGAAGCTCATCCAGACGCCCAACCTCGACCGGATGGCCAGGGAGGGCACGATGTTCCCGCAGTTCTATTCCGGCACCAGCGTCTGCGCCCCATCACGCTCGTCACTGATGACGGGCCTGCACATGGGCCACTGCCCCATCCGGGCCAACCGCGAGGTTCAGCCAGAGGGCCAGAAGCCGCTGCCGGAGGGCACGGTCACCGTGGCCCAGGTGCTCAAAAAGGCGGGTTATGCCACCGCCTGCACCGGCAAGTGGGGCATGGGCATGTTTGAAACCAGCGGCAGCCCCCTGAATCTCGGCTTCGATCACTTCTACGGCTACAACTGCCAGCGCCACGCTCACAGCTACTTCCCCGCCTACCTCTGGAACAACGACAGGCGCGTCGAGCTCGACGGCAAAACCTACGCGATGGACCTGATCGGGCGCGACACGCTGGACTGGGTGCGCTCACAGGCATCAGGCCCTTTCTTCCTCTACCACGCCATCACACTGCCTCATGGCAAGTTTGAGATCGACGATCTTGGCCTCTACAAGGACAAGCCATGGACGGATCTGCAGAAGACCTATGCCGCCATGGTCACCCGCCTCGACAGCGATGTCGGCAGGCTGCTCGACCTCCTCAAGGAACTGAAAATCGACGACAACACCCTGGTCCTTTTCGCCGGTGACAACGGTGCCTCCTTTGATCCCAAGTCCGAAGTCGGAAAGCTCTTCGACCAGTCCATGGGCGGCAGGCTTCGCGGCTACAAGCGCAGCCTCTACGAAGGTGGCCTGCGCCAGGCTGGAATCGCCCGCTGGCCGGGCCAGATTCCTGCAGGCCGAGTCTGCGAGCAGCCCTGGGCCTTCTGGGATTTCCTGCCCACGGCCGCCGAACTTGCCGGAACCAAGGTCAGCTCGGCTCATGACGGCCTCTCCATGGTCTCCCTGCTCAAGGGCGGCGAAGCACCCGCCCGTGAAGCCTTCTACTGGGAGCTTCATGAAGGCGCCTCCCTTCAGGCCGTGCGCTTCGGCAACTGGAAGGCCGTGCGCAACGGCCCCTCGAAAGCTGTCGAACTTTACGACCTCGGCAAGGATGCCGCCGAATCCATCGACGTCGCGGCTTCTCATCCCGACCTCGTCGCTCGCGCCACGGACCTTATGAAGACCCTGCGAACCGATTCACCGGACTGGCCTCTGGTGAACTCGAAGCCAGGCAAAAAGAAGGCTGCCAGAAAGACGAAGAACTGATTGATTTCATCCTCCCCATCATGACACGCCCGCTTCAAATCCTGCTGACCCTGATCTGCGCCCAGTCTGCTTTTGCACAGACCGCTTCGCCAGAGGCCCCGTCCAAACGCATTCCCAAAGCCCTTCGAACACCGACTGCGGCCAACGTGGCCTACGGCACGCATGAACGCCAGGTGCTCGACTTCTACAAGGCGGAGTCCGTGAAGCCCACACCGCTGCTGTTCTTCATCCATGGCGGCGGCTGGGTGACCGGGGACAAGGCCAATCCAGCCGAGCTTTCCGCCTGCCTCGCCGCCGGCATCTCGGTCGTCTCCATCAACTACCGCTACTCCTGGCAGGCCCAGCTGGCCGGCGTGATGCCGCCGGTGAAATGGCCTCTGGAGGATGCCGCCAGGGCGCTTCAATTTGTGCGCAGCAAGGCCGCCGAATGGAACCTCGACAAGAAACGCATCGGTGCCTGCGGCGGCTCCGCCGGAGCCTGCTCAAGCCTCTACCTCGCCTTCCACGACGACATGGCCGACCCAGACAGCGCGGATCCTGTCGCCCGCGAGTCCACCCGCCTCTGGTGCGCCGCTGTCAGCGGGGCCCAGACCTCGCTCGACCCCGCGCAGCTCAAGGAATGGACACCTAACAGCCGTTACGGCGGCCACGCCTTCGGCTTCATGGACCCGAACGACCTCAAGTCGCGCGACACCCGCTTTGCCGAGTTCCTTGAGAAGCGCGAGTCGGTGCTGAAATGGATTCGGATGTATTCACCTTATGCGCTCGTCAGCCGCGATGACCCTCCCGTTTTCCTCTACTACAAGGACCAGCCCGCCATCGGCCAGCCGCAGAAGGATCCCACACACACCGTCAACTACGGCACCAAGCTCCAGGAGCACTGCCGCAGCCTTGGAGTCGAATGCGAGGTCTTCTACCCAGGCGCACCGGACGTGAAGCACCAGGGCAACGCCGCGTTCCTGATCGACAAGCTGAAGGCACCCTGAACGACTGCCGCAAAACCTGAAAACATCCCCGGTGATTGCTGAATGAAGGCCGGCGCTGGATGGCGTTTGAATAGACCCATGAACCGCCGCCAGCTTCTTCAATCCCTGACCGCACTCGCCGCAGCACCAGCCTGCGCCGCAGAATCTCCATGGAAGCTGAACTACATGCTGGCCTCCAGCATGTATGGCAGCCTGCCCCTGTCGGAAATTCTGCCCGAGGTGCGGAAGACCGGCGCCACCGCCATCGAGCTCTGGCCGAAAAAACACGGCACGCAGCGCGAGGAGCTCGACATCCTCGGCCTCGACAGGTTCAGCGCGATGCTCAAGGAAAACGCCATCGGCTTCGGCGGCACGACGCGCTACGACCTGGGCCCATTCAAGCTCACGGAGGAAATCCGGCTGGTGAAGCAGCTAGGAGGCAGCTTCATCGTCACAGGCGGTTCAGGTGAATGGAAGAACATCACCCCGGACCAGCTCAAGGCCAACGTGAAGGGCTTTGTGGAAAAGATGAAACCCCACGCCGCGCTTGCTGCCGAAAACGGCGTGGTCATCGGCATCGAAAACCACGTCAACAACCTCATCGACACGCCCGACTCCCTGCGCTGGCTGGCGGATGAAATCCGCGGCATCGCAGGCATCGGCATCGCCCTGGCCCCCTACCATCTGCCGCAGGACCCCGGCCTTCTAGCCGGCCTCATCCGGTACATCGACCGCAAGATGACCCTCTTCTATGCCTGGGAGCACGGCATGGGCTGCACCAGGCCAATGCCCAAGGACGAGGAGCTTCAGCAGATGCCGGGCCGTGGGAAACTCGACTGGAAGCCCCTGCTCGCCGCCCTCAAGGACGTGAACTTCACCGGCCCCACCGAGGTCTTCATGCACCCCACGCCACGCGGCATCCCCATCATGCCGACCCTGGCCGAATCCACCGCCGAGATCATCCGCGGCAGGGATCATCTCGACGCGCTTGTCGCCAGCCTCTGATTTTGCTTTCCTGACAAACAACCCCAACTCCACCCACCCCGATCCACCATGCCTGAAGCCAAAGTCCTCCTCATCGTCGGTGACGCCACCGAGACCGTTGACACCCTGTATCCCTTCTACCGCCTGATCGAAGGCGGCTACAAGCCCGTCGTCGCCGCGCCGGAAAAGCGGAAGTACCAGATGGTGCTGCACGAAGTGAAGCCCGGCTGGACCATCACCAAGGAATGGGAGGGTTACAGCATCGACGCCGACATCGCCTTCAAGGACATCAAGCCCGAGGAGTACGTCGGCATCTTCTTCAGCGGCGGCCGTGCGCCGGAATACATCCGCGAGGACCAGGACCTGCTGCGCATCACCCGCTGGTTCTGGGAGAACAAGAAGCCCTGCGCCAGCGTCTGCCACGGTGTGGAGATCCCCGCACGCGCCGACATCGTCAAGGGCCTTCGCATGGCCACGGTGGCGAAGTGCAAGTTCGACCTCGAGATCTGCGGCGGCATCTACGTCAATGAACCGTGCGTCATCGACCAGCACATGTATTCCGGCCGCACCTACCATGACAGCGGTCACTTCGTGGGTCCTTGGATTGCCGCGCTTGATGTGGAGCGGAAGAAGATGGGCGTCTAAAATGACAAGCTCCAACTCACCATGACCAGGGAAGTCTCAGTGCTCGAAACCAAACCGAAACAGCATTCGATGTGCTCATTGAAACTTCGTGCTTGGTCATTCCTTGGTCATGGGCTGCTGGTCATTGGTCATTTGCTTCTCGCCTCGCCGCTCACCGCGCATCCCCTTCAGGCCGAACCGATCAACCATCCCTACGTCTTCACATTCGACCAGTTCAACCTGCCCGAAGATCCGGACGAGCATGTGGTGGAAGGCGGGCACCTGCTGCTGGCGGAGCTGAACTGCACCGCCTGCCATGCCGCCCCCGAAGCCTGGCGGGAACGCCTTGCCCCCAAGCCCGGCCCCAACCTCGCCGGGGTCGGCTCCCGGCTGGACCAGGACCAGCTCTGGCTCTTCATCCGCAGCCCGCAGTTCCGGAAAAAAGGCACCCAGATGCCCGGACTGTTTTCTGGAGAGGAAGGTGATGCCGCCAGGGTGGAGGCGCTGGTGGAGTACCTTTCGTCACTGAAGCAGGAGCCCCCAAAAATGCCCGCCGGTGACGGCGCCCATGGCAAGGAGCTTTATCACAAGGTGGGTTGCGTGGCCTGCCACGAACCCGGCAGCGACTTCCGCCCGGCCAAGGTTCCGGCGGCCATGGATGTCGAAAAACCCGGCAACGCCTCGGTGCCCATCGCCTTCGCCGATGTCTACGACATCGACTCGCTGGCGCACTTCCTGCAAAATCCGCTGCACTACCGACCCTCCGGACGGATGCCCGGCCTGCATCTGAGCGACCAGGAGGCAGCTGACATCGCAGCCTATCTGCATGTGGGCCGCCAGCCGGAAAAGGCGGTCGAACGCGCCGCGTTGAAGATACCGCCGCAGGGTGTTGAAAAAGGCCGGCAGACCTTCCAGGCCATGGGCTGCACCCACTGCCACGTGAGCGAAACCCGGATGGAAGGGCGCTCCCATCCTGTGCTGGTGTCCCTGAACACCGACAAGGGCTGCCTCTCCGCATCCCAGCCCACCGGCATCCCGCGCTATGACCTGAACGACCTGCAAAAGCGCGCCCTGAAGCTGGCCATCTCAGCGGTCAAGAAAGGCGGCCCGCCCGCGCTCAGCGCCCTCCAGAAGGTGGACTGGCAGATGACGCGCCTGAACTGCTACGCCTGCCATGACCGCAACGGCAAGGGCGGCTCGGAGGACCCCCGCGCCCAGTATTTCACCAGCAACGACGGCAGCGCTGAATCCCTGGGCGAGCTCGCCCACCTGCCGCCGAACCTCGACGCCGCCGGACGCAAGCTCACCCGCAGCTGGTTGGAGAAGATTTTGTTCGGCGAAGGCGGCGGAGTACGGCCCTACATGGACGCCCGGATGCCGGACTTCGGCAGGGATCAGACAGTCATGCTGCTCGACCTGCTGCCTGAGGCGGACCGGCGCGAACCACCGGTGAAGATCGACGTCAGCGGCCTGGAGAAGCATCATCGAGCCGAACTCGGCCGCAAGCTTGTCGGCATGACGGGCCTGGCCTGCGTCGGCTGCCATGGCCTCAAGGACCGCAAGTCACTCGGCCCGCCGGTCATCCGTCTCACCCACACCGTCGAGCGCCTTCAGCCCGAGTATTTCAAGGAGCTGCTCCTCAACCCCCAGGCCACCCAGCCCGGCACCATGATGCCGCCCATGTTCATCGGCCGCAAAACCGCCGACAAGGACATCGAGTCCATCTGGACCTACCTCAAGGAGCTTGAGGGCCAGCCGCTGCCTGACGGGCTCATCTCCAATGAAGACTTTGAGATCAAGCCGGCGAAGAACGGCAGGCCCGCTGTCTTCCGCAGCTTCATCGAAGGAGCCGGCACCCATGCCATCGGCGTCGGCTTCCCCGCCGGAGTGAACGCCGCCTTCGACTCCGTCCAGGTCCGCTGGGCCATCGTCTGGAAGGGACGTTTCCTGGATGCCATGAGCAACTGGCAGAGCCGCGAGATGCCACCCATCAAGCCTCTCGGCACCGACGTGAAGGAACTGCCTTCCGCCTCCGGAACGCGTGAGTTTCAAGGCTACCGGATCGGCGGCGACGGCGTGCCCACGATGCTCTACACGCTGGATGGACAGCCCGTGGAGGACACGCTGCGGCCCTCCGGCGGCGGCTTCGAGCGCATCGTGACCATCAACGGCAAGACAACGAAGGAGGCCATCTCATGGTAAAGGCATTTCTAGGATTCCTGATCACCGCCGGCACGGGCCTCATGCTCCACGCCCAGGAGCAGTCCGACTACTACCGCACTGTCACACTGGAAACGCCCGCCGGCGTCAACTTCGAGGCCAGCGGTCTGGCGATGCTTCCCGACGGCAGCCTCGCGGTGTCGCTGCGCAAGGGCGAGGTCTGGCTCATTCAAAACCCGGCCGCCGAGCCGCCAACCGTCAAGAACCTGGGCTATCATCTGTTTGCCAGCGGCATGCACGAAATCCTCGGCCTCGATGTCCATGACGGCGACATTTATGTGACACAGCGAAGCGAGGTCACCCGTCTGCGCGACACCGACAAGGATGGGACCGCCGATGAATACCACACCGCCAGCAAGGGCTGGGGTGTCTCCGGCGCCTACCACGAATATGCCTATGGCCCCGTCTTTGACCGCGAGGGCAACATGCACAACACCCTGAACTGCTCGATGGGCAAGACCTGGGCGGGCGCGGGCGACGAGGCTAAGCATCCGCTCTGGCGCGGATGGAGCGTCATCACCCGCAAGGGCAGCACCACAGCCACCGGGTTTTCAGCCGGCTTCCGGAGCCCATGCGGCATCGGCTTGAACGCCGAGGGAGACATCTTCGGCACCGACCAGCAGGGCAACTGGGTGCCCACCAGCCCGGTCATGCACATTCGCGAAGGGGCCTTCTTCGGCCATGCTGAATCCTTGGTTGACGCCACACGGCCGGATTCTCCGGTCAAACCACCGGCACGCATGCTGGACGGCCTCACCGTGGCTGAGGCCGTGACCCGCATTCGCGGCTACTGCCCGCCCGCCGTCTGGCTGCCCTATGTGAAGTTCGGCCAGAGCACCACCGGCCTGCGCTGCGACCTCACGGGCGGCAAATTCGGTCCGTTTGAGAAGCAGATGTTCATCGGTGAATTCGTGCTCTCAGGCGTGAACCGTGTGTTCTTGGAAAAGGTCGGCGGCGAATATCAGGGGGCATGCTTTCCTTTTGTCAGCGGCCTGCAGAGCGCGGTGCTGACGCTTAACTTCCTCCCTGACGGCTCCATGATCGTCGGCCAGTCCAACCGAGGCTGGAACAGCTACGGCAGCAGGTCCTTCGGACTCCAGCGGCTGGTGCCGACAGGAAAAGTGCCGCTCGAAATCCACAAGCTCGAAGCCATCCCTGGCGGCTTCCGGTTCACCTTCACCCATCCGGTGAAAACCGCCGACTGGTCAAAAACCAAGGCGCAAAGCTACACCTACACCCTGACCGCCAAGTACGGCAGTCCGGAGGTCAATCCGCAGCCGCTTCAGCTCAGCGGCTGGCATCTCTCCGACGACGGCCTCAGCCTGACCGTGAACTGCGGCAACCTGCGCGCCGGCCATGTCCATGAATTCGAACTGCCCGAGGTCAGCGCCCAGAACGGGCTTCCCCTTTGGCATCGGCTCTGCGCCTACACGCTCAACAGGCTGCCTTGATTGGCATTTGATCCAACAGGATTGCCCCAAGGAGCCCTGGCCAGCTCTTTTCTTGGTGGAGTCCAAGGAGGGCGGAACCCGTTGATTTTCAGAGAATTTCACCGTTGAAAACTAGGAGATCTGAAATTTTTTCACCTGCAACAGCGTCTCAATAGCCATTGACCAAGGCATGAATTGCGCCAAATATCCAGCTCTCTATCCAGCCCCGCCATGTTCCAGACTTCTCTGATCGCCAATCCTGCCTCCGGTTTGCATATGCCGGAAGTGAAACAGGACAGAGTCTCTGCCGTGAAGATCCCCGGCTCTGTTTTAGGACGTGAGTCAACGGCTCAGGATCACCTCGGACTGTCCTGGCTGGTGGCGGTCACCGCCTGCTTTCTGGCGGTCGGAGTGGCGGGCCTGTTTGAACCTGAAGACAGCATGCCATCCCTGCTTTCAGGCGTTCCCGGAGCGGCGGTTGGTGAAGCTTCCGGCATGGCAGCCGTGATGGCGGACGTGCAGAACGAGGACACCTCCGTTGCAGAGAAAGTCGTCGAACCCACCGTCGAGGTCACCGAAGTGCCACCCATGCCGGACGTGGTGGAAACTGTTCAGGACCTGCCGGAGCTGACGCAGGCCCTGGTCACGGAGGATCTCTTTGTCGTGCCCTCCGCCCCCAAGGTTGAGACAGCTCTGCGTCCGGTCGATCCTGTTGAGCCCAAGCCCGTGAACAGGCCGGCTCCACGCCGAACCAGCAGTACGGCCACAGCAGCCTCGGGCCGTGCCACAAGTGGCACCGGTTCACAGGCAGGTGGATCCGGAGGCGTCGGCACAGCCGGCATGACTGCATCACGCGGCAGGTTTGTCATTCCCAGGCCCAGCTACCCAAGTTCGCTCAAGGCCTTGGGTGTCAGCGGCACCGTCAGGCTGAACATCCAGGTGGGCATGTCAGGACGCCCTGAAAGCGTTTCCATCGCCAGCAGCAGCGGCAGCGCCGCCCTGGACGAATTCGCCGCCTCCTGGGTGCGTCGCAACGGCCGCGGACCGGCCGGGTCTCCCGGACTCATCATCGCCCCGCTGACCTTTGTTCTCCGTTAATCCAGCTTCCCCTCAATGCCCGTTCCCACGCTTCCCCTCGCCAATGCCGTCGTTGAACTGATCGTCAAAGGAGGCCCCATCATGTATCCCATCCTGGTGGTGGGCGTGGCGGCCGTCTGCGTGATCCTGGAGCGCATCTTCTGGTGGCTGCGCCTCGGCATCGGCCGCAAGACCAGGCTTCTGGAGGAAACCTATGCCGCCCTGGACGCGGGCGACCAGCAGCGTGCGGTGACCCTTTCCAAGGGCAGCAGTGATCCCGTGGTCCGCATGGTCCACCACGGCCTGAACCACCACCACACCTCGATGCAGGGCGCGCTGGAAGTCGCCGCCGGCCATGAACTCCAGGGCGCCGGCCGCTTCCTCAACGCCATGGACACCATCGTCACCCTGGGCCCTCTCCTCGGCCTGCTCGGCACCGTCACCGGCATCATGGGCTCCTTCAGCTCCATCGGCGACTCGGAACTGGCGGTGGAAAAGGTCACCGGCGGCATCGGTGAGGCGCTCATCGCCACCGCCGCCGGACTGGGCATCGCCATCACCACCCTCATCCCCATGAACTACTTCCATAGCAGGCTCGCCAGGCTGCAGTTTGAACTTGAGGCCGCCGCCAACAACGTGCTCATCCTCGCCGCCCGCCACGGCCTGGACAAGAAGTAAGGCAACTGAGCACGACACGAACACGTGAAACTGCATTCACCGATCCCGCATAAGAAGACACGGCTGGAAATCATCCCGCTGATCGACGTCATGTTCTTCCTGCTGGCCTCCTTCATGATGGTCAGCCTGACCATGACCAAGCAGCAGACGATCAAGGTCAACCTGCCCGTCGCCGCCGCCAGCCAGCCGGACTTCAAGCCGGACATGATCAATATTGGCGTCAGCGCCTCCGGTGATGTGCACCTCGACACCCAGCCCGTCAGCCTGCCGGACCTGGAAAAAAAGCTCGCCGCACGCAGGGCCCAGGCGCCTGAGACCCCCGTCTACATCAGCGGCGACTCTGAAACGAGACATGCCGACATGGTCAGGGCGCTCGACGCCGTGCGCCGCGCCGGATTCAGCAAGGTCGCCTTCAATGTCCGGCCAGCCACACCCGGCGCCCCCGCTTCCTCCCCCGCACCTGCTCCAGCGAAATGAAGCGCGCCCTACTCGTCCTGCTCGTCCTCATCTCCCTGGGCCTCTGCGGCATCTGCGTCGTGCAATGGCAGCGCGAGTTCCGGCTGCGTGCCCACATCGCCGCCCTCAAGGACGCGCTGGCCGAGGAAAACCACAAGCGCGTCGAAGCCGAGGCCAAGGTCGAGCAGTATGGCCAGGAGATCGAACGCCTCACCAGCATCCGCAAGGAGATCGAGGCGCGCCTGCTTGACCTCACGGAGGAGGTGCGCAACCTCACCGACGACCAGTCCGCCCGCGGCTTCAGCATCGCCGTGCTGATGAACAAGGCGATCCTGGCCGAGAATCAGCTGGATGCTTATAAGAAGCTCGCCGGGCAGGGCACGGATGCGCTGAAAAAGCATAACGACACCGTCAGCGCCCAGAACAGCGCCATTGAAAAGGCCAACGCCCAGCTCCGGCAGCTTGCCGGTGAGCGCGATGACGCCATCGAAAAGCTCAACACCCTCACCCGGGAGTTCAACGAGCTTGTCGAGAAGTACAACAAGCTCGGCAGACGCTGATCAAGCCGGGGCGCGTCAGACCTCCAGCTTCCAGGGGCCGCGATACTCGCGCCCAAGCAGCTTCGAGGCCTCGGCATCGCCGATGATCTCCTCCTTCACAGGATCCCACTTCACCGGCCGGTTCACCAGGAAGGAAATGAGCGCCAGATGCCCCGGGGTGGCGCTGCGGTGCGCCGTCTCCACGGGCGTCACCGTCGGCTGCCGGCTTTTCACGCAGTCCAGGAAGTTCCGGTGATGGCCCGGCGTGGCGTAAAGCCGCGTCTTGATCACATCATCACCCAGCTTGGGCGCCTTCGCAGCCTCCACAATGCTCAGGCCTTCGCGCTTCTTGACGACCTGCTTCAGCGCAGGATTGGAGCTGTCGTAGGCGCCGTTGCGGTTCACATAAACCCAGCCCTCCGTGCCGATCCATTTCGTGCCCATCTGGATGTCGCCATGACCTCCGGCGATGACCATGGTGATGTCGCCCGCATACCTGGCCTCGGCACGGTACTTCGTCGCCGTGTTCCAGATGTCGGTGCGCGGCGGCATGTCCACCTGGATGGGCAGCACTTCGTTCGGACCGCTGCGGTCCATGTCCATGCCCCAGTGCGCGATGTCACAGTGATGACCGATCCAGTCCAGGAGCTGGCCGCCGCCGATGTTGTAGTCCCAGCGCCAGTTCTTGTGAACGCGGCACTCAATGTAGTCCTGCATGGCCGCAGGCCCGATCCACATTTCATAATCAAGCTCCGCTGGTGGCGGCGTGACGCTGCGCCTGTCGCCGGTCTTGGCGAAGTCGTTGTGTCCGGCGGGCAGCCCCACCTCGACCCGCGTCAGCCTGCCGATGAGGCCGTTGCGCACGATCTCGGCGCCAATGCGGAAGTTGTCCTCGCTGCGCTGCCAGGAGCCGGTCTGCCAGATGCGGCCATGCTTCTGCACCGCCTTCACGATGGCCTGCTGCTCGGCGATGGTCCTCGCCAGCGGTTTTTCGCCATAGATGTCCTTGCCGTTTTTCGCCGCCTCGATGGAGGTCAGCGCGTGCCAGTTGTCCGGCAGCGCCAGCATGACGGTGTCGATGTCCTTGCGGGCCATGACCTCGCGGTAGTCATGGTAGCCCTTGCAGTCCTGGTTCTTGTAATAGCCGTTCACGGCGCCCAGAGCCTTCGCCAGGTTGTTCTTGTCGATGTCACATGCGGCCACGACCTGGCAGTCTGACTCCTGCAGGAACTTCTGGGTGTTTCCCGGCCCCATCATGCCCCAGCCAAGCACCGCCATGGTGATCCTGTTGGAAGGCGCGTTCTGTCCGAAGACGGAGGCCGGAACGATGCTTGGAAAGCCGATGGCGGCGGCGGAGCGGACGATGAACTGGCGGCGGCTGGTGAAGGGAACTTTTTTCATGAGACCTCTCTTTTTAAGGCGGGCGGGACACAGGAGTCGAGCCGAAACCTGCGGCACGACATAACTCGCATTGCTATCAAACCTGAGCCTTCCGATTGTCGTCCAAAAGAGTGTGGCAGACGCCTCGTACTAGACCTTTTGCCCTGACTCGAATGCCGCCTCCCCACTTCTCCCGCCACATCGCCGCCATCCTGCCTTTCTTCACGGCATCGGCCGGCCTGGCCGCGCCCTCGGCAGAGTCGCTGAAGTTCTTTGAGTCGAAGGTCCGCCCGGTCCTGGTCCAGAGCTGCCAGGAATGCCATGGCGAAAAGAAGCACAAGGGCGGCCTGCGGCTCGACAACCTTCCCTACATCCTGCACGGTGGCGACCAGGGGCCGGCCATCGTCCCCCACAAGCCGGAGGAATCCCTGCTGATCAAGGCGGTGAACCATGCCGTCCCCGACCTGGAAATGCCTCCGGACGGCA
>JBIJBP010000260.1:0-2990 GCA_044345155.1 Prosthecobacter sp. | reverse complement strand
TGGATGCCAGGACTGGTTCAAATTCCCGCAGGCCAGACCTCGGCGTCCGTGACCATCGTGCCGCGCTTTGATTCGCTGGGCGAGGGCGTGGAGCGCTGCGTGCTGCATCTGGGGGCGAACGCCACCAACTACATCCTCGGAGGCAGCAGCAACGCGACCGTCACCATCAACGACAACCCGGGGGACAAGGCCTATATCGACATGGTGAACACGGCGAACGCCGTCGAAGGCAACGGCAGCAGCGCGAATTTCCGGCTCACCCTGCGCGGCCTTCCGGCGGGCACGACGGTGTCGCTGCAGTTCACCCTCGATGGAACGGCCGACAAGGCTGCGGACTACAAGGTCACATCCTGGGGGGCGCAGGTTTCCGGCGTGACCACCAGCCTGCGTTCTCTCTGGATCTCAGGCCTGTCCAGCCTCTGGGCCGTGGGCGACAGCGGTGTCATCCGCAAAGGGGACGGCCTGTCCTGGACGGCTCTCACCTCAGGCACCACGACCCACCTGCGTGGCATCTGGGGCAGCAGTGCGACCAGCCTGTGGGCCGTGGGTGACAGCGGCGTCATCCGTCGTTCCACGGATGGCACGACCTGGTCGGCGCAGACCTCCGGCACGACCAATGCGCTGCGTGGCATCTGGGGAAGTGATGCGAACAGCGTGTGGGTCGTGGGCAATTCGGGCACCATCCGCCGCTCCACGGACGGCACGACCTGGTCGGCGCAGACCTCCGGCACCACCAGCACCCTGCACGCCGTCTGGGGCAGTGATGCAAACAATGTCTGGGCTGTGGGTGATGCAGGAACGATCCTGAAGTGGAATGGCTCTGCCTGGTCGGCGCAGACCTCCGGCACGGCGAGCAGCCTGCGCGCCGTCTGGGGCACGTCCTCCACCAACCTGTGGGCCGTCGGCACGGCGGGCGTCATCTTGAAAGGAAATGGCAGCACCTGGTCGGCCCAGAGCTCAGGCGTGACGGCGGACCTCACCGGCGTCTGGGGCGGCGATGCAAACCAGGTCTGGGTCAGCGGCACCTCCGGCTGGCTCCTGCGCAGCCTGAACGGCGGCTCGTCCTGGTCCACCTCCCGGGTGACGACGAACAACCCCTCCTTCCAGGCCCTGTCGGGCGCCAACGCGGACAACGTCTGGGTCATCGGCGATTCCGGCACGATCTGCGAGGCCAGGTCGGTGGACGCCTCCGGGGCCACGGCATCGGCCACCCTTCCGCGGGATGCTCAGCTTCTTGACCTCATCTGCTGGCCGGTCAACGACACTGACCCGGAGGATTTTGAAAGCATCACCGTCATGTTGTCGGCCACGGCGGACTACCAGACTTTTTCAAGCTCCGCCACAGCCAGCGCCTGGCTGCGTGACAATGACTTCACGAACACCCTGATCGTCGACACCCAGGTGGGCACATCAGGTGCGGTCAGCATCGCGGAAGGAGCGTCAACGTCGCCGGTGAAGTTCTATGTCTCCCGGCTCGGCAGCACCACCTCGGCCCTGACGGTGAACTGCAGCTATGGCGGCAGCGCGACCGGCGGCGGCGTGGATTACACGGCTCCCGCCAGCGTGACCATCCCGGCGGGCGCCACGGGGGTGGACGTGCCCGTCTCCATCGTCAATGACAGCATTTTCGAAGGCACCGAGACTCTTGTCTTCAACCTTGCGCCCGGCAGCTATTCGCGCGGTCCGGGAGCGACGATGTACATCGCTGACAACGACGCGGTCACAGCCACCATCGGCTTCAACGCGCCCAGCTCCGCAGGCAGTGAAAACGTGACCACGGTGAACATTCCCGTCTCCCTTTCCGCCGCGCAGCCGGGGCCGGTGACGGTGGAATATCAGACAAGCGCCCTGAGCACCGGCGCGAGCGTCAGCATCGCCAGCCGTGCCATGCCGTACTGGGTGCGCCTGGTGAAGTCCGGTGACAGCGTGACCTTCCTCCAGTCCAATGACGGACAGATTTGGACCCAGCGTGGCGGCAGCGTGACGATCTCCGGCCTTGGCGCCGCGAGCTATCTGGCGGGCATCGCCTACGCTCCGGGATCCACCACACAGTTCACGGCCACCCTCGACAACTTCAGCATCACCGGCCTTTCGGCGGGCGGCGGCACCGGCACGGAGACGGCGGTGAACATCGGCTCCGCAGCAGGCAGCAGCTCCTCCTCTGCAGGAACCTACACCTTCAACAATTCCGGCAACGGCCTTTCGAACACCACCACGGACAACTTCCGCTACATCTACCTGGAGGTGAACAATTCGGCCGACTGCATCGTCACCGCACGCATCACGGCCGTCGGAAACAGCGCCTCCACCAGTTCACGGGCGGGCGTCATGCTGCGCTCCTCCGTTGCGAACAACGCGGTTCATTCCTCCGCCCTCGGCACAGGCGTGTCGAACGGCTCCTTTTACACGCTGCACCGCACCGCCGCCGCCGGGAGCGCCACGCTCAGCACCGCCTACACCTCGCTCATCCTGCCCACCTGGGTTCGCACGGTTCGTGAAGGCGCTGGCTTCACGCAGGGCTTCTCCCGGGATGGCGTGAACTGGACGAACTTCAGCACGACGCCCAGCATCGCCTTTGCCCCGAAGGTCTTCGCAGGCCTTGCCGTCTCCGCCGCCAGCGACGGCGCCCTGGCCAGGGCCACCTTTGACAATGTCACGCTGAACGGCACGCCGCTTACCACGCTCGGCGGCCGCACCATCGGCTTTGTCAACGCCCAGGGGGGCGAGGCCCTGGCGGGCGATGTCTGGACCGTGACCGGCAGCGGCGCCGGCATCGCCACCGGCAGCGACGAGGCGCACTTCCCCAGCACCGAGGTCACCGGTGACTTCACCCTCGTTGCGCGTGTCACTTCACTCATCGACGGAGGCGCGAACGCCCAGGCGGGCGTCATGGTCCGCGACGACCGCACCCACTACGCCCGCGGAGTCCACACCGGCTGGGTGAAAAGCGGCAGCGTCGAGCAGCGCTACCGCCTGCACAGCAACACCAC
>JBIJBP010000259.1:0-2997 GCA_044345155.1 Prosthecobacter sp. | reverse complement strand
AGCAGCTTTTCAGCCCGGAATTCTTCAAAGGGCAGGGCGTTGATGAGGACCTGTCGTCTCCAGCCCAGGAGGATGCCATTGACGGCTCCACCATTGCGAAGGCGTTCCAGGGCTGAGCGCAGGGAGGGGGTGATGTTGGCGGACATGGGGGCGTGCGGTGGATCAGCCGGGTTGTGTGGTGACCTGGGTCAGCAGTTCGTAAAGCAGGGTCTTGCGCGTGGTCAGCGCTCCTGCTCCGGGGTCATTGGGGCCGGTTCCTTCGCCAAAATAGGCAAAGGCCACGGTGAGGTCGTCCTCCTGCAGCATTCCAGACCAGGGCGACTCAAAACCAAGTGCCTCCCCGATTTTGCTTCCAAAATGTCTCAGGCCTTGAAAGTCCGCCGCGAAGGCATCGACCAGGACTTGGTCTGCCGAACTTTCGACCAGGCCGTCCTTGAGTGTGAAAAAGGTGGGTTGGGCAGGTTGAGGGGCGCTCATGAAGAGTTCGTCTCAAAAAGGCTTGTTTCTGGCAAGCCTAATCCTCTCGGCGGAGATGAGGCTTCGTCATGTTTTTTCATGCACCAGGGCCTTGAAGGAGCCACCTGCTCCTTCGGGGTCAACCATGGGGCCCCTGGCTTCAGGCTGGTGAAGCCGGATGAACTCCGCCTGGCTTCCGAAAAAGGCCTCCTTCATGCCACACGCAGCAGTCCAGGATCGATAGTCCGTGAAATTGATGTCGGCGGTGATGTCCTGACGGCCGATGTTTTCATAGACGGCAGGTCCTTCCAGCCGCTGGTGCATCAGGTAGGCGCGAACGGTGCCGCCGGGGCGTCGGTGATAGAGGGAGGGCAACAGTTCACCGTAGTCGATGGTCAGCATCGCTCCCTGCTGCCAGTGCGGTGTCCAGGTGTGCAGCCAGTCACGGACGGAAGCATGAAGCTCGACCCTCTGACCCTTGCGGAAGGCGGCGTGCGTGAGGGCGGAGAAGTCGCTCCGTTCCCCCAAGGTCAAGCCCAGCGGTCGAAGGCATTCGCGCGTGATTCCATTTTCATGACTCAGAAACACCTCCTGCCAGTCATCTTCCTGCTGTTGCACAAGGCGGGCCGGGAAGGCGTCGAGCAGTTCATTGTGATAAATGAAAGCCTGTCCACCGGATGCCTGGAGCGCTGCTTCGAGGGATGTGTGCCAGTGAACGCCATCGCCTAATCGTTGTCTTTGCTGTTCGCGAAGAGGGACGGAAGTTTCGACGATGTGCCAGGCAAGCCGTCGTCTGCGCCACCATCCAAGACTTTTCCGGACGGTCTGCATGAGCATGCCGTTGCCTGCACCCACTTCGATGACATGCCGCACCTTCGGCATGCAGGCCTGCGTCTTTTTCAACCAGGCGGCGACAGCCTGGCCTAGAAGCGGCGACAAGGTGGCGGCGGTGGCGAAATCACCCCGTGTACCGCCGATGCCGCGGGTTCTGCGCGCATAATAGCCCCGCTCAGGGTCATGCAGAGCCCTTGCCATGAAAGCGGCAAAGGATTCCTCCGACATAGCGGTTTCGAGATGGGAAGGTTACTTCAGCTCCTTGATGCGCAGGTTGCGGAACTTGTAGGTCGCGCCCTTTTCGCCGTGGTGCTGGATGGCGATGACGCCGCTGGCGTCCATGGCATCCTCAACGTCGGTGGTGACGACGCCGTTGACCTCGATCTTCAGCCGCTTGCCCTGGCAGGTGATGCGGTAGGTGTTCCAGTCGTTGCGCTTGAAGGCGTCGCCGGCCCGGGCGCGGAAGGCAGCCTCGCTTTCCTTGTCGCCCTTGACGGGGCTGATGAACCACATGCGGCGGCCTTCATCATAAAGCCCGCCGGACCATTTGCGGTTTTCATCGCCGTCCACCTCGGCCTGGTAGCCGAAAACTTTGTTGGGCTGCACATGGGCGCGGAACATGAAGCCGCTGTTGGCCTTGCCGGGAGGCAGCAGGATGTCGCCCTCAAAGACGAAGTCACCGTAGGTCTTCTCGGTGACGACGAAGAATTTCTTCTCGCCGGTGAGATGGATCTCCCCGTTCACGACCTGGATCGTGCCCCACTCATAAGGGTTCTTCCAGCCGGCCATGGTCTTGCCGTCAAACAGGGGCGTGGAGCCGTCGTCGGCGGCGAAGGCAAAGGTGACGGCGAGTGAGAGCAGGCAGGAAAGGGCACGGGATTTCATGGGTGTTCCGTCACTACCTGGAAGCCGGCCGGGTGCAATGAAAAAGGCCGGTGCGCACGTTGCACACCGGCCTCTGGATTTTTCGTTCGGCGGACCGGGCACTGCCCGGCGCTTCATCAGTGCTCGTAACCGGACTCGCCGTGCTCGGCAAGGTCCAGGCCGCTCACCTCCACCTCCGTGCTCGGACGCAGGCCGACAATCACCTTCACCACGATGGTGATGATCACGGTCGCCACCACGCTCCACACGATCGTCAGCGCCACCGCCTTCAGCTGGTTCATCAGCAGCCCCTCCTTCAGGCCTTCCACGATGCTGTTGGCCTCTGGGCTCGCAAACACTCCCGTCAGGATCGCTCCCAGCGTGCCGCCCACCCCGTGCACCCCGAAGGTGTCCAGCGCGTCGTCATACCCCAGGATCTTCTTCAGGTAGGCCACCGCGATGAACGGCACCACGCCCGCCAGCACCCCGATGATCACCGACGAGGTCGCCGTCACGAAGCCCGCTCCCGGCGTGATCACCACCAGCCCCGCCACAATGCCCGAGCAGAAGCCCAGCACCGAGGGCTTGCCACGCGTGATCCACTCCAGCAGCGCCCACACAAAGCCCGCGGTCGCCGCCGCCAGCGTCGTCGTCATGAACGCATTGGAGGCGATGCCGTCGGCTCCCAGGGCCGAGCCCGCGTTGAAGCCATACCAGCCGACCCAAAGCATGCCCGTGCCGATCGCGCAGAGCACCATGCTGTGCGGCGCCATCGACTCCTTGCCGTAGCCCTTGCGCTTGCCCAGCAGGATGCACAGCACCAGCGCCGACCAGCCCGAGGTC
>JBIJBP010000258.1:0-3032 GCA_044345155.1 Prosthecobacter sp. | reverse complement strand
GCGGACGGGTGCTGCGCGCCCTGCTGGGCCTGGTGGTGGACTATGAGCGTGCCACGCGCTGGGCGGCCGCCCTGGGGCAGACCATCGCGGTGACGGCAGGCCTGCTGATGCTGCTTTCCGGCCAGGCCAGCCCGGTGCTGCTGCTGATCGCCTTCTTTGTGTTCATGGCGGCGGGACAGGAGGCGGCGATGGTCTCCCAGCGCCAGATGTTCCATGGCCTGCGGGTTCAAGACGCCATGATCACGGACTTCAGGGCGGTGGCGCCTGACGCCCTGCTGCGCGACGTGGTCGATCTGCTGCTTTCAGGAACCCAGCATGACTTCCCCGTGCTGAGCCCGCATGGCGACCTGCTTGGCATCATCACCCGTCAGCGCCTCGTCGGCGCGCTCTCCGAGCATGGGCCGGTTCATCCCGTCGGCGGTATCCTGGAACCCCTGGACGTCCAGGTGCCGCCGCGCATGGACCTGGTCGAGGCCCTGGGTGTACTTGACGCCGCCACACGTCCGACGCTGCCGGTGATTGATCCGCTGACCGGACGCTGCATCGGCCTGCTCAACACCGAAAACGTCGGCGAGCTCCTCATGGTGCGCACGGCCCTGAGGCGGGCCTGAAGCGACGCCGCCCGCCGGGCCGTCATTCATCGACCGGTTCCGCCACCACGGCCGCCCTGGGCACGGAGCGCAGGGCGGTGCCGACGATCAGCGACGACACGCCCGGCCGCCACTGGTAGCCGACGCCAAAGGGCAGGTCGCCGGTCTTGTCGCGCGAGAAGGCGGCATGCAGGTCCGGCTGGTCGTGTTTTTCAAAAAGTTTGATAGGCCCTGGATAATTGCCGTAGAGGCCCATGGACCATTCTTCCTGCCTGAAGAAGCGCCAGGGAACGCCGCTGTCGTCCTGCAGGATGTTGCGGGTGCCCTTCAGCAGGAAGTCGCGCGCGGAGGAGAATTCATCCAGGTGCATCAGGTAGGAGGCGGCCTTCACCAGCGCGTTCCCCTGCCCCTGGGCGCGGCAGAAGGCCAGGAAGCCCGGGTTGTCCTTGATGCCCCAGTTGGAGAGGTCCGAGGTGAAATAATAAAGCGTCTGAGTTTCGCCGCTGGTGCCTGTGAAGGTCACGCGCACGCCGGGAGTCCTCGACTTGCCGGAGGTGAACTGGCCGGCGTCGTCCAGCTTCACGAACTCCACGCCCTGAATGCGGCAGCCCGCCCTGGCCAGGAACACCATCATCACCGGCAGCGTGCCGCTGAGCTGGGTGGCGCTCAGGTCGTTCTTCATGTCGGCGGTGATGAAGAAGCTGAAGCTGAGGATCGCGTTGAGGGACTTGCGCAGGTTGGCCAGGGCGGCGGCGCGCTTTTCGGAGGACAGGCTGGCGACGTCCGGGTTTTCCCCGACGGGCTCGCGGCCGCAGAGGACGTAGGTCTTTGCGTTCGGATAAAAGGCGTGGGCATACAGCATGTCAGGCCCGCTGAAGAAATAAAACAGCGGGCTGGGATCCGCGTGGACATAGCCGAGCGTGCCCGGCATCCAGGCACGGATCGGTCCCAGCTGACGCTCCTCGACATCCACCCAAGCCCGTTGAAACTCGGCTGCGTGCCGCTGCCAGGACTCCTCGCGCGCCAGGGGCTCCAGCGAGCTGCCATCCACGTTCAGCCCGGCCAGAAACCGTGCCTGATCGTCGGCGCTGGCTGCCTGCGACCGAGAGGCCGGAAGTCCAAGGAAAAGGCTGACGACGGCCGGTAGGAGGAACAATTTCATGCGGAGGCGACCTTCATACGAGAACGCGGCCGCCGATCAATCCAGAACATTCGGGCGTCCAAATCCCCTGCCAGAACGAACCTGTCTTCGGCGTTTGGCGTCTTCCCTGATCTGCGTTTCAGGGGCCGGAACCCTTCCAACAAACCAACACATGAAACACACCATGCGAATCCTCACCGCCCTCTTTGCGGGTCTCTTTGCCAACGCCCATGCCGGCGAAGGTGAAAAAGTCAGCTATCCCGCCCCGGAGGTGAGCGGTGTCAACCAGGACGGCGCCACCGTGAACTTCGCCGACGTCTACAAGAAGGGCCCGACGGTGGTCTTCTTCTACCCGAAGGCCGACACCCCAGGCTGCACGAAGCAGGCCTGCTCCCTGCGCGACGCCTTTGCCGAACTGAGCAAGGAGGGCGTGCAGGTGCTCGGCGTCTCCTTCGACAAGCCCGAGGCCCAGAAGGGCTTCAAGGACAAGTTCAGCCTGCCCTATGATCTGATCGCCGATCCCGAAGGCAAGATCGTCGCCGCCTTCAAGGTCGAGAAGATGCTCAAGGGCATCCTCTCCCTGGCCAAGCGCAGCTGCTTCCTGGTGAAGGACGGCAAGGTGGTCTGGCAGGACTACCAGGCCAGCACCGACCAGCAGGCGGCCGACATCAAGCGCGTGCTGGCCGGCTTGAAGTGAACCTCAGGCTCAAAGGTCCTTCGTTAATGTCCACGCGCCCGGAAACCCCGGGCGCATTTTTTACGCCACCACGCGACAGAACGCCCGACCGTTCAGGCCATTCGTGCCCGCCTAGGAAGTTTCGGCAGGCACGCAGGCCGCCCCTACCACAGGCTAGAGCCCCGCAGGAGTGACTCATGCTTCAGGGGTGGCCGCGCCTGACGGCCATGCGGCCTGAGCATGGTTGCTGCACAGTGAGGCACGAACAGAGCAGCCTGATACCGGGAAGGAGTTAACTACACACAATGCGCTGTAGTGTGGCGAGGTTTTGCGAGCGAACAGTTGGACGCCGGGTCCCTCCGTAGGCTTGCCGAAGGAGGGTGGCGCCAACTGCGCATGACTCCGCATTGTGTCGTAGTTACCGTCCAGGGTGCGGAGCCGTGAGGCTTTGCCGAACGCACTGAACAGCGGCTGGTTCATCACCGGTGCGAATCGGAGGTAAGCGTCACGCACAGCGCCTTTGCTGATTGATCGCGTCGGCGGCGGTTGGTGCTTTGCTGGCGGGTTTGGCCGGAGTGCGTGCCTTGGCCCATTCCTCGGGCGCGAGGCTTGCGTAGTCCTGAGC
>JBIJBP010000166.1:0-10218 GCA_044345155.1 Prosthecobacter sp. | reverse complement strand
ACCTCGTCCGTGAGCAGCCGCGTCGCAAGCAGGCCGCCAGATCGCAGCCGAAGAAGCCGCAGCCCCAGCCGGGCAGGTCCAAGGAAAGCAACGCCGCCCAGCCGCCCAAGTCCGGCGGTGCTGCGCCTGCCTCACCGCCTGTCTCCGAACCCGCCACCAAGTCCGCCGGCGATCCCGACGAGGCCATCGACGTGTTCATGGAAACCGTCGACGCCATGATGAACGAGCGCGGCGGCAACCAGGCCATCTGGGCCTCCGCCGTGAAGCAGACCATCAAGCGCCGCCAGCCCCAGTTCAGCGAGCGCTACCACGGCTTCCGCAGCTTCGCCGCCCTCGTGCAGGCGGCCGGCGAGCGCGGCTACATCCACATCACCAAGGACGCCAAGTCCGGCGACTACCAGATCCACCCCGACGCCGGCAGCGAACTTCCCGCCAGCAATGAGCCAGCGCCGGAAGACGTGACCGAGGAAGGGTGACGCGGGCGGCATCTCAATGCTGTCGCGAAGCAGGGCAGGGCTGACGCAAGAACCATCACCCGACGACCCAGGAATCTCCAAGCTTGTCAAAGCTCAGAACGGGACGGCGGAGGTGACACGATGGGAGTTCGAAGAGGGTCTTGGGGATTGGAGTTTGTGACTTCACGGGTCATTGGATTCCTGAGCCTGGATCATTCCATCTTCTGCTTTCCTGGAAGCTGCGCACCGCCTGTCTCCGGCCCAGACGCAGCAAGGCCTCTTCCTCGCGGGAAGGGCGACCTATGTGTCGGCCGAAACTTCCGGGATTGGCGGAGTGGCAGAAAGGTGAAGAATGGCTTCGTGAACCCTGAGCTCGGCTCACCGCCTCACCACCACAGGCAGGGCCTTTTCCAGCGCTGCCAGAATGCGGGCGTGGGCGGCGTCCACCTCGGCGGTTTCGAGGGTCTTTTCACTGCTGCGGTAGGTGAGCGTCCAGGCGAGTGACTTGCGGTCCTGCGGCAGCTTGACGCCGGTCGGATCGGCGAAGACGTCAAAAAGGGCGCTGCTGATGAGCAGGGGCTCCTTCACGCCGGCGAAGAAGGCGCTGACCTTGGCGTTCGGCACGTCGGCGGCGAGTTCAAAGGCCACGTCGCGGGTGATGGCGGGGAAGCGTGGCAGGTCGGTGAATTTCGCGGGGCCGCTGCTGCCCTGGCGCAGGGCGCTGAGCAGGAGCTCACAGACATACACCGGCTCGCGCGCATCCAGGGCGCGTGCGCGGGCCGGATGCACCTGGGCGATCCAGCCAAGCACGCGGTTGCCGGCCTTCAGCTCGCTGTGCAGCAGGAAGGCGCCGTTGTCCTTGAGGGGCTTGATTTCCAGTGTGGCGACGCCGGGAAGGCTTTCCACCAGACCGCGCAGGTCGAAGATATCGGCGGCCTTCGGTTCGCGGGCGTGCCAGGAGCTGGGTGAAACCGGGCCGCTGAGCAGGATGGCGAGGCGTTCCTCCTCGCGGACCATGCCATTGGGCATCTTCAGGAAGACGCGGCCGATTTCGAAAAGGCGCAGGCGGTCGGCGCCCTGGCGGACGTTGAGGGCGGCGCTGGCGAGCAGGCCGGGGATGATGCTGGGACGCAGGGTGGTATGGTCCTCGGACAACGGGTTCTTCAGCGCCGCGACGCCGCCGGTGGGATTGCCGAGAGCATCGCTGGTTTGCGCGGTGGAGACCAGGCGCAGGGTCTGGGCCTCGTTGAAGCCGCGATGCACGAGAGCCTGGCGGAGCTGCATGGCGTGGTCATAGGCCTTGTCCGTGGCATCGCCCTGGGCGAAGGCGGCGGTGAACTTCGCAGGCACACGGTCCAGGCCGATGACGCGGGCGACCTCCTCGACCAGATCGACGCTGCGCTGGAGGTCAAGACGGTAGCCGGGGATGCCCCAGCGGCTCTTCTCCTTGTTCGCGCTGAGGCGGGTGAGGCCCAGCTTCTCCAGGATGGCGTGCGCCTCGTCGGCGGACAGGCCGGGCATGCCCAACAAACGATGCGCCCGCACCTCGTCGAGCTCCACCTCGCCTACAAGCACCGGGGGCTCGCCGGCCACGCGCAGGACGTCCTCGGCGGTGCCGCCGGCGATGGTGAGGATGAGCTTCACGGCGAGGTCGCTGCCGCCATGCACCTGCTGCGGGTCGATGCCACGCTCGAAACGATAGCTGGAGTCGCTGTGCAGCGAAAGGCGGCGGGCCGTGCGACGAACGTTGCCGGGCGTGAAATAGGCCGCCTCCAGCAGGATGTCGGTGGAAGACTCCGTGACGCCGGTTTCCTCACCCCCCATGACGCCGGCGATGGCGACCGGGCGCTGGTCATCGGCAATGACGAGGTCCTCGGTGAGCAGGGCGTACTCCTGGCCGTCGAGCGCGAGGATCTTTTCGCCCTCCTTCGCGCGACGTACGGTGATGCCGCCCTGGAGCTTGGCGAGGTCGAAGGCGTGCAGCAACTGGCCCATCTCCATCATCACATAATTGGTGATGTCGACGATGTTGTTGATGGGGCGCAGGCCGATGCTTTCCAGGCGCGCCTTCAGCCAGGCGGGGCTGGGGCCGACCTTGACGCCCTTGATGATGCGGGCGGTGTAGTAGGGGCAGCCGTCGGTGGCTTCGAGACTAACCTCGTCCGCCTTGGCGGCACGGGTCTTCGAGGTGGCTTTGGCGTGATCGCGCTCGCCTTTCAAAGGCAGGCCGGTGAGAGCCGCCAGCTCACGGGCCAGGCCGAGGTGGCTCAGCAGGTCGGAGCGGTTGGGCGTGATCTCAAGGTCAAAGAGCGTGTCGCTTTCGACGATCTGGTTGACCGGCTTGCCGACGGGCAGCTCGCTGTCGAGGATCCACAAACCGCCGGTGTCCTCGCCGAGGCCGAGCTCCTTGGCGGAGCACATCATGCCGTTGGAAACGACGCCGCGCAGCTTGCCTTCCTTGATCTCAAAGCCGCCGGGCAGGGCCGCGCCGGGCAGGGCGAGAGGCACCTTGTCGCCCGCCTTGAAGTTCTTCGCGCCGCAGACGATCTGGCGCAGGCTGCCGCTGCCGTCATCGACCTGGCAGACGCTGAGCTTGTCGGCGTTCGGGTGCTGCTCAAAGGACTGGATCTGGGCGACAACGACCTTGTCGGAGGCGACGCCCTTTTCCTCGATGCCCTCCACCTCGATGCCGGCGAAGGTCAGGAGGTCGGAAAGCTGGGCGGTGGTGTAGCCGCTGAGGTCGAGATGGGTCTGGAGCCAGTTGAGGGAGACTTGCATGGGAGGGGAAGGCTGTCAGGAGATCAAAATGCGTTCAGGAAGGAGCAGGGCTCAGGCGGCAAACTGCTGAAGGAAGCGCACATCGTTTTCGATGAGGTGGCGGATGTCGGAGATGCCGTGGAGGATCATGGCGAGGCGGTCGAGGCCCATGCCGAAGGCGAAGCCGGTGACCTGCTCGGGATCGAGGAGGGTGTCGCCACGGGTCTTGCTGACGGCGGCGAAGACGGCGGGGTCCACCATGCCGCAGCCGGCGATCTCGATCCAGCGGGCCTCCCGGCCCTTGGCCTCCAGCTTCACGTCGATTTCAAAGCTGGGCTCGGTGAAGGGGAAGAAGTGCGGACGGAACCGTACGGCGGTTCCGGGACCGAAGACCTCACGGAAGAAGAACTCCAGCGTGCCCTTGAGGTCGGCCAGGGAGACGTCCTTGTCCACATAGAGGGCCTCGATCTGATTGAAGACGCTCAGGTGGGTGGCGTCGATCTCGTCACGACGGTAGGCGGCCCCGGGGGCAATGATGCGAACGGGCAGGTCCTTCACCGTCTCCAGGGTGCGGATCTGCACGCTGGAGGTGTGGGTGCGCAGCAGTTTGCCGTCAGGCATGTAAAAGGTGTCGCTCTCATTGCGTGCCGGATGATCGGCGGGCGTGTTGAGGGCGTCGAAGCAGTGCCACTCGGTCTCCACCTCAGGGCCGTCGGCGAGGGTGAAGCCCATGCGGCGAAGGGTGCGCACGGCGAGGTCACGAATCTGGGTGAGGGGGTGGAGGCTGCCGACTCCAGCGCCGGGGCGGCCGGGCAGGGTGAGGTCGATGCCCGCCACGGCGGCGGCGTCCTTGGCGGCCTGAAGGGCCTCCTTGCGGGTGGCGAGGCCCTGGGTGATGGCGTCACGCACCTCGTTCAGCTTGGCGCCCACGTCCTTTTTCTGCTCGACCGGCACGTCGCGCATCCCGGCGCTGAGGGCGGTGAGCCTGCCTTTCTTGCCGAGGTAGTCGATGCGGAAGGCCTCGAGCGCCGCTTCGTCGGTGAGCGTTTCGAGGGCGGCGAGGGCCTCGGATTTCAGAGAGTCGAGTTCGGAGAGCATGGCGAAAGAAAGAAGGCGCGGTAACGCGGAGGGGCGCGGATGATGGACGGCTGGCGGCGGGGTGCAACCACCAGGTCAGGGCTTCCCCAGAGGCGGACAAACCGCGTCGGCCTAACATTCAAGCTGGAGGAGCGAGGGGAAAAACACCTTGCCGCAGGGGGCAAAGCGTGTTCTCTCAACCGTCCAAACCCACCCAAAAATCCACTCAATCATGAGCGAGCGTCGCATCGTCGTCACAGGCATCGGAGTCGTTTCCCCCCTCGGAAACAACAAGGATGACTTCTGGAAGAACCTCATCGCCGGCAAGAGCGGCATCCGCCGGATCCAGAGCATGGACACGACCGCCTATGACTGCAAGATCGCGGGCGAGGTGGTGGATTTCGACCCGACCCCCTTCTTCAACAACCACAAGGAGGCCCGCCGCGCCGACCGCTTCTTCCAGCTCGCCATGGCCGCCTCCAAGATGGCCGTGAAGGACTCCGGCCTGAACCCGGACAGCCTCGACCCCTGGCGCGTGGGCGTCATGGTCGGCTCTGGCATCGGCGGTCTGAGCACCATTGAGACTCAGTATGAGATCCTCCTGAACAAGGGGCCCGGCCGCGTCTCCCCCTTCCTCATCCCCATGATGATCACGAACATCGCCTCCGGCATGATCGCGACCGAATACGGCTTCATGGGCCCGAACATGTGCATCACCACCGCCTGCGCGACCTCGAACAACAACATCGGCGAAGCCTGGCGCATCATGAAGTTTGGCGATGCCGACGTGATGATCTGCGGCGGCGCGGAAGCCTCCATCCGCCCCTGCGGCCTGTCCGGCTTCGGCAACATGAAGGCGCTTTCCATGCGCAACGACGAGCCTGAGCGCGCCTCCCGCCCGTGGGATGTCGGCCGCGACGGCTTTGTCATGGGTGAAGGCTCCGGCGTTGTGGTGCTCGAGGAATACGAGCACGCCAAAAAGCGCGGCGCCACCATCTACGCCGAGCTGGCCGGCTACGGCGTGACCGCTGACGCCTACCATCTCACCGCCCCGCATCCGGAGGGCCTCGGAGCCGCCAAGTGCATGGACATGGCCCTGCGCCATGCCAAAATGAACGCCAACGAGGTCAGCTACGTGAACGCCCACGCCACCTCCACCCCGGTGGGCGACCTCTGCGAGTTGCGCGCCATCAAGCGCACCTTCGGCGAATACGCCCAAAAGGGCCTGCTCGTCTCCGGCACCAAGTCGATGACCGGTCACCTGCTCGGCGCCGCCGGCGGTGTCGAGCTCGCCGCCAGCATCCTCGCCATCCGCGACCAGATCGTGCCGCCGACCATCAACGTCGAAAACCTCGACCCCGAGGTGGACGTCGATGTCGTCGCCAACACCGCCCGTCCGGCCAAGGTGAACGCCTCCCTGAGCAACAGCTTCGGCTTCGGTGGCCACAACAGCTCCGTGCTGGTGCGCAAGCTCGACTGAGGCATCCGGCGGTCGTCGGATACTCCTCCATTCTTCGCTCTCCGCCACCCCCAGACAGGTGGAGGTCGCGTATGTTCGGGCCAGCCTGAAGCGCCGCTGCGAGGCGCGTGAAGGAGTTCGAATGGCTATCCCCTCTGCTGCCTTGTCGCGCCCACTCGTTCCGACGCTTTTTGACCCTGCCGCCGCTGCGCGGCCCTGATGTCGGCACGCTTTTTTCTTCCTGCCTTGCTGCCTCGGGACTCCGCCTCCTGGACTCGCACGACCTTTTAACACGCACCCCTTGTGGGACCACGCGAAGCACCTTGACCCGCTCCCCCGCCTTTCTACCTCTCAGGCTCCTTAAAACCGCCCCCTCCGCCCCATGTCCGCCAAGATCATCTACACCCTCACCGACGAAGCCCCGCTCCTCGCCACCTACTCCCTGCTGCCCATCGTGAAGGCCTTCACCAAGGCGGCTGGCATCGAGGTCGAAACGCGCGACATCTCCCTGGCGGGCCGCATTCTGGCGCAGTTCGGGCAGCAGGAGGACGACCTCAGCTACCTCGGCAAGCTTTGCCTGGAGCCCACCACCAACATCATCAAGCTGCCGAACATCTCCGCCTCCGTGCCGCAGCTCAAGGCCGCCATCGCCGAGCTGCAGTCGAAGGGCTACAAGCTTCCCGACCTCCCCGAAAATCCCCAGACCGACGAGGAAAAGGAGATCAAGGCCAAATACGCCAAGGTCATGGGCAGCGCCGTGAACCCCGTGCTGCGTGAGGGCAACAGCGACCGCCGCGCGCCGAAGGCCGTCAAGGATTACGCCAAGAAGCACCCGCACAAAATGGGCGCCTGGTCCTCCAGCTCGAAGACCAGCGTCGGCACCATGGGCAAGGACGACTTCTTCTCGAACGAGAAATCCACCTGCGTCGCCGCCGCCACCGAGGTGAAAATCGAGTTTGTTGGCAAGGACGGCAGCACCAAGACCCTCCTGCCGAAGCTTGCCCTCAAAGCAGGCGAGATCATGGACGCCACCAAGATGAACAAGAAGGCCCTCGTCGCCTTCTTTGAGCAGCAGATCGCCAAGGCGAAGGCCGATGGCGTGCTCTTCTCGCTGCACATGAAGGCCACCATGATGAAGGTCAGCGACCCCATCATCTTCGGCCACGCCGTCAGCGTCTTCTTCAAGGACCTCGTGGCCAAACACGCCGCCACGCTCGCCGAGATCGGTGTCAATTTTAACAACGGCTTCGGCGACCTCATCGCCAAGCTCGACAAGCTGCCCGTCGACAAGAAGGCGGAGATCGAGGCCGACATCCAGGCCGCTTACGCCAGCGGCCCCGCCCTGGCCATGGTGAACAGCGACAAAGGCATCACCAATCTTCACGTGCCAAGCGACGTCATCGTCGATGCCTCCATGCCCGCCATGATCCGCGGCGGCGGCAAGATGTGGGACGCCGCCGGCAAGGAGCAGGACACGCTCGCCGTGATCCCGGACAGCAGCTACGCTGGCATTTATCAGGCCACGATCGACTTCTGCAAAAAGAACGGCGCCCTCGATCCGAAGACCATGGGCAGCGTGCCCAATGTCGGCCTCATGGCCCAGGCCGCCGAAGAATACGGCAGCCACAACAAGACCTTCGAGGCCCCCGCAGACGGCACCATCCGCGTCAGCGACACCGCGGGCAACGTGCTCTTTGAGCACAGCGTCGAGCAGGGCGACATCTGGCGCGCCTGCCAGACCAAGGATGCGCCCGTGCAGGATTGGGTGAAGCTCGCCGTCAACCGCGCCCGCGCCTCGCAGACCCCCGCCGTCTTCTGGCTCGACAAAAACCGCGCCCACGACGCCCAGATCATCGCCAAGGTGGAGAAGTATCTCAAAGATCACGACCTCACCGGGCTCGACATCCGCATCCTCCCGCCCGCCGAGGCCTGCACCTTCAGCCTCGAGCGCATCGTCAAGGGCCTCGACACCATCTCCGTCACCGGCAATGTCCTGCGCGACTACAACACCGACCTCTTCCCCATCCTCGAAGTCGGCACGAGCGCCAAGATGCTCTCCATCGTCCCGCTCATGAACGGCGGCGGCCTCTTCGAAACCGGCGCCGGCGGCTCCGCGCCGAAGCATGTGCAGCAGTTCTGCGAAGAGAACTACCTCCGCTGGGACAGCCTCGGCGAGTTCTTCGCCCTTGCCGCCTCCTTCGAGCACCTCGCCGACACCTTCAAGAATCCGAAGGCCAAAGTCCTCGCCGACACCCTCGACGCCGCCAACGGCAAGTTCCTCGAAAACGACCGCAGCCCAGGCCGCAAGCTCGGCACCATCGACAACCGCGGCAGCCACTTCTACCTCTGCCTCTACTGGGCCCAGGAACTCGCCGCCCAAACCGCCGACGCCGACCTCGCGAAGACCTTCAAGCCCATCGCCGAAGCCCTCACCACCAACGAGGCCAAGATCGTCGCCGAACTCCTCGCCGTCCAAGGCCAGAAAGCCGACGTCGGCGGCTACTACAAGCCCGACAACGCCAAGGCCGATGCCGCGCTTCGCCCCAGTGCGACGCTGAATGGGATCTTGGCGGGGGTTTAATCGACAGAATAGTCAGAGCTCAGCTATGAGATTCGGTAAGCCTGGCTCATAGCAGCCACGGTCTGAGCGGAATGCTTCATAACTTCCGTCATGTGTGTGCATGCTGTTATCAGGCAGAAGATTTGAGCGTTCAATGCTCACACTTTTCTGCCACGGAAACTTTTCGAGCATCGCTTTGACAGCTGCTGCTTCCTGAGCTGGCAAAAGCGGTGAGATGATGACGCCTTCAATCAGGGCTCGCCAGCCGATCTGTTCGACAACAACACCACCGCATTTTGCCGGACACTCAGTAACCACCCTGAGTTCGTTTTCATGCTGATACTCGATGGCTTTGAGCAGATGGGGCCGAAGTATGAGGTGGCGGTCGTTTCGTTCAGCATCAAATGCATTTTCGGAGGACGGGCGATGATCGACATAGCGCATCCGAGCTAACTGAAACGGCCGCGTTGAAGGCAAGGCGGACTTTAACGCATTCAGGTTGGTTCGTACTGCCACGCCTTTGTGCCCGTAAACAGACCACATGGCCGCTGATTCCAAATCGTCTTGGAACCAGCACCATGCTGCTCGTCGTTCTTTGAGTTCCCGAGCATAGATTTCCGACAGCAGCTGAGACCTGAAACTGGCGCTAGTTTCTGGCGATTCGATGCTCTTCTTTTCCCAACCGCTAGCGTGTTCCAGCAACCAACGATCTAGCTTGCCTTCCGTGTCTTGCCCTCGAAGTGCACTGAGTTCAGTCATCAGCCATGCGTCTTCACAAAACAGCTTGCCCTCGAACGGGTCGTTTTTGGAGAGGCTCGAAACAGAAGGAAAGAATGCTTTACCTTCCAACAGCAAAAGCAACGTGCTGAGTTTCATGTACCGAAACAGCGTTGGATTCTGATCCGTCTCGGCCAAAGAGCCGAAGACCTGAACGTGGCTTTTGATGGTGTCGGGCTTCATGTCTTAAACAGTAAGGAATGCTTGCTCCGAAGCCACTCAATGACTTCGGTCTGCAAACTCGCCGCAAAATCCCTCAACTCATCCGCCTCAGACTGGCTCACCGTTCCTGCCACATCATACTCCGCCGTGTTTCGTTTGGCACGACATGTATCCAGATAGTCGGCATCATCATCCCGATCCGTTCCGAGGGTCAGCGGCAGCGCCTGGAGCGTGCGATAGTGGGCAAGATTCTTCTCAGGCCGAGAACCGCTCGCATACAGCAGGATGGTGCAGAGCTTCAAAGCGACATTGTAGGCGATGCCAAACTGCCAATCGGCTGAAACACTGGTATTGCGTGCATCAGCCAAGTCACGCTTCACGATGGCCAGCAGATCGGCGATCTGCTGGCGGTTCGTCTGGTGTGGACGTAGCCAGTCATTTTCAGCCCAGCTTTCCAAGCTCATCGTCGAAACCTTTCAGCCAGAGTTTCGGCTCGTTCAAGACGCGATTCACAAAGGCATCCTTCTTCGATTTCTTCAGCCGCCACTCCTCCACCGTGAGACAGTGAGGATTGATTTCCCTGCCCAAACGTTCGGAAACGCCGCGCAGAGCCGGTGTCACCTTCCGCAGCCCGGCCGTGCCGATCAGCATCACATCCACATCGCTCTCCGCTTTTGCCGTTCCCGCAGCCACCGAGCCGAAAACGAAGGCCAGCACGATCCCCGGCACCTTCTCCAGCGCCTTTCGCAGCTCCGGCACGATCCCCGTCGTCTTCACCACCAATCCACGAAGCTCCGCAAACAGCGGGTGCGTTGTCCCCGCTCGAAAATACAGCCGATTCCCATCCCGCTCGCTCTTCACCAGGCCGATCTCCTGGAGATATCCGAGCTCCTTCTGCATCGCCGCAGGCGTCATCCCCGCCAGCCGCGTCAGATCCCGAACATGCGCCTCCTTGGAGCCCAAGGGCCTGT
>JBIJBP010000052.1:0-32895 GCA_044345155.1 Prosthecobacter sp. | reverse complement strand
CCCACATCGGTCGTCACGCAGGGCACGCCGCAGGACAGCGCCTCCATCAGGGTCATCGGACAGGCCTCGGTACGCGAGGAAAGCGAGAACACGTCCAATGCCGGATACACCGCCTGCGGATCCGCCCGGAAGGGAGCGAAATGCACCTGCTGCCGGAACGGCATCACCGAGAGCGCCGCGCGTGCGCAGTCGCCCAGACCGGGCTCATGCCCACCACATAACAAAAAGTGCGTCTCCGGTCGGCGTGACTGCAGGACCGCCGCCGCGCGCAGCCAGGTCGACAGGTCCTTCATCTCATGGAAGCGCCCGACGAAGCCGATGAGCGGCGCGGCTTCAGGAACACGCAGCTCCTGACGCACCCGGACACGGGCGGCAGCGTCCG
Source organism: Prosthecobacter sp. (assembly GCA_044345155.1). GTDB lineage: Bacteria > Verrucomicrobiota > Verrucomicrobiia > Verrucomicrobiales > Verrucomicrobiaceae > Prosthecobacter. The sequence continues at coordinate 32,513 of JBIJBP010000052.1, read as the reverse complement.
GCTTGAAAACCGAGGTCTCGATGCCGTTTGGAACCCAGGTCATGCAGGGCTCAGGATAGCCCATGGCGGCATGGTCCCGGATCGCGGCGGCCGAGCAGGAGATGACACGGGAAGGCAGCACCCGGGAACTCGCCCCGAGCAGCCGCCGGAACCAGCGGCTCCGGGCTGCGGACTCGCCTGGACTGGCATGAATCTCCCGGCAGTGGATGCCCCAGACCACCCGGCGCACACCGGCCAGGCGCGCACACCATCCACCCACAAAGTCGGCATGATGCATCCAGGTCTGCAACACGTCTGGACGCAGTTCACGCAGCAGGCGAACCAGCTTCACCAGGGTGCCGGCACGCAGGAAGGCCGTCGCCTCCAGATCATGAACCTCGGCCCCCATGGCCCGGAGTTCCTCCATCTCACGGGACCATGGACGGCCGTCCATGACGATCACCACGTTCCTCCAGCACCCGGGATCCATGGCCCGCACCAGGTTCCGCATCATGGCCTCCGCACCGCCCCCACCCGGGGCGGCGATGAAATGCACCACGGTGAACCGGCGCGACACACCTGCCAACGCCGGCTCGGACCGGCTGCCTGACTGAGGAGAATCCGCCGCCACAGGGCCGCAGGAGGCCTCCGACTTCGCCGATTGCACGACATGAAAAAGACCCCGCCACAAAAAGGCGGATACTTCCGGCAAAACGTTGGATCGGATGCGCACCAGGCTCATCGGCCACCTCCTCTCCACTGCTTCACCAGCTCAAAGGCTCCCGAGGCCGTGGCCTCCGCCTCAAGAACGGACGTGGGGTTGCCATAACGCGGCAGGGCATGGGACGGTAATCCGGCGGCCAGCCGGGCTGGCATCATCGTGAAAGCCGCCTGAAATCCATGGGCGGCCAACAGCTCCTGGGTCTCCGAGGTGAAGTCACCCGGACCTCCGTTCGTGTAGGCAAACAAGCATGGAGCCGTTCCGAGCTCCTCGGTCATGCGATCACGGCAGACGCGGATTTCTTCAGCCTGCTGCGCCCGTGTGCATCGGGACAGGACCGGATGTGTGTGCGTGTGGCCGCCAAAAGCAACCAGCCCGCCCGCCTGCATCTCACGCGCCTGTTCCCAGCTCATCGGCCGGGCAACCTCCGACTCCGCCTGCACACAGCCTTCCACGAGCTTCCTGACCTCGCCCCGCATCAGGGCATCCGGCAGGGTTTTCAGGTGCGCAAGGCGCGTGGCCAGCTCCGCTGCGCTGCTGCCCCTGGCCTTCATGGCACGATCCACCTCCTGAAACCAGAGGGGATGCGTACCATCCAGGAAACCCGTGGCCAGAAAAATGGTCGCGGGCAGCCCAAGCTCACTGAGCACCGGAAAGCCCAGGTGGTAGTTGGAAGCCAGCCCGTCATCAAAGCTGATCGCCACCGCCCGGGACGGCAGGGAACGCCCGGCCAGGACAGCCTGCGTCATCTCCAGCAGAGGCATCACCTGATAGGTAGCCTTCAGATGCCGACAAACGGCATGGAAAACCGAAACCGGCAGATGCAGGCTGGCATCCAGAACCCCGGTCGCATGCCCGTCATGGCAAAGCCCATGAAAGGTCAGCACCGCAGCACCCTTCATCCGACGCCTGGCCAGACTCGTCAGACCACAAGCCACCAGGACCGCCGATTTGGCGGACTGCCGAAGCTGCTGGAGAGGGCGTGGCAAGGTCTTGCTTTATGGATTTTCGTAAAATTTATCAAATTTTAACTAATCATCAACCCCGACTTAGCATCGAATCGCAGAAATCAGACCCCTCTGCCCGCTCCCCGGGGTCAAGTCCAAGGGCCTTCAGCCCATTCCGAAAGCCTGCCCCCCTTCCTCCGCGCCTCCTTGATCCCGACCCGAGGCCTCGCGATTTTCACCCCGGTCGCCACGAAGCTAAAAAAATGGGTGTCAAAACTGCTCCTCTCGCTATTTCTCCGGCCCCGCGCGGCCCGTGGCTCTGTCTTGCCCCCGGCTCGACCCCCTGACCGCGCCTTGACGACTTCCTGACTCCCCCAAACTCAATGAACACCCTCCAGACCTTCAAAACCGGCAACGGCTCCGACGGCAAGTTCCACTCCCTCCCCGCCCTTGAGGCCGCAGGCATCGGCAAAGTCTCCCGCCTGCCCGTTTCCATCCGCATCGTGCTGGAGTCCCTGCTGCGCAACCTGGACGGCAAGAAGGTCACCGAGGCCGACGTGAAAAACCTCGCCAACTGGAACGCCAAGGCACCGGGTGATTACGAGATCCCCTTCACCGTCGCCCGCATCGTCCTCCAGGACTTCACCGGCGTCCCCCTCCTCGTGGACCTCGCCGCCATGCGCTCCAAGGTGAAGCAGCTCGGCAAGAACCCGAAGATGGTCGAGCCCCTCGTGCCCGTGGACCTCGTGGTGGACCACTCCGTGCAGGTCGATTACGCCGGCACCCAGGACGCGCTGAACAAAAACCTCGACCTCGAATTCGAGCGTAACAAGGAACGCTACCAGTTCCTGAAGTGGGGCGAGCAGGCCTTCGACACCTTCAAGGTCGTGCCTCCCGGCATCGGCATCGTTCACCAGGTCAACCTCGAATACCTCGCCAAGGGCGTGCTGGAGAAGGACGGCGTGTTTTATCCGGACTCCCTCGTCGGCACCGACTCCCACACCACCATGATCAACGGCCTTGGCGTCGTCGGCTGGGGCGTGGGCGGCATTGAAGCCGAGGCCGGCATGCTCGGCCAGCCCGTCACCTTCCTCGTCCCGGAAGTCGTCGGCGTCTACCTCACCGGCGCCCTCAAGGAAGGCGTCACCGCCACCGACCTCGTCCTCGAAGTCACCCAGAAGCTGCGCAAACTCGGAGTCGTCGGCAAGTTCGTCGAGTTCTACGGCCCCGGCGCCGTCAGCCTGCCCGTCACCGACCGAGCCACCATCGCCAACATGGCCCCCGAGTATGGCGCGACCATGGGCTTCTTCGGCGTCGATGAGGAAACCATCGCCTACCTGCGCGGCACAGGCCGCAGCGAGGAGCTTTGCACCACGGTGAAAAACTACTTCCAGGCCCAGGGCCTCTGGGGCATCCCGACCGAGAAGGGCGCGCTCGACTTCACCACCGAGATGGAGATCGACCTCAGCGGTGTGGTGCCCTGCGTGTCAGGTCCAAAGCGCCCGCAGGACCGCATCGAAGTCCCCGCCCTCAAGGGCAAGTTCCGTGACCTGCTCGGCGCCGACGTCAAGGCCGGAGGCTTTGCCAAGACCGAGCCCTTCCAGCCCGCCGACGTCATCGTCAACAGCAAGGCTGATGTGAAGGACACCATCACCGACGGCTCCGTGCTCATCGCCGCCATCACCAGCTGCACCAACACCTCCAACCCCAGCGTCATGCTTGCCGCCGGCCTCCTCGCGAAGAAAGCGAACGCGAAGGGCCTGAAGGTGAAGCCTGCCGTGAAAACCAGCCTTGGCCCCGGCTCCCGTGTCGTGACCGACTACCTCACCAAGACCGGCCTTCAGGTCGAGCTCGACAAGCTCGGCTTCCAGACCGTCGGCTATGGCTGCACCACCTGCATCGGCAACTCCGGCCCGCTCGACGCCGGCATCGAGGACGTCGTCAAATCCAAGGACGTCGTCGCCGCCTCCGTACTCTCCGGGAACCGCAACTTCGAAGCCCGCGTGCATCAGAGCATCAAGGCCAACTTCCTCATGAGCCCTCCGCTCGTCGTCGCCTACGCCATCGCCGGCACCGTCGACATCGACCTGAGCAAGGATGAAATCGTCGCAGGCAGCGGCGTCTACCTGAAGGACATCTGGCCTACGCTCGCCGAAGTGCGTGACGCCATGCAGTCCGCCCTCTCCCCGGACGTCTTCCGCAGGCTCTACACCGACTTCGCCTCCCAGAATCCGAAGTGGAACGAGATCAAGGGCAGTGTCGGCGAAGTCTTCGAGTGGGACGGCAAGTCCACCTACATCCAGCACCCGCCGTTCTTCAGCGACTTCAGCATGACACCCGGCGATATCGCTGAAATCAAGGGCGCCCGCCCCCTCGGCATCTTTGGCGACAGCGTCACCACCGATCACATCAGCCCCGCCGGCAACATCAAGAAGGACAGCCCCGCAGGACGCTTCCTCACGGAAAACGGCGTCACACAGGCTGATTTCAACAGCTACGGCAGCCGCCGCGGCAATGACCTCGTCATGACCCGCGGCACCTTCGCCAACGTGCGCATCAAAAACCTGATGCTCGGCGGCAAGGAAGGCGGCAACACCCTGCTCCAGCCCGCCGGCACCGAGATGAGCATCTACGACGCCGCCGAGGCCTACAAGGCCGCAGGCACGCCCACCATCGTCATCGGCGCCGAAGACTACGGAATGGGTTCCAGCCGCGACTGGGCCGCCAAGGGCACCCGCCTTCTTGGCGTGAAGGCCGTCATCACGAAGTCCTTCGAGCGCATTCACCGCAGCAACCTCGTCGGCATGGGCGTCCTGCCCTGCAACTTCAAGGACAAGGCTGACTATGACAAGGTGAAGGACCTCAGCGACGCCACCTTCGACATCCTGGGCATCAGCAACGACTTCAAGCCCATGAGCGAGGCCACTCTGCGCGTCCACAAGGCCGACGGCAGCAGCTTCGACATCCCGCTGGTCGTCCGCATCGACACCCCCGTGGAGATCGACTACTACCGCGCCGGCGGCATCCTGCCCTACGTCCTCGCCCAGATCCTGCGCGCGAACGCATGATGAAGGAATGAAATCACCCTGATGAAAGCTTGTCCGGCAGACCCCTGGTCTGCCGGACTTTTTGTTGGGCGCAGGGTGTCATGCCGAAATCCAGGCCCCTGCATGCAGCCGTCGGCTTCCCCCTCGATTCCCGGGTTGCCAAGGACCCGAGCTGTGCGACAGCTTGATTCCGTCATGGAAAGCACACCCCCTATTCAAGACGGCGGCTCACCGCAGGGCGGTCAGGCCGGTCCTTCAAAAGACGAACGCACGATGGCCCTCATCTGCCACCTGCTGCCATTTGCAGGCTGCCTGATGCCCAATGTGCCCGTGCTCAACATCGTCGCTCCGCTGGTGCTCTGGCTGATCAAGAAGGACGACATGCCCTTCCTCAAGGACCAGGGACGTGAGGTTCTCAACTTCCAGATCACGGTGAGCATCGCCATTTTCGTCTGCATTCTGACCTTCTGGCTGATCCTTCCCATCCTCATTGCCATCGGCATCGGCATCGCCGCCATCGTCCTGATGATCCTGGGCGCCATCAAGGCCAGCGACGGCTTGGCTTACCGTTATCCCTTCAGCCTGCGCCTGATCAAGTAACCCGGCTCATGAGCACCCCGGGCCCCCTGCCCTCCCCCCCCACTTCCTGGGACGGCCTGCGCGCCATGCTGCGGGCGCTGATGGACCTGCTGCTGGACTTCTCCTTCAAGCGTTTCGTCACCCCCCATCTCATCCGCCTGCTTTACGCCCTGAGCCTCGGCGCGGCCCTGCTCGCTGCCCTGGGCTGGATGTTCAAGGGTTTCACCGAAGGCAGCGTCTTCTACGGCCTGTTCACCTTCGTTACAGGCCCCGTCGCCTTCCTGCTCTACATGATCAGCGCCCGGGTCGCCATGGAGGTCATCCTCGCCATCATCGAGATCGCCGAGCGCATGCGTCAGAAATAACGACCATGCCTTCCTCAAAGTGAAGGCGAGGTCATCTCACGAATCTTCGCAGCCACCGCCCTGCCCAGGATGCCATGGGCCTCGGCCTCCAGGTGAATGCCATCCACCGGACTGGTCGTGATGAGGCTCTGGCTGTCGAGGTAGTCACAGTCCAGGGCTGCGGCCAGCGCCTGGAAATAACGCGGAAACTGCCTGCTGCGGGCAATGCCGTCAGGAATCTTCGCCTGAAGGTCCGGCAGATGAGCAAGATCTCCCACAGGGGGCGGACTGAGCAGAAGCAGACGCGGAGCTCGGTTGCCCGGACCGGCGGTGCTGCCCAGGATCATGCGCGCCAGAATGCCCGCTCCGTTGGCAATCTCCCCGGGGGGAAGGTTGTAAAAACTCTTCAGGTCGTTGGTGCCAAGCATCATCACCACGATGTCGAGCGGCTTGTGGCTCTCCAGGCAGGCAGGCAGGTATTCCTTGCCATTTCGGGCCATGTTAAACGGATCGTCATGCACGGTCGTCCGTCCATTCTGGCCTTCCTCGATCACCCGGAAGCCAGCGCCCAGTTCGGCCGCCAGCACGCCTGTCCAGCGCACATGGGCTGGATGGCGCCGTGGAAACGGCTCGTTGATCGAGGCCGGGTCAAAGCCCCAGGTGTTGGAATCGCCAAAGCAAAGTAGGTTCGTCATGATGCAGGAGGGATGAGGTCAGTTAAGTCATTTCACCGGTTCGGCAACCTTGGGCCCGAAGGATCGCATCGCTCCCCAGGCCATGCGCAGGCCGCCGGCGACAAAGAGCAGCGGGAACCAGATCGAGTACAAGGCGGCGCGCGTGTCATGCTTCAGCACCGCCATGCCCGGACTCGCCGGATTGACGAAGCAGGTCGACTCAATTCCGGGTGGCCAGGGCTGGAGCCGTTGGATGACCACGTCCTGGTGCTGGCTGGGGCTGTCCACGCGCTTCAGCCGTGTGCCCGTGTGATGGACGCCGTTGAAGACATAGTCGTAACGGATGTCCGCACGGTAGGCTGGGTTGGAATTCGGCGTCGGCCTTTCCATGGCGACCTTTGAGACGACGATGCGGCAGGAAGTGGGCACCCAGCGACGGGTTTCCTCGGCACGTTGCCAGGCCGTCCAGAGCACCCAGGTGAACACGGCTCCGGCCAGGGCAAGGAGCGTACCGAGGAGCAGCAGCCATAGCCGGCCGGCGGTGTATCGGGAGCAGGGTGCGTAGTTCATTGAGAGCGAGGCTTTGACTAGCCCACCCGCGTGCTGCATACAAGGAGGTTACGTTTTTGCCGATGGCCCTCGCCTCCGAACTTCCTCTGCCCAACACGCGTCCTCCGCGCTGGCTCGTCAAGCCGGCGCCTGAGGGCGTGGATGCGCTGGCGGCGGACACCGGGCTGCCACGGCTGCTCTGCACGCTGCTGGCCCAGCGCGGCCTGCGCACCGCCTCGGCAGTGCGCGACTTCCTGGTGCCCAAGCTCGCCACCCTCGGCGATCCGGGAGAACTGCCCGAGATGAGCATCGCCGTGGAGCGCATCCTCCGCGCCGTCGATGAAAAGCAGCGGGTGGCCCTGTATGGCGACTACGACGTCGATGGCGTCACCTCCATGTCGCTGATGTGCCTGACACTGCGCGCCTACGGCGTCCAGCCGCACCTCTTCCTGCCTTCAAGAATGGACGAGGGCTACGGCCTGAGCCTAGACGGCTTCACCCGTCTGTTCGAAGAATTTGGCAAGCCCGACCTGCTGCTCGCCCTCGACTGCGGGACCACCTCGATCAACGAGCTGAAGTGGCTTCGCGAGCAGGGAGTTGACTGCGTCATCATCGACCACCATGAACTTTCACCCCAGGGACGTCCTGACTGCGTGGCGCTGGTCAACCCAAAGCTGGGCGACAAATACCACTACTTCTGCACCGCCGGCCTTGTCTTCAAGGTCGCCCACGCCCTGCTCAAGGCGCGCCGCCTTCCCGACTTCGACCTCAAGAACACCCTTGACCTCGTCGCCCTCGGCACCGTGGCCGACCTGGTGCCCCTGGTGGATGAAAACCGGCTGCTCGTGAGGCGCGGCCTGGAGGCCCTCGCGCAGACCGACCGCATCGGCCTGCAGGCCCTCAAGCAGACGGCAGGCGTGGACGGCTTCCTTCAGACGCACCACGTCAGCTTCCGGCTCGGCCCCCGCCTGAACGCCGCCGGCCGGCTGGACACGGCCTCAACCTCCCTGCAGCTCCTGCTGGCTGAGGATTCACACACCGCCTCCGAGTACGCCGCGCTGCTGGAAAGCCACAACCGCGACCGCCAGGCCGTGGAGCAGAACGTCTATGCCGAGGCCGAACAAATGTTGCTTGAACTGGGCAGCCTGGAGGCGCATCAGGCCATCGTGCTGGGCTCGCGGAACTGGCACCCGGGCGTCGTCGGCATCGTCGCCTCCCGCATCTCCAGGATCGCCAACCGGCCGACCATCCTTTTCTCGTTTGATGAAAACGGCATGGGCAAGGGCAGCGGACGCAGCATCCCCGGCTTCTCCCTTGTCGAGGCCATCGACATCTGCCGGGAGCATATCGTCCGCGGCGGAGGTCACGCCATGGCCGCAGGGGTTTCGATCACGGAGGACAAGCTCGAGGTGTTCCGCACCGCCTTTTGCGAAGCCGCCCGCAGGGCATTGAGCGACGAAGCCCTGACGCCCATCCTGGAGATGGACGCCGAGGTGCGGCTGTCCGACCTCACTTACGACTTCCTGCAGAACTTCCGGCTCATGGAGCCTTTCGGGCAGCAGAACAGCGAGCCGTTGTTCCTCTGCCGCAGCGTCAGCCCCAGGCTGCCAGGCCGCACGATGAAGGACAAGCACCTGCGCGTGATCCTCACCCAGGACGGCGTCAACATGGAGGCGCGCTGGTTCAATGCCCCGCTGCACAACCTGCCCAGGCCGCCCTGGGACATCGCCATGCGCGTGCAGCGGAATTTCTGGCGTGGCGAGGAGCAGTGGCAGCTCACCCTTGATGCCGTGCGTGAGGCCCGGCCTGCGGAAGGTCATTGAACCGCCTGGATCCGGCGCAAGGACGGCACGGCGACGACCAGGGCGGCGATCATCAGGATCGAGCTCCAGAAAAACGGCGCCCCAGGCAGCAGCACAGGCGCCTTGTCACTGACGAAGAAGCCGAAGAGCTGCGTACAAACCACGGGTCCCGCCACCCCTGCGACACTTGAAAGGCTGCTCAGGGCTCCCTGCAGCTCCCCCTGCTCATTCGCAGGCACGCTTTGCGTCATGAGTGACTGAACGGCAGGCGTCACCAGGCCGGTCAGGCTGCCGATGATGATGCAGCCATAAATCATCCAGGCCTGGGAGGCCATGCCATAGGCCGCATAAAGAAAAACAGCCAGGAAGAGCCCGGCCAACACCGTACGTCGCTCTCCCAGCCTGCCGACGACGCGCTTGGTCAGCCCGCCCTGCACCATGCCGGCCATGAAGCCCACGGCTGCCAGCGAAAGCCCTGTCTGCAGCTCCGTCCACTGATAGCGGAAGGAGGTGTAGAGCACCCAGATGCTTGGATAAACCTGATGGGCAAGGACCGCGATGAAGTAAGTCATCACCAGCCCGAGCAACGCGGGAAACCGGTGCAGGGCCAGCAGCGCGCCGATCGGATTGCTGCGCCTCCAGCTGAAGGCACGCCGGTTTTCGGGAGCCAGCGACTCCGGCAGCACGAACCAGCCATAAGCCCAGTTGATCAGCGTCAGGCCGCCCGCCACGAAGAAGGGCACCTTCACACCGAACTTGGCACACAGGCCGCCTAGAACCGGCCCGATGATGAAGCCGATGCCAAAGGCGGCGCCGATCAGGCCGAAGTTTGCCGCCCGCTTTTCCGGCGGGCTGATGTCCGCGATGTAGGCCGAGGCCGCCGCGTAGTTCGCCGCCGTGATGCCCGCCACCACACGGCCCACGACAAACCAGACAAGATCAGGCGCGAAGGCGATCAGGAAGTAGTCGATCGCTGAGCCCAGCAGCGAGACCAGGATGACCGGGCGACGTCCAAAGCGGTCGGAGAGGCTGCCGATCAGCGGGGCAAAGAGAAACTGCATCAACGCGTAAGTTGCGGCAAGCAGGCCGTAGGTCACTGAACCGGCCGCCAGACTCCCCTCTTGATAATGCTGAACCAGACCAGGAAGAACCGGCACCACCAGGCCGATGCCCAGGATGTCGAGCACGAGTGTGATGAAGATGAAGAGGACGGCGGGCTGGCGGGCGGACATGGCCCCTCTTACGGGCGGCAGCAGCAGTGCGCAAATGTCTGTCTTGCCCAAGCGCCGTGACACGCCGAATGTGATGTCCATCCCTCCCATTCCCATGGTCAAAAAGCTTCTCCACACCCGCTACCGCGTGAACGACCTCGACAAGACCGTCGCCTTCTACAAGGAGGTCCTCGGGCTTGAGGAAGTCCGGCGTCACAAGTCCCCGCGCGGCTCCGAACTCGTGTTCTTCAAGACTCCGAACAGCGACGAACTCATCGAGATCTGCTCCTTCCCCGCCAGCGGCCCCGTGCAGCTCGGCCCCGACGTCACCCACCTGGCCTTCGAGGTGGAGGACCTGGAAAAGTTCGCCCTTCATGCCGCCGCCTGCGGCTACCCCCTCTCAGACGGACCCACGGAAAGTTCCAGCGGCGTGTTCGCCTTCATTGACGCGCCCGAGGGTTATGAGATAGAACTGATTCAATATCGGAAATAGCGAGACGCCCCTGGTTTCGTACGTTGAAAGTATCTACACATCATGGACTTCGACTGGCTTGGCGTATCCTTCGACCTCACCAAACTGCCCCCCAAGGACATTGAGGAGTCGTTCGAGGATCCCTTTTCCCTGAAGTTCCTGCCTGATGAAAACGGCAATGGCTCGGAGGCGCGCTACTACAATCTGGGCAAATCCCTGGGTGGCAGGGCGGTGTTCAGTGTCTTCTGGACCGACGGCAAGAAATACCGTGTCATCTTCGCCCGGGACATGACCGCCTCCGAAAACGACTTCTTTGAACGGAAAAAGGCTGAGGATGCCTGATACAACCTCTTATGGAACCACTCCGTTACAAAGAAGCCCCCACCCAGGTCAGCCCCCTCGCCTGCGCTCGCGGAAACGCGACGCAACCACCACTCAAGGACATTGAAGAATCAATGGAGGATCCCTTTTCTCTGAGGCTTTTTCCAGAGGATCAAGGCATCTGCACGGAGCCCCGTTACTACAACCTGGGCAAATCCCTGCGCGGCAGGGCGGTTTTCAGCGTCTTCTGGACGGACGGCAAGAAACACCGTGTCGTCTTCGCCCGGGACATGACCGCCTCGGAACATGTCTTCTTTGAACGGAAAAAGGCCACGCTTGCCTGATACCACCCCTTATGGAACCACCCCGCCGCAAAGGAGACACCACCCTGACGAGCCGCCCCGCCTATCTGGAAGGGGACCTCGCCCTGGTTCGTTCCTGGAAGGACGTGCCGCCGTTCGAGCAGGAAGAGGATGAGGGACGCTTCTGGAGCGCTCATCAGCTCGACGCCCGCCTTCTTCAGATGTCGATCCACCGGAATGATGTCCGTGAATCCACCACCATCACCCTGCGCTTCGACCCAAGGATGCTCAGCCGCATCAAGCGCATCGCCCGTCGCCGCTACCTGAACTATCAGAGCATGATCAAACAGTGGCTCAGCGAGCGGATGGAACAGGAAATGAAGGAAGGATGAGCCAAAACAAGTGGTGGCTGCCGATCGCAGCAAGGCTCGTTCACAAGCCTCTCCTCTGGTGGCTGGCCGTCCTGGCATGGGGGATTCTTCTGTGGACGTTGTCTGCGAACACCCCCCTGCCCAGCGGCCCGTCATTTCCCTTCAAGGACAAGTTCCTCCACGGCACTTATTTCACCGGCGGCGCCTTCTGCTTCCTGACTGCCCTTTTTGGCAAAAGCCGCCCGCTGCCAAGTGCCGCCCGTTTCCTTCTCACAGGGCTGCTCTTCACCGGCATCATCGGCGCCGCCGATGAGTTTCACCAGACCTTCACCCCAGGCAGGTTTGGCAATGACCCCTGGGACTGGCTCGCTGACCTCAGCGGCGGGCTGCTTGCCGCCTGGCTGAGCCGTCGCCTGCTCGTCAGGGTGGCTCAGGCTCAAAGCTGACGCAGCAGCTCCCGCTGATGCCTGTCGGCTTCCGTCAAAGAAGCCTCCTTCATGCCATCCAGGACACGCAGGGCAAGGGTCGGCTGCCTGGCATTCAAATGGGCTTGGATCAGACGCCGCGAAGCCGGGGCATCCTCGGGAAACCGGCGCAGGTAGGCCTGCCAAAGCCCTGCTGCGGAACCCGGTGCCGCAGCCGCTTCGGCCAGAGTCGCCGCATAATGCAGGTCACGGTCTCCAGGCGCCTTCTTCATGGCCTGAAGCACCACGCGCTTTGCCAAAGGCTGCACGCCTGTCAGGGACAGCAATACCGGGCGCAGCAGGGCGTTCGCCAGGACCTGCTCCAGGAAAAACACGGCGTCGTCCATCCGCACTGCGGGTTCAGCCAGGGCGCAGACACGGGCCAGCGCACTGCCCTCGCCGATGGCCGCAAGCCTCTGACACGCCTCATAAGAACGAACGGCAGGCAGCACTGCCTCCGCAAAGGTGACATACTCTGCCAGCCAGTGATGATAGTCCGCACTTGCATCCTCCTTGATCAGCAGCTGCGAAGGAGACACCTGATGTTCCTCAAAACAGGCCAGGTGCTGCTCCAGCAAGGGTAGGATGATCCTCGGTGTTCCCGCCGCACGAGCAGCGGTGACCGCACGCTGCAATACACTTTCCGGCAGGGACTGACCGACGGGAACAGCCTTCAGCGCCTGCACCTGGATGTCCAATGCCTCAGCAGCCAGGCTGGAGCGAAGCATGAACGCACATTGCATTTCCCTGGCCTCCTCCACCTCCCTGGCGGCGGAGCCTGCCTCATGACGCTTCAGCCAGGTGTCGAGCACGGACAGCGCCGGCCGGATAAGCTCACGTTCGGACGCTCTTTGCAGGTAGCCTTTCACCACGCTCCAGGTCGCCCCGGGTACGGCCACCGCCCTCTCCATGATGCGCAGCGCCGTCTCATGATCCCCCGCCTTCAGGGCACGGGCTGACAAGGACTGAAGCGCAAAATTCCTCATCTGGTCGTCCAGCCGGTCACCGGCGGCGCAAATCATCAGATGCGCCTCAAATGGAGGGGCGCAATACTCCTGCCCCAGCCAGCCCAGCAGCAGGGAGTCACGCAGTGATCCAGCCTTCTGTAGCATCGGTGAATCCTGGACGGTCAGCTCGCGCAACTGGTCCGCAGGCGGTCGGCGCAGCCAGGCATCCACCCTGGCGAGCCGGTCGTCCGGCATGAGGGCGATGCTGAGCAGGATCGGCTTCATCACCTCGGGCGGCACCTTCATCAGGTAACGGGTCAGCCTTTCCAGCCGAGGCTGACGTTCAACCGCATCCTCCTGGGGTGCCTCGGCCGTGGACTCGAGACGTCGTTCCCACACGAAGGCCAGGGTTGAGTAAAGGACGATGAGAAGCAGAATTCGGAAAACCATGATGTGTCAGGCTTGATGTTCAGGCGGAATCAGCGCATGGCAGCCGTGTTCGAGGGCAGGATCCGAAGCTGAATGGTCGCCTGGCTTGGCACGCTGAACTCAATCCGCCCCTGCGTGTCCGCCATGAGGTAGTCAGGCATGCCGTTGGTAAGCATCTGGCAGATGGTCCCGGGCATCATGCCGTCGAAGCAAAGTTCAACTGGCCGCGTGTGAAGCACCTGGAAGGAAGCACGGCTGCCTGCTGCCTCCAGGTAGCGAACATCCGCAGTCGCCGAGGCCAGGCGCAGATAATCCCGCTGCGGCTCGGCACGCATCACCAACTCGGTGCGGCGCAAACCCAGCGTGTGGATGTAAATCTGGCCGCCATGACGGATGAATCCGGCCACGCCCCTGCACAGGGCCAGGTCAGGCACACCCGCCGAAGCTGGCAGTCTGACGGTGCGGGCGCTGCCCTGATTGACGAGAATCCAGCGGCCGGGACCGGTCTGAAAGATTCTTGTCTCGGCGGCATCACGCACCAGCCGCGCATACTGGCTGGCGCTGATGGCATGAAAGGGCTCGCTTGAACACCAGTCCAGAAGCCTCTCCACCTGCTTCAAATCCTGGCTGCGCACGACATCCTGAAACCGCAGGCTGACCTGTGCAGGCTCAGTCCAGCGCCCCAGCCCTCCGCGATGGATGGCGGCGATGGCTTCATCCGCCTGCCGCAGCCCCGCATCCTGAAGCATGACTGCGCCCTGCCGGCCAATCTTCCAGCTCCTCGGCTGCAAAGGAGAGTCAACGGCCAGCAATGAAGGAACACGACGGGTGACCAGGCTTTCCACCTTCATCCTCTGCACAAAGGCGGAGGCTTCTGCGCTGGGCACTGTTCCCAAAGGCCAGCTCACCGCCCCCATGGCGCGCCCCTTGGGCAAAAGGTTGCGGTGCAGGTAGGCCAGCGAGCCGGCGATCTCACGCTCCATGCCGGGAGACTGGACCTCGGCCCCAGCATTCAGCACACCGCCTTCCGGCTGCGCGCCCGTCCAGGAAACCGGACGGCTCAGCCCCGCTGATGCCGGCTCGACATTTCCCAGGTTGAAAATTTCCCGGGCGGCATGCTGAAGCCGCGAGGCCGTGCGCGGATTCAGCCCCGGTGTCCAGCCCCTCACATCTCCTTCATTGACGGCCACTGTGACCGGAAGGCCATAACGGGCCAGCACCTTCTCCTGCATCACCTCGGCGGCGATTGGAAGCCCGGGCTGGTCGCTGACCGAGGCAAACCCTTCTGAAAGCACCTGTGTCACCAGCAGGCGATGCCCGTCCAGGCTCGTTGTATCCATGACCGGAGCCACGGCACGCCCGCCCAACCAGCGCTCCAGAAACGGCAGGGGCTCGATCTGAGGACCGATCTCCAGAGCCAGGGGATCCAGCAGGGCGCCGCCCCAGGAGGCAAGCCAGGCTTGATCATAGGTCGTCTGCTTGGGCTCCTCGCTCCGGACCGACAAGAGCACGCGCGTTTCCGCGCCAGCCGCCCTGACATCGCGCAGGCCAGTCGTGCGCGCGGCCGTTCCTGCCGCTGCCGCCAGCAGGCTGCTGTCAACACGGTGATGGACCGCCCTGCCCGGGCGAACCACGGGTCGGCCGCTGCCCTGCAGCTTCAGGGCACTGGAAACCAGATTCCAATCCTCCTCGCTCTCCCAGGGAATGCCCGTCAGCAGCAGAGGCACCTTTTGTTTTTCGAGACCGGCCACCATGAGCGCCAGCCGATGCTGCCGTTCGCGATCAATTCCGAGACTCTGATCCAGGATCAGCGCCTGCACCTGCTCATGCGCGCTCATCCAGTTCTCGGCAGAATCTTCCCCGGCATTCTGATAAACCACCTGATACCCCATCCATTCCAGGGAGCCATGAAGCACCCGTGCCGTGTAGCTTTCCTCGGCGCTGCCGGAATGCAGGACCAGCACTCGACGGGACACCTCATCCAGCGGTCCCAGGTTGATGCCGGTCAGCTCACGGGTCGTGAAAAACGGCACGCCGCCCAGTTCACGAATCGCAGCCGCCCGCTGCGGGATCTCCTGGATGTCTTCGGGAGTGGCAAATCCCACCACATAAGGCTGCACACCCAGCCTGGCTGATTCGCGAATCCGGCGCGCCGTGAGCGCCTCCTCACCTGCCTTTTCACCGATGAAGAAAATTCCGTCGAGCTGGCGCCGGGCCTCGGCCACCAGCCCGAAACCACCTTCAATCATGAGACGCTTGTCCGGATACGCAGCCTTGATCAGCTCCAGCACCCGCAGCACCGCCGCCCTGACAGCATCCTGGCTGATGTCCTCGGTCTGGCAGAGCACCACGCCGTCAAAGCCACGTTCAGCCGCCGTCTCCACCAGCTCATGCACCACGACATGAGGCCAGCGCGGGTGTGTTGCATCCAGATGCACCACCCCTTTTTCACTTCCCTCGATCAAAGGAACCTGCAGTTCGTCGGCCAGCTTCGCCGCTGGTGAATTCACCGGAACATCAAAAAGCGGCACGCGGGCCAGACAGAGATTCCCCAAAGCATGCGCCGCCTCCAGGTCTGCCTGCGCATCGACCTTCAGCACACAGAGATCGAAGGCGCTCAAGCCCTGCGAAGCCGGTTGGTCAGAAAGATCCACCAGCAAACGAGTCCGAGGAGCAGAGTTCGCAAGATTGAAATTGATCGCAGCAACGAGAATCAGTTTCAGCGCCAGGGGCATTAAGCTGGCAAGGGATGGGCTGGAGTTCATTTCAATATTGAGAATTAACGCATATTATCGTCCAGAAATTATGAAATCAATAGCCTTAATGCGGTTCACAAAGTTCTTACCTGCCCCCTGGCTGCTCTCTCAAACCGGGCTCTTCAAGACACGCGAAAAGGCATGGCCTTCCTGGAAATGCCCCATGACCAGATTCCAATGACCCGGGAAATGCCAAAGGCCAGATCGCCAAGGCACGAGCCTCCCACCAAACATCACGACAGCTTGCCAAAGAAATCAAGAGCTTCAGCCATTCACTCCCCGCGATCCAACCGTCCCGCCACAAAGCGGGTCCGATCCATCATCCGGCAAAACTCATGACAACTTTGACGATCAAGCGATCAACGGGCCCATCACCGGCAGCTTCAATGCCTCCTGCAATGTGGCAACCAAGGCATCAGCAGCCACCATCGTCTGCTCACGGCTGACCAGATTTTTCAACTGCACCTGAGGGTATTCAGCCCCGAAAACCAAGGCGAACCGCGCTTTCTGGTTCTCAGCTGCCTGGAATTGCTTGCCTACTTTCTGGGCGGACATGCTGAGATCGACCTTCACTCCCGCCGAGCGCAGCGCCTGCACGGCGGCGAGGGCCGGACCGCGCTGGGCTTCATCTGCCACCACCACATAAGCCTCCACACCCATCTGGGCGTTCAGGTACTCCGTGATGCCCATCTGGGCTCCGGGCGTCTTCGAAAGCAGGATGCCAAGCACCACGTCACCCATGGCAAATCCGGCGGAGGGCATGTCCACGCCCCCGTCGCTGATCAGGGCGCAGAGCTTGTCGTAGCGACCGCCGCCTGCCACGGCACGCAGGCCATGCTTCAGATCAAAGACCTCAAACACCATGCCGGTGTAGTAGGCCAGGCCGCGGACAATCGTTGCATCGATCCGAACGTACTTCCACAGGCCACGAGCCTCCAGGTCGGCTCGAAGGCTGGCAAAAATCGGGTGACCACCATCCACGGAGGCCATGAAACCCCTTACCTCCTCCAGAGTGAGGCCCGTTTTGGAAAGCTTTTCCGCCGTGTCCTCCGGCCGGGCACGCTCAATCTTGTCAATGATGGACAGGAAGGTCGTCCAGTGCTCTTCGGGCACGTTCTTCTCCATCAGGAACTGCGTCCAGATCTGGCGGTTGCTCAGACGGATCGTGAAGTCCTCCGCCTTGATGCCAAAGGCCAGCATGACATCCACGGCCAGAGCCACCAACTCGGCATCGCTGCCCTGGCTGGAATCCCCGAGGATGTCGGCGTTGAACTGAATGAATTCCCGTGAACGCCCTTCCTGCGGCTCCTCGTAGCGGAAGCAGGAGCCGATCTGGAACCACTTCATCGGTTTCTTGTAGTCACGCTGCCGGGCCGTGGCCATGCGGGCCAGCGTCGGCGTCACCTCAGGCCGCAGGGAGATATCGCGCCCGCCCTTGTCCTCGAAACAGAACAACTGGGCGGTGATTTCATCGCCGCTCTTCTTCTTGTAGAGGTCGGTGCTTTCAATCACCGGCCCCTCATATTCCACGAAGCCATAGCGCCGGGCCACCTGACGCCAGGTGTCGAAGATGTAATTACGAAGCGCGCAGTCCTCGGGAAAGAGGTCGCGGAAGCCTTTGACGGTACGGAAATTGGCCATGATGGGGCGCGACACATGGCCGCGACGGCGTGAAGGTCAAGCCTGCGTCTAGCGCAGAGAGGGCGCCTGATTCAGCAGCGAATCCGCCGCCCCCCGATGTTCACGAAGAAAGACCTCTGGCGAAAGCCGGTTCAACGGCGCGTCCGCATAACCCACCCCTGGATTCACATACGGTCCTTCCCGCACTTCAAAATGCAGGTGCGCGAGGTATTGGCCGCCGGCCGTCCCCACAGTGCCGATCTTCTCCCCCCTCTGCACCACCTGTCCATGATGAACCAGCATCTGGTCGAGATGGGCGTACACGGTCTGGATCACCCGTGCCGCCCCATTTTCAGGCACCCGATGCCCCAGGATGATCATCTTTCCCCAGCCAGGCCCAGGCTCACCGGCATAAATGACGCGCCCCATGCCTGCGGCGAAAACTGCGTCACCCAGGTCCGAATTCAAGCCGCCGATGCCGTTCAGGTCATCCCCCAGGTGACGGCTGACACGAAACGGCTGTGCATTGTAGGTCAGCGCCCCGTGCTCCGAGCCCATCGGCGAATCAAACCGCACCGCCAGAGGCAGCCGCCCGATCTCAGCCGGGCTCAGCCGCAGAAAGGCGGGATCGAAAGGAACATTCGGCGCCCATGCATTCCAGAACTCAAAAACCGCCCATGCCAGCAAGAGCCCAAGAATCCAAACCACCAGGCGTCGCATGGCGGACAGTCTAGAACTTGATCTCCTCCTTGAAGATCATGCGGGCGGCCTGGGCCACGTCCTTGTCCCCACGGCCGGATAGGTTGACGATGATGACTTCATCCCTGCCCATCTTCGGCGCGACCTTGCGCACCTCGGCGATGGCGTGGCTGCTTTCGAGTGCCGGGATGATGCCTTCCACGGCGCTCAGTTCGCTGAACGCCTCCAGGGCTTCATCATCCTTGGCATAATGATATTCCACCCGGTTCATCTCATGCAGCCAGGCATGCTCAGGACCGATGGCCGCATAATCGAGGCCGGCGCTGACACTGTGGGTCAGCTCGATCTGGCCGTCATCATTGGCCAGCAGCCAGGTCTTGGTGCCCTGAAGAACACCGAGTCGCCCGCCCTGGAACCGGGCCGCGTGCTTTTCAGGCAGGATGCCCTCACCACCTGCCTCGACGCCGATCATGCGGACATTGGCATCGTTCAGGAAGGGATGGAAGAGGCCGATGCTGTTGCTGCCGCCGCCCACGCAGGCCACCAGCAGGTCAGGCAGGCGCTGCTCACGCTCCAGGATCTGCTGACGGGCCTCCACACCGATCACACGGTGAAAATCGCGCACCATCATCGGGAAAGGATGTGATCCCAGGGCGCTGCCGAGGATGTAATGGGTCGAGCGAACGTTCGTCACCCAGTCCCGCATGGCCTCGTTGACGGCCTCCTTCAGCGTGGCCTGGCCGGCCGTGACGGCGACCACCTTGGCCCCCAGGAACCTCATGCGCGCCACGTTCAACGCCTGGCGGGCCATGTCCACCGCCCCCATGTAGATCGTGCAGTCGAGGCCAAACCGGGCGCACACCGTGGCGGTCGCCACCCCGTGCTGACCGGCGCCGGTTTCAGCAATGATGCGTTTCTTGCCCAGACGCAGCGCCAGCAGGGCCTGACCGAGGGCATTGTTGATCTTGTGGGCGCCGGTGTGCAGCAAATCCTCACGCTTCAGATAAATGCGCGCCCCGCCCAGCTTCTCCGTCCAGCGCTCGGCAAAGTAGAGTGGAGTCGGCCTGCCGACGTACTCATGCAGAAGACGGCTCAGCTCCGTCTGAAACAGCGGATCCGCCTTGGCGCGCTCGTACTCCTCCGACAGCTCATTGAGCGCCGACATCAGCGTCTCAGGCACAAACATGCCTCCGTAGCGGCCGAAATGACCGTGTTTGTCAGGCATCACAGGAAGAGTGGCGGAGGCGGTGGCTGTCATGGGCGGGGCGGAGAGTAGATCAGATACGCTTCTTGGCAAATACCCGGCGGATAAACGGCTTGCACCCGGGGCCACACGCCCTTTTGATAGACGCTGCATGGATTTTCTGGCCCTCAACATGCCTGATCTTGGTGGCACCGTGGAGTCGGTGAAAAACGCGGTTTCCAGCCAGGGCATGAACGCCTGGGGGCTGGCGATTGTGGCGTTCTTCGCCGGCATGGCCGTGGCACGCGGCATCGTCTCGCAGATGCTGTTCATGATCAACCTGGCCGTCGCCGTCATGGCCGGCCTCTATGTCTTCCAGCACCGCACCGAGGTCTTCGGCGCCTACGCCAGCAACATGACCACCAACACCCTGCTGGGTGCCTCGGCAGCCGCCGCCCTGCTGGCCTTTTTCCTGGTCCGCGGCATCATGAACTTCGTCGCCGGTTTCGGACTCGTCGGTCTGCTCGCCAGCTTCACCGGCTGGAAGGCCGGCCTGCTCAGCCTCCTCCCCTCCGGCGTCATCGTCTGGCTGAGTGCCATGGTCCTGCGCCTGCTCGGCAGCGTTTACAGCCTAGAAAACGCCAACGTCGAACTCGCCGGCAAGGGGGTGAAAAGCGATCTCGGCCAGTGGATCGCCCAGCTCGCCCAGAAGATCGACCACACCACCGTCGGCAGCCTGGTCGAAAAACTCGACCCCTACGACATGCGCGCCCGGGCCAACCTGGCACGCCTGCTCATTCTCTGGCCCGACGGCCGCGTCTGGCAGCAGCTCGTAGCCCGCGGCCAGGACACCGCCAATGCTTTGAATCACCCAGACATCGCTGCCCTCGGCATCGACCCCAAGGTTCGTCAGGCCATCGAACGCCAGGACTTCGCCGGCCTGATGCAGCTCCCCCAGGTCCAGCGCGCCGCCGCCAACCCCCAGCTCGAGCCTTTCCTGAAGACCCTGGCCCTGGAGGAATCCATGGACACCGTGGTTTATAAAGCACGCTAGACTGACATCCTCCGAATGACACGGGACGATTCCCGTCAGAATCCGCCCATGTCATCAAGCCGTGCCCATCTCAGAGCCAGCGCCGCCCGCCTGCTACGCTTTGCCCGCAGCCACTGGCGCATGGCCCTGCTCCAGTTCACCCTGGCGGCCCTGGGAACCAGCCTCATCATCGTCTTCCCCAGCATCGTTCAGTGGTTCATTGATGACCTGATCCCACGCCGCGACCTGGCGGGCATCTGGCGGGCGGGCGGCCTTGCAGCGGGCGCCTTCCTCCTGCGCGAGCTGCTGTTCAGCCTCCGCACCCGGGTCAGCAGCGCCTTCGAACAACGCATGACCACCGACCTGCGAGGACGGCTCCATCACAAGATCCTCCGCCTGCCCCTCGGCTGGTTCGACCACCAGAGCACCGGCGACATCCTCACCCGCATGGCCGACGACGTCCCCGCC
Organism: Prosthecobacter sp.; assembly: GCA_044345155.1. Lineage (GTDB taxonomy): Bacteria > Verrucomicrobiota > Verrucomicrobiia > Verrucomicrobiales > Verrucomicrobiaceae > Prosthecobacter. The sequence goes on along the minus strand of JBIJBP010000052.1, from coordinate 11,595 downwards.
ACTCAAAGGGTGATCCTGGAAGGCATCGAACATGGCATGACCTCCCTCCTGCAAATCCTGATCTGCTCCGCAGTCATGCTTTCCACCCATCTGCAGCTCGCCCTGGTCGTCATGCTGCCCGTGCCCTTCATCGCCGCAGGAGGCTGGCTCTTCACCCGCTGGGTCGCCCCCCGCTCGCGCGAGGCCAAGGAAGCCGCGTCCTGCATGAACTCCCTCCTGCACGACTCCATCACCGGCATCCGCCAGATCAAGGCCTACACCGCCGAGCAGGCCAAGCAGTCCGCTTTTCACCACACCAGCGAAGCCCTGCGCCACTCCCAGCAGCGCCTGATGAACGCCTGGTCCGTCTACAGTCCGCTCATGGGCTTCCTTGGCAGCCTCGGCCTCGTGCTCCTCCTCAGCATCGGCGCCCATGGCGTCATCACCGGCACGGTCAGCACGGGCGAACTCCTGAAGTTCATCTTCCTGCTCGGCTTTTTCCTGGAACCCATCGCCCGCCTGCATGGCGTCAACCAAACCTTCGTCAACGGCCTGGCCAGCGCCGAACGTGTTTTCCATCTTCTCGATCAGCCCGGCGAGGAGGATCTGGAAAAAGGCGATGCCCTCACCCATGCGCGTGGCGAGGTCGAATTCCGCCAGGTCCACTTCAGCTATCAGGACGGTAAACCGGTGCTTCAGGGTGTCAGCCTGCACGCCCAGCCCCGGCAGACCGTGGCCATCGTCGGCGCGACAGGATCCGGCAAAAGCACGCTCTTCCAGCTCCTCACCCGCTTTTATGAACCTGGGTCAGGTCAGGTTCTGATCGATGGCAGGCCCGTCTCCGACTACAGCCTCCGCTCCCTGCGCGCCGCCCTGGCCTATGTGACCCAGGACGCCTTCCTGTTCGCAGGCACCATCCGCGACAACCTCTGTCTCGGCTGCGCGGATGCCGGTGACGAACAGCTCTGGCATGCCCTCCGCCAGGCCTGCGCAGACGACTTCGTCCGTGACCGCCCGGACGGCCTCGACACCATCGTCGGCGAACGCGGGGTGATGCTCAGCGGGGGCGAACGGCAGCGCATCGCCATGGCCCGTGCCTTTCTCAAAAACGCCCCCATCCTGCTGCTCGACGAAGCCACCAGCGCCGTCGACACCAGGTCCGAGGCCGCCATCCAGTCGGCCCTGGAAAAGCTGCGTACCGACCGCACCTGTCTGGTCATCGCCCACCGCCTCAGCACCGTCGTCAGCGCCGACGTGATCCATGTCATGCGCCATGGAGCCTTCATCGCCCAGGGCACCCACGCGTCTCTCCTGGCATCCTGCCCCTACTACCGCGAACTGGCCAGCATCAGCCTGCTTTGAAGCCCCCCAAAGGCTGATCAAGGGAGCTTTACCCTTTTGACGCCGCCAGCCTCCTGGGCTAGCCCATCCCCTTATGGTTTCCTGCCCCAAGCCACAGCCCCATGCCGCATCGAAACTGCGGCGTCCGGCCGCTGTGAAAACCATGCTGAAAGGCGCAGCGCATCCGCCGCCCCTTCCCTCCTCCTTCCAACGGGAAACCCGTGACTGAAACGGAATTCGCCACCGCCCCCATGTCCGACGAACTTCCGCACAACTCCCACTCCTCGAACCATCGCAAAAAGCGGATTTCCAAGGAGGAAAAAATGCTCCTGGAACGCATTCGGGAGCATGAGCGGCTCGAAAAAAAACCGCCCCCCCAGGTCCCGGAATCCAAGGAGCCCAAAGACCATGAGGAAGTCTCCTTCGAGCCCCACCCGCCCCACCCCCAGATGCGCACGGCAAGGCAGGAACCAAGGCCTTACCCTTCGGAACCGTCTCCATCCCCCCGACGCTCGACCGGCACCTTGTCGGACTTCTTCGCCCACCCGCTGGTCAAAGGCGCCCTCCGACTCCTGCGCCTCGCCGTCCGACTCACCGTCCTGCTCTATCTCATCGCCCTGGTGGCCGTGGCGTTGTCCATCAATCATTTCGGCCAGGCCAATGTCACCACGGCCACGCTGATGTACCTGCCCTCGGCAATCTGGCTGCTACCGGGCATCGCCCTCCTCCTTCCCTCCCTTCTCTTCGACTGGAAGTCCTTCCTGCTCCTAATCATCAGCACCGGCTTCTTCTTCACCAGCCACCTGAACTATCAATGGCGCTCCGAGCGCCCCCTCGAAGCCCCCGAGCCTTTTGAAAAACTGCGGCTGCTCAGCTGGAACCGCGGCCAGAGCGGCTCCGCCTCCCTCTCCACCCTCAAGGCCAGTCTCAAGCCCGACTTCATCCTGCTCCAGGACGCACGCGGACGCGCCGCACGTTATCGCCTCGACGCCAACTACCGTGAATTCCGCGAGTTCGTCGATACCGGTGAGTTTGCCATGATCAGCCGCTGGCCCGTGCTCGCCTCGGAAAACCTCACCATGAACGGCGACAACGGCTCCATCATCACGCTTGGTGCCGCACGCTTCGTCACCGTTTTCGCAGGCACGAGGGTCATCCTTTACAGCATCCATCTCCCCAGCCCCCGCGATGCCCTGGAAGCCACCGGCCGCGGCGCCTTCCTCCTAGGCATTCTCGGCCTGCCCGGCACCTCCCTCGAAACCAAGAAGCTGCACTACCAGGCCTTCTGGGACGGCCAGATGCTCAAGGCCGCTGAAATCCTGCGCCGCATTCGCCAGGAAACCGACCCCGTGATCATCGCCGGCGACTTCAACACCCCCGCCCTCGGCCCGGTTTACAAGCTCTACGCCGACATCTTCCAGGACGCCCATCTCCAGTCCGGCAGCGGATTCGGCCACACTTTCCCAGGAGACACGCGCAATCCTCTCGCCCTCTTCCAGCCCTGGCTCCGCCTCGACCAGATGTTCGCCTCCCAGGACTGGCAGGTGCTCAACTGCCAGCCCCAGCCCGTGAAAGCCCAGCACCTGCCGGTCTTCGGCATCTTCAAGCTGCACCAAAAACAGCCCGCCGCCGGCAGCCTTCCTCCCGATACTCTTCAATGATGCCCGAAAAACCCCGCATCCTCTGGGTCAACGTCCGCCTTCTTCACCCGCTCAACGGCGGCGACCGCCTGCGCACCTACCACATGCTGCGCCAGATGCGCCGCCACGCCCGCATCACCTACCTCTGCCCCCGCACCCCGCAGGACTCGGACGATGCCGTCAGCAAGGCCTCCGAATACTGCGACGAACTGCTCACCTTCGACCTCGACCCGCCACGCGGCGGCACACCACGCTTCTACGCCTCCGTGCTCTGGAACTGCCTGACCGGCAGCCACCCCTTCGCCTCCCAGAAATACGCCTCCACCGACGCACGCCGCATTATCCAGGACCAGCTCGCGGCCGGCAAACATGACCTCGTCATCGCCGACTACCTCATGTCCTGGATCCATTTCACCGGCCTCAAACCCGCCCCGCAGGTGCCGGTGATCGTCTTCCAGCACAACGTCGAATCCCTCATCTGGAAACGCCACACGGAAAACGCCGCCAACCCGCTGCGCCGCTGGATCTGCCGCCGCGAATGGCAGCTCACCCGCCAGTTTGAAGACGACGCCGCCGCCCATGCCACAGGCCAGATCGCCGTCTCCGAGGATGAGGAACGCACCTTCCGCGACGAACGCGGCATGAACAACGTCCTCGGCTGGGTGCCCACCGGCGTCGACCCCGACTTCTTCCAGCCCAGCACCGCCACCGAACCCGTGCTCGCCTTCCTCGGCAGCATGGACTGGCACGCCAACGTCGATGCCATCGACTATTTTGTTAGGCAAAGCTACCCGGCCATCAAGGCCAGCTGCCCCTCGGTGAAGGTCATCCTCATCGGCCGCAACCCCACCCCCGCCATCCGCGCCCTCGCCGCCGAGGACCCCAGCATCGAGGTCACCGGCACCGTCGATGATGTTAGGCCCTACCTCGAACGCGCCAGCATCATGATCCTGCCCCTGCGCGTCGGCGGCGGCACCCGTATCAAGGTCTTCGAAGGCATGGCCGCCGGCCTCGCCCTCGTCTCCACCCGCATCGGCACCGAGGGGCTGCCCGTCGAACATGGCCGTCACGCCCTGCTTGCCGACGACGCCTCCGCCTTTGCCGACGCCGTCATCGACCTCATCGAAAACCCGGCACGTCGCCAGACCCTGGCAACCACCGCCCTCCAGTGGGTGCGCGACAACTTCAGCTGGGCCACCGCCTCTCAAAAGTTCCTCGACCTGGCCGCAAAAACATTTCCCGCCAGGCACCGGGAATAAACCAGCCGCCCTCCGCCTCCCATCCGCGAAACCGGTTTCATCCAGTTTCATCTGAAAGGAAGGCACGGTTCGTAACGGTTGTGTCGTCATCCTTATCCTGACCCCCTCGCGACCATGAAATCCGCCTTTGCCATCCTTGCCCTCATGTCCCTGCTCGTCTCACCCGTCCTCTCCGCCGACCCCGCCCCTTCTGGTAAAACCGAGTCCGCCGTGATCGGCGGCGGCTGCTTCTGGTGCGTCGAAGCCCAGTACAAAATGCTCAAGGGCGTGCAGAAGGTCGTCAGCGGCTACGCCGGCGGCACCGTGGACAACCCCACCTACAAGCAGGTCTGCAACGGCGACACCGGCCATGCCGAGGTCATCCGCATCGACTACGATCCTGACATCATCACCTTCAAGGACATCATCGACCTCTTCTGGCTCGCCCACGACCCCACCACCCTCAACCGCCAGGGCAACGACGAAGGCACCCAGTATCGCTCCACCATCATGTACTCTGGCGAGGAGCAGAAGAAGATCGCCGAGGCCTCCATGGCCGAGGCCCAGAAGGAGATCCAGGGCAAGATCGTCACTGAAATCGTTCCGCTGAAAAAGTTCTATCCCGCCGAGGACTACCACCAGGACTACTTCGCCAACAACCCCTACCAGGGCTACTGCCGCGTCGTCGTCAGCCCCAAGGTCGCCAAGTTCAAAAAGAAGCTGGAAGAGAAGGCCAAGATCAAAGCCGAGGCAAAGTAAGCAACCTGCGGACGCTTTGTTGGTTCAGCCAGGGCGGAAGCCGCGTCACGGGGCCAAGTTTCATCCATGCTTATGAAGCCTTCCCTGTCCTGCTTCTTCCTCGCGCTGCTTGCCTTCGGAATTTCAACGGCCGCCGCCCCCCGTGCGACTCCCGACGCCAGGGACAAGGTCACAGGCACGCCTGACGAACCTCTTCTCCCCGAATGGTCCCTTCTCCAGGCCGCCCGCGCCCTTGACGAAGGCGCCCATCTTTCGGAGTCCAACTGCTTCGCCTGCCACTCCACCTTCACCCACCTCGCCGCCCGCAGCCTCATTGACCCTCTCGCGGACGAGGTGATGAAGTCCCGCATCCTGCTCGAACGCTTCAACAGCAGGATGTCCGACCCGCAGCTGGCAAAGCAGGTGAAAACCCACCATGCCTCCAGGGTCCGACTGCTCTCCGCCGTCGAACTGGCACGCCATGATGCCAACACCACGGGCAGGCTGTCTGAATCAACCCGGCGGCTGCTCGACCACATGTGGACCTATCAGAATGCCGATGGCGGCGTCAGCTGGCTGCATGTCCGTGAAGCCCCCCAGGCCATCGATGACTACTGGCCCGCCGCCATGATGGCCCTGGGTGCAGGCATCGCCCCCGAGGATTACGCCGCCTCGCCGAAAGCCGCGGCGGGAATCGAAAGACTGCGCGGCTGGTTCAAGGCCCATCCTCCCCGGACTCTCCACGAACGCGGCCTGATCCTCATCGCCCACTCCTTCATTGCAGGCGTCCTCGGCAATGACGACATACGGGCGCATGCCTCCATCATCCTGGAACGCCAGCATCCCGACGGCGGCTGGAGCATGACCGACCTCGCCCCCAGGACACGCAAGGACAACAAGCCGCTGAATCCTGAGCTTACCGATGGTTATGCCACGGGCTTCCTGGCCTTCGCCCTGGCCCGTGGAGGCATCCCCGCCGCCGACCCCGGCCTGCAACGCGCCATCCAGTGGCTGAAAACCCATCAACGCCTCGGCGGCACCTGGTTCACCCAGTCTCCCTACTCCCGCAACGCCATCGCCACCAACAGCGGCACCTCCCTGGCCGTCCAGGCCCTCGAAGCCTGCGGCGAACTGACCCGGCCAAAGGTCACCCAGGCCCAGTTTGACGCCGCACATGCCGCCGCCGACCGGGCGGTCCCTCCAGGCATTTTCCTGCCCGATCAAGACGTGGGGAAAAACCCTCCCCACCCCTGACCACCTTTCCAAAAAAAAGGCCGCACCCTCCGCGATGAACCTGAAATCCGCCGCCCGCCTGCCAGCGCTGCTGCTCATCCTTCTCACCGCGTCGGCCCAGGCCCAGCATCCCGGCATCAGGACAGGCCCCAACGCCGACCTCGGCGGCATCCCGCTCATGCCCCCGGATGAGGAATGGAACCGTGACATCTCCAACGATGAGGTCGACCCGCTGAGTGATGCCATCATTGCCTCCATCGGTGCGGACAAGCCCCTGCACGAGGACTTCGGCCTGGTTTGGAAAGGCGCTCCCGGCGGCATCCCTTACCAGGTGGTGGGCAAGGATCAGCCCAGGGTTCCCATCACCTTTGAGTATGCCGATGAAAGCGATCCAGGCCCCTATCCCATCCCGCCGGAGGCTCCCGTTGAAGGCGGCCCGCAGGGCGATGGCGACAGGCATGTGCTCATCCTCGACAAGGACAACTGGATGCTCTTCGAGCTTTTCCGTGCCTTCCCCGTCGACGGCGGCCGCGCCTGGAAGGCGTCAAGCGGGGCCGTCTTCGACCTCAAGTCACCACGCCCACGCCCCGCTGGCTGGACCAGCGCCGACGCCGCAGGTCTGCCTATCCTTCCAGGTCTCGCGCGCTACGACGAAATCTGCGGCGCTCAAAAGCTGACGCACGCCCTGCGCTTCACCGTCAGAAAATCACGCCGCGCCTACGTCGCCCCCGCCACCCACTTCGCCAGCCCGCACAAGGATGAAAACCTTCCCCCCATGGGCATGCGCGTCAGGCTCAAGGCCTCCTTTGACACGTCCGGCTTCAAAGGCCCGGCCAGGGTCATCCTCGAAGGCCTCAAGACCCACGGCCTGATCCTCGCCGACAACGGCGGCGACTGGTACATCAGCGGTGCCCCGGACGACCGGTGGAAGCATGAGGAACTGCTGCCCATCCGCAAGGTGAAGGGCCGTGACCTGGAGGTGGTGAAGATGGGCCCGTTGGTGACGAGGTAACCGCATCATTTCCTCGGTCCGTACACCTGAGGTGGTTCATGTCCCGCATAAGCTCCCGCCTGCCGGAAGCCCGTGAGGTCAGGCGCTTCTACAGCCGCCCTTCCAAACTCGGGGGGCAGGTCATGAGAAAGGAAGCCCTGGTCCTGAACCCTCAATCCATCGTTAGGCACTATCAACTGCTGACTAAACCCCGCCACAAGTTCAAGGAAAGCCTCCACCGTGAGCGCTACCGCGCCGAAGCTCAAGTGAGCACCCTTCTTGTCTGGCATTTTTGGAGGTCGCGAAACGGTCAATTGAGCAGTTTGTTGGCAAGGGTTCTCGCGGCTTCATGCCAGTTCTCAGGACTACAGCCGCCAAAGCCCGTCACCATCCGCCAAGTTCCCTGGAAACCTGCTGGCACGGTGCTGTTGTCGAAACATTTCAGATAGAACTTCCGGTAGCGGCCCGGCACATTCCAGATCATCGAGATACTGCCGCCCTGTTCCGGCTCTGCGAGCAAGCGTGAAACGGCGAACTGCCTGCTTTTCGGTTCGTAGACCGCGACCCAGTCCATCTTTTGGTTGATTACAAACTTGTGCAAATCTTCGACATCGTTCAGCGGTCCGCTGACCAGTTTGTCCGGCTTGGCGTCCTGGCCGGCGCAATAGGCGGACACGTTGGGGCACCAGGCATGCATGAAATGATAGAGGAGTTTCAACGGAACTTCCTTGGCGGCACGAATGGTGGTGGTTTCATACAGGCGTTCGTTCTTCAGCTCGGTGGTGCAGACGAGCGCCAAGTCCCGGACGTGGGTTTTTCGCTCGAGCCTGAAGCAGTCGCCCTTCAATTTTGACGACGGTTTGATCAGCGTCTTTTCATCCAGGATGAAATTGAGTGAATCCAGGGATTCAGGTTCATTTTCCAAGTGGCCTGTGCCGATGAAGCCGCATTCGGGAATGTAGAACACGGTGCCATACGCGCTGCGTTCGGTGGTCGTCATGGGATGGCCTCGAAATTCAATGTTTCCCAGCGTCCACTGGGAGGCACGGCGGAGGAGCAATGTGACCTGGCCGCATGACACCGTGATTGTCGGGAGGTTGGGGCCGACGCTCGGCTTCATGTAATGCTTTGTTGCTAGGACAATCAGAACGGTGGTGAGGCCGAAAAGAAGATACCGAGCGTGCTCGAGGCTTGAAAAGTCTGTGCATTTCTTGCCCTCGGGGGGATGCCGCAGGGACGGTGTGTGAAGCGAATCCATGAAGAGGTATTGATGAATTTCGGCTTTATATTTTGATAATGCGCCGAAATTAGATAGTCGGTAAAACTACCGACAATTGACCCGAAATGAGTGCCGACAGTTATCGTGGTCAGATACCCCCGGCAAAGCCGGGCGCCTGTAATTGAATAGCCGCTCAAAGCGGCTGATTTGGGCCTGACGGCGACTATGCCCTGTTGAACATTTCCAGTTGTTCAAGACACTTGTCCTCTTGATCCTGGTCACGGATATATTTCCTCAACACCTCCTCATCTCCTCCTACCGTTGAGACGTGGTAGCCTCTCGCTAAAAAGTGCTGCCCCACAAAGTTGTGTTGTCTCCCTCCATACGTCCGAGCCACATGGATCGCGCTCTTGCCCTTGATGTAGCACACCAGCTTCGACACCGCATACTTCGGCGACACATTCAAGAGCATGTGCACATGGTCCGGCATTGGATGCCCTTCCTCCGCCCGGCATTCCTTTTGCTCCGTAAACGACCGGAATACTGCTCCAGGTATGGCCTCAACTTCCTCTAGAGCACCTTGCGTCGGCACTTCGGGATGAACACCACATGATATTCACACTCCCCTTTCGTATGATTTAGACTTTGTTGTTCCATTGGATTGTTTGGTTTTGTGCAACTTTGAGCCTTCACACATCACCAGCCAATCCAGGAACTCACAGAACTGTCAAACTCTGGGGGTTCCCCAGCAAAGCTGGGGTGCCTGCCGCGCTAAATGTTAAAGCCTGTTATTAACTTTAGCCCAAGTTGGAGGCGTCAAGCGGGGCCGTCTTCGACCTCAAGTCACCACGCCCACGCCCCGCTGGCTGGACCAGCGCCGACGCCGCAGGCCTGCCTATCCTTCCAGGTCTCGCGCGCTACGACGAAATCTGCGGCGCTCAAAAGCTGACGCACGCCCTGCGCTTCACCGTCAGAAAATCACGCCGCGCCTACGTCGCCCCCGCCACCCACTTCGCCAGCCCGCACAAGGATGAAAACCTTCCCCCCATGGGCATGCGCGTCAGACTCAAGGCCTCCTTTGACACGTCCGGCTTCAAAGGCGCGGCCAGGGTCATCCTCGAAGGACTCAAGACCCACGGCCTGATCCTCGCCGACAACGGCGGCGACCCGTACATCAGCGGCGCCCCGGACGAGCGATGGAAGCATGAGGAACTGCTGCCCATCCGCAAGGTGAAGGGCCGCGACCTGGAGGTGGTGAAGATGGGCCCGTTGGTGACGAGATGAGACGCTTCACCGCCTGGGGCCATAAACCGGCGCTGGCGCATCGCCGGCATACGCCCCCGCCTGACGGAAACCCGTGAGATCGGGCGGCTCATTCATCTGCATCGGATCCTCGGGAAAAGGCCCGTCATAGGGGATCTCGCGTCCATGCGCCTCAAAACGCTCCCCTGGAAGCTTTCTGAACACCTGGCTCAGGAACTTCCCCTCCAGCGGCAGCCCGCGCACGGAGTAGGTGTTGTGATCAATGACGCAATGCCCGCCGAAACGCTGAAGGTCCACCGCCCGCCCCCTGCCCAGCGAGTGCCCGCCCGGCCCGGGCTCGGGAGGCGGCCGGCCTCCGACAAACCAATTATGCTCAATACGTACATGGTCGAACTCCTCGCCCGTGTAGACGCCAAGGGCGTCGCCGGCCTTGACCACCGTGTTGTGAAGGATGACGTCCCCCCGGCTGAACCGGTGCAGCTTGAAGGCTTCATGGATGATGTTGAAAAGGACGTTGCGCATGAAGTAGTTCGGGCCGCCCAGGCCGGGCTGCGAGCTGATGCCGACAAAGCAATGGGTCACACGGTTGCGCAGGAAGCGGCAGTTGTGCATCGCGAAGTCGCCCTCGATCCCGTCGTCCAGGCCTGCAAGGATGTCGTTGTTCAGAATGTCGTTGCACATCTGCGGCGCCACCCCGTCGTCCTCCATGTGGGAGATGCAGTCGCGGAAGCCCTTCACCCGGTTGTGGCGGACGACATTGCCGCTGCCCGTGAACTGGATGCCCTCGCCGTCATTGTCACCCTCGGCCCCCAGGATCTCCGCGCGCCACTCACGGATGCCGGTGATGACGTTGTCCTCGATGCACGCGTTCATCATGCCCGGCTTGTAGGCCTTGATGCCATACTGTGAACGAATCACGCAGCGCCTTACCACACAATACTCGCTGCCGTTCAGGCGCACCGGCCCGTTGACGGTGACTCCTTCCAGATAAACCCACTTGCGCCCGGCAAGTCCGGCCTCCTTGAAGACCGCTCCGCCGTCCTTGCTTCGGTAGACGATCGGGCGTCCAGGCTCCCCATCCCGGTTGAAGGTCACCGCGCCATAGTCCCCGTCCTCCAGCAGCAGCACCTCGCCCGGCTTCACCCGGTTGAGATCGGATCTGCCTCCGCGAATGACGACGGCATCAGCCTTCGCCACCGGCTCCGGCCTGGTGGCCGCCTTCACGGTCCGGATTTCGTCTCCGCCATCCGGATCGCTCAGGCTCAACTGCATCTCATACTCCGTCCCAGGCTCCAGGTCGAAGACACTGCCGCTGAGCCGGTTCGTCCAGGTGAACACCGGCTTCGTACCCCGGCTTGATCCCGCCGGCACGCGGATCAAGGGCATGCCTTCGTGCCAGCGGGCTTCACCCGCCTTGCGATATCGAAGTCCGCAGGTGGCATCCAGGTCGTCATCACCCTCGACCTGCCATTCCACCGCCAGGTTCGTCAGGGTCGGAAACGGCGTGGAGATCTCACCCGGCTGAATGGAATCTGCCGCAGGCAGACTGACGGCAGCAAAAAGGAGCAGGAAGAACAAACGCATGTCCGGGTTACTTGAGCAGTTCCGTCACGACATCACCCGAAGGCTCCTCGGTGAGCACGGCAAACAACGCCGGCTGCCACGGGTCGAGCCTAACCTCAAATTCGGTCACCTTGCCCAGCTTCTCACCCGTGCGCAGGTTCACGACATGGCCGGGCTGCTGAATCTTCGCCGTGAAGCTCACCGCTTTCTCCAGCTGCTCGTTGCCTCCCACCTGCGCCAGCTCCTCGCGTATCTTGTATTCGACGTTTCGCTCGAAGGCCAGCAGCCGCGCCTTGTCACCGGACTTGAAGCGATGCACCCGCACCCTGGTCTCGGCGGGCACCTTCACCGGCGGCCTCACGCCGCGCTCCTCCAGCAGCCTGCGGATTG
>JBIJBP010000051.1:0-32908 GCA_044345155.1 Prosthecobacter sp. | reverse complement strand
GGTTCGACCTGCCTTGCCCCACCAGCGCAGAAGGAGGCCCTGGCCATCCGTGGTCAGGGTCACCCTGAGGTCTTCGCCGGGCTCGGTGTTTGACTGGGCAGGGAGCACGGGACCTAGAAGAAGGAGGCAGGCTGCGCGAAGGAGAACCGAGGCCGATCGTGGAGCCTCCTGGGAAGGCGTGGGGCGGGAACGGGAGCGCAGACGGCCTAACCAACAGAAGCGAGGACCTCCATGGGAGGTGGGCGTGACAGGAGCCTTGGCGGGGGGAGGAAGAAGACCCATGGCGTGCTTCCGGCGACAACCGGGGCACCATATCTAGATAAGTGGCTGAAAACGAATAGTCGGTAAAACTACCGACCACGAGACGATGGTGTGTCGATTATCAGCCGTCGGTCATCGATCAATGGCCAAGCTGTAAAAGTCGTGAAGGGTTTCGGGCAGTCGTTCACGACTTGGCACTATAAATTATGGCTCTTTGAGCATCGGGAGTTCGCGCCTCTTCGGCTTGGTCAGGAAGCCATGGGTGCGGTTTCCCAGATGTGACAGTCGATCAACAGGCCGGGGCGGCGGCGAGAAAATCCTGTTGCAGGAGGTTTCTGACGCGGGGGGAGTATGTGTATAAAATCCTGGCAGCCCAGAAGGGCTTCAAGGACAAGTTCAGCCTGCCCTATGATCTGATCGCCGATCCCGAAGGCAAGATCGTCGCCGCCTTCAAGGTCGAGAAGATGCTCAAGGGCATCCTCTCCCTGGCCAAGCGCAGCTGCTTCCTGGTGAAGGACGGCAAGGTGGTCTGGCAGGACTACCAGGCCAGCACCGACCAGCAGGCGGCCGACATCAAGCGCGTGCTGGCCGGCTTGAAGTGAACCTCAGGCTCACGGACCATCCTTGAGAACCACGCGCCCGGAAAGCCTGGGCGCGTTTGTCTTGCTGGAAGTGGGGAAGAGGAAAAAGCCTCGCGCCTCCATGATGCCGGAGGAACGTGTGAGCTGCGCCTGCCAGGTGGTCTTGCGCGGAGGTGTCGTCTGCAGGGTGAACTCGCCGGCCACCGCCCCCGTCTTGACGTCAAACTTGGTGATCTTCACCAACTGGGGATTGATGGTGGGGTTCTTCGAAACGGTGGCGGTGTTGGTGGTTCCTGTGGCGCTGGGATTGGCGATGCTGACCGGCACATCAAACTCCATCGCCTCGTCATCCAGACCTCCGGCCCTGAATTCGAACAGGGCGTTGTCAGGCCCCGTGCCTCTGCCCAGGATGATCTCGCCGGGCGCAAGCGCCCCATAACCACCTCCTTCCACGTTGAGGGTTACAGGGCCGATGCCATCATGGTAAACAGTGTCCTTGGAGGTCACTCCCTGGGCAGGCTTGAACCATTCCGCGTTGCCAGAAATGTCATTGTCCGCCGGCTCGGCACCCGTGGAGACCATGAGCGCTCCGGCAAGCGAACCGCCCCCCGAATACAGGGACTGGTAAACAAGAACATCACCCGCGTCGCTGACAAAGGTGCCGGTGGTAAAGGTGCTGCCGTCCGCCAGCCGTCCGCCGACGTTGAGGCCGCCATTGGCTTCGGACACCGTGAAGGAACCGTAACCATGTCCCTGGGGCAGCACAGGGTCAGTGTCCGGCTGGACGAGGCTGAAGGTATGCAGACCTTTGAAATCCGAGGCCTTGTCATCCTTGGTCCATGGATTGCGCCAGAGGGTCGCGGTGGCCTGTTCGACACCCTGCACGACCTCCCCTGCGGCTGAGTTGCCAGATCCGCTGAAGGTCAGGTTCAGTGCCTGCGGAGGCCGGTTTTTCGCGGTGAGCGGAATGCTGCAGAGCGGGTTGTCCGGGTTGTTGACATCGGCATTGAGGCTTGTGGTGAAGGTCTGCGTGCTGGCGCCGGTGATGATTTTTCCGGTGACCGACCCGGTGCCCGCCACCGTCAGCTCCAGGCGCGAACCCAGGTTGCTGTTGATGAGCGGGTGCGGGCTCACCAGGCCATGGAAAACGCCGGCGATGCCAGGCGGCAGCTCGTCCACTGGAATGTCGAACTCCAGGACATCATCCGCCGCACCGGCGGCATTCTTCGCGCTGATCTGCACCGTGTAAGTCCTGCCACCTTTGAGCGGCTTGCCGCTGATCAGGCCAGTGCTGCCATTGATGGTTAGGCCGGGCGGAAGGTTCTTGACGGAGAAGGTCACCGGCAGGTTGACGACCGGGATCAGCAGCTGGTAGCTGCCGCTGACAATGGCGGGCTCGATCATGGCCGGCGCGGAGATGGAGGGTTTCAGTACCCCCGCCTGGGTGACGGTGTGCGGCCTGCCTCCGATCTTCACGACGGCGGAGCGTGGCTTCAAGGAGGTGTTGGGCAGCACGGTCAGGGTGACGGTTCCGTCCCCCGAGCCCGTCGCAGGTGCCGCGCTGATCCAAGGCGGCGTCACCACCGACCAGAGGCCGTCGGAGCTCACCTCGACGTCATAACCGCCCCCCTTCGAAACCAGGTCGTCCTTCTCGTTGAGGTCGAGCATGAGCGTTCCCGGTTCGACGGTCGCGGTCCCTTCGGTCACGCCGCCAAAGCCGTCCTTAATGTTGTAGAAGAAGGTCACCGGCTGGGTGAAGGAAACGGGCGTCGTCACCACGAGATGACCGCCGTTGTTCTTGAACTTGAGACCGGGCGCCAGGGGTTTCACGGAAGTGATGGTCAGGGTGTCGCCGTCGGGATCATCATCGTTGTCGAGCACGTCCAGCACGACGGTGCTCTCCGGCAGGACGGTGAAGCTGTCGTCCTCGGTGACCGGCGGCCGGTTGGCCGTGGTGAAGGACAGGGGGGCGCTCCTGGCCGTGCCCTGCACGCTGGCGGCCCTGACCCGGTAGTGATACTTGGTGTGCGGCGCCAGGCCGGTAAGAAGCACGCTCACAGGCTTTGCCCCCGTGTCGCTGACTTCGTCCGGGTTGGCGGCAAGGGTGGTTCCAAAGGCCGTCGTGGTTCCATAGTCAAAAAAGACATCCCGGGGGAACCCCCTGGCATCCACTGTGCCCTGAAGCGTGGCCCCTTCATGGTTGATGCCCGTGGCAGGAAGAGCTTTGACGAGCGGCGGCAGCGGGGTGCCGAGAATGCCAAACACGCGGAAGTTGTCCGCATGGATGTCGTGCGCGGCAGTCACCTGCGTCATTTCGGAATAACCGGCGATGAAGACACTGAACTTGCCGCTGCTCTTCATGCCCCAGCCCTCGGTGGCTGGACGAAAGGTCTTGATGACCGTCCAGGAATAACCATTCAGGGGACCGTCCGGATCAAAGGCGGCAGACAGGGTCCCGGCGGCGGCATCCCAGGCGACACGCACCGCGGCATGGCTGGAAGCCGCCGGCGAATATGTTTCCGTGCCGTCGTCGTTGACATCAACGTTGCCCAGGAAATGAAAACGCTGGGGCTCACCTGGATTCCGGAAGTTCTCCAGGGTGGCGGAGAACGTGTCCAGCGGGTCGGCGCCGTTCAGCACCAGGACGCCCATGCCGGCGGCCGTGTGGCCGTTGGCAAGCGGCATCCATGGCACATGCACATCGGCCTGGACCATCCAACTGGTGGCAAAAGGGGCCGCCACCAGCCAGGGCCAGGCCATGACATCATCCTCAGCCGTGCCGGAACTGGTGAAACGCAGCACGCCGTCCGCCTGGGTGAGCTGGCCGCTGCCCCGCTTCATATCCTTGCCCCAGATGAGCGTGTTCTTGGAAACGCCCGAAAAATCATCCTGCCCTGACGGAACTCCCGTCAATCCCGAAGGCTGTGCGCTTGCGGCCTCGAAGTTGTCGGCAAAAGCATCCCCTGAGGCCACCACGATTCCAGACGCTTCACCGACCACCGAGATGTCGAATCGTGAAGCCTCGTCCAGGCCCCAGTCTGCGCCGGAAGGCCCAAGGTCCAGGCTTCCGAATTCCGTCCAGACACGCCCGCCGGCGATGCCGTTTTCATCATGATGAAAACGCAGGGTCCTTGTCCCAGGCTCATAGCTGATGCGCACCGAACCTGCCTGGCTGGCGGTGCCAAAGGTCCCGGAGGGGCCCATGGGCGCCTCATCCTGCCACCGGAACCGTCGGCCCTGGGTGCCGCCGACATTGCCGGTTTCAAGCCACACCGTGGTGCTGAAGGCTTCATGCTCCACCTTCAGCCCGATGCCGGCACCGTCGCCGTCCACCGGCGCGGACAAGGCCCCCAGACTGACGTCAAGGACCGCCTGCCAGGCTTCAGCGACGCTCCCGCTGTTGAAGGCCCAGGGCCTCATGGCGGAACCGCCCATCGCATCACCGGAGGTGAACTCCAGCCTGCCGTTTTTCTCTTCAAACAGCCCGCCTCCCTCGACCTCGTCCTGCCCCCAGCGCGATTCGTTCTTGAGGTTGTCGTTGTAATTGTCACCGCCTGCAAGGTTGGACGGGACATGTTCCGTGACCTGGAAGTTGTCCGCATGCAGGTTCCTGGCCGCCGCCACGACCGTGGTTTCGGAATAGCCGCCGACCAGGATTTGAAAGGTGTCTCCGCTGCTCATGCCCCAGCCTTCCACCCCGGGCCTGAATGAATGGATGGCCGTCCAGGAATAACCATTGACCGGACCGTCGGCGTCATACTCGCCGGTCAGGGTTCCCGTGACGGCGTTCCAGGAGATGCGCACCGCCGCCGTTGTTGAGGAGGCATCGACGAAAATCTCCGGACCGTCATCATCGACATCAGCGCCGCACAGGAAATGATACCTCTGGCCCTCTCCGGGATTGCGGAAGTTCTCCAGGGCGACGTCAAAGGAATCGGTGGCATCCGCAGGGTTGCGGACCAGAAGGCCCATGCCTGCGGCGGTATGGCCGTCCGCCAGCGCGATGTAGGGCACATGCACGTCGGCCTGCACGCTCCAGCTGCTGTCAAACGGCGCCGATTCAAGCCAGGACCAGGCCATGTAGTCGTCATTGCTCGCACCGAGGCTCGTGTATCGAAGCACGCCGCCGGTCTGGGTCAGGGTTCCCGAGCCTGACGCGACATCGTCCCCCCATTTGGCAGGGTCCTTGGCCGGACCTGAAAAGCTGTCGCTGCCTGCGAACTGGGCCCCTGCGGGGCCGATGCCCGAGAGCAGCATGATGGCGAGAAGGATTGTTTTCATGGCTGGTAGCATCGTTTCATTAAGGCCTGGCCGAAAGAAGCAATTTTTGTTATTACACCTCAGAAGTTGGCCTTTCATGATCCACGCCCCCGGCCGCGCGCGTTTGATTCCTTTGCTTGCCGCCTGCGGGCTTGCCTGTCAGGTTCACTCCAGCCCCCGTCATGATCTTCTCCCTCACCTCGCGCATCCTCCGCACGGTCGATCCCCTCTGCCTCGCCAGGATCGGCTGGAACTTCGGCTACAAGGGCGCGCGCTCGGTCATGCTGTTCAAGAAGCGCATGGAGCAGGGGCAGTTCTTCCCGCCCTTCCTCTACATCTCCATCCTGAACTCCTGCAACCTGCGCTGCCAGGGCTGCTGGGTGGACGTGGACAGGCCGCGCGAGGCGATCTCGCTCGACGAGCTCAACAAGATCATCAACGACGCCAAGGCGCACGGGAACGCCTTCTTCGGCCTGCTCGGGGGCGAGCCCTTCATGCACCCGGAACTGCTGGACCTGCTGGCCGCGCACCCGGACTGCTACTTCCAGATCTTCACCAACGGCCAGCTGATCACGCCGAAAGTCGCCGAGGGCCTGCGCAAACTGGGCAACGCCACGCCGCTCGTCTCCGTCGAGGGCAACAGCACCGTCAGCGACGAGCGCCGGGGCAACAAGGACGTGCTCAACCGCACCCTGCGCGGCCTGCGCAACTGCCTCGAGGCCAGGCTGCTCACCGGCGTGGCGACCAGCCTCTGCCAAACCAATATTGACGACCTGCTCAACCGCGAATGGCTTCAGAAGCTCATCGACATGGGCGTGCACTACACCTGGTACCACACCTACCGGCCCGTCGGGCCGAAGATCAACGAGCAGCTCGCCCTCAGCCCGGAGCAGATCACCCGGGTGCGGCGCTTCGTCACGGAGATGCGCGCCGAGCTGCCCATCGCCATCGTTGACGCCTACTACGACCACAACGGCAAAGCCCTGTGCCCCATGGCCACCGGCATCAGCCATCACATCGGCCCCACCGGCGGCCTGGAGCCCTGCCCGATCATCCAGTTCGCCAGGGAGAACGTCCGCACCCAGCGCGACCTGTTTGACGTCTTCACGCAGTCTGAGTTTCTCAAGGACTTCCGCGAGACGGCGGCAAAGCACACCCGAGGCTGCATCGTCCTGGAGCGGCCTGACCTGGTGAAGCAGCTGGCTCAGAAGCATGGCGCCCAGGACACCACCCTGCGACAGACGGCCATGGCCGAGGTTGAGGCCATGAAACCGCGCACCAGCCAGTGGCGGGAGGAGGAGGAAATCCCCGAGAAGCACTGGATGTACAAAATCGCCAAACGCTTCTTCTACCACGACTTCGGCGTCTATCAGCAGCTTGACCCCAAGGCCCGCAGCCCGGAAGTCTGACTGACGCTCAGAACTCCCCGCTTGCCAAAACCAGGATGTGTGGGATTCTCCCAGCCGGTTTTTCCGGCTTCCACCCCCCTAGGGGCCGATGTTTGCCTTGCAGCCCGCCACGGTTTGGCGGTTTCCCGTCCCGCTCTGTGAGCGCGACGCTTTGACGGCGGACGGGTCGCCCATTTCACGGAGCCGTACCGCCGGTTTAGACAAGGACACGACATGGAAAAGACATTTGCTGATCTCGGCCTCGCGCCGGAACTCCTCCAGGCTGTTCAGGCCCAGGGCTTTGAACAACCCTCCCCCATCCAGGCCGAGGCCATCCCGGTCGCCCTCACCGGCCGTGACGTGGTCGGCCAGAGCCAGACCGGCTCCGGCAAGACCCTCGCCTTCGGCCTGCCCTGCATCCAGCTGACGGACGCCAGCCAGCGCAGCACCCAGGCGCTCATCCTCTGCCCCACCCGAGAGCTGGCCCAGCAGGTCTGCGCCGAGCTTCACAAGGTGACCAGCTTCAAGGAAGGCCTGCGCGCCACGCCGATCTACGGCGGCGCCTCCTACGACCGCCAGATCCGCGCCCTGCAGAGCGGCTCCCAGCTTGTTGTCGGAACCCCGGGCCGAATCCTCGACTTCGTGGACCGCGGCATCCTGCGCCTCGATGCCATCAAGACCCTCGTCTTTGACGAGGCTGACGAGATGCTCGACATGGGCTTCGCCGAGGACATCGAAAAGCTCATGGAGGCCCTTCCCGAGAAGCGCCAGACCATCTTCTTCTCCGCCACCTTCGACCCGCGCATCCGTCGTCTCATTGATCGTTATACCCGCGATGCCGCGACGATCACCATCGAGCAGAAGGCGCTGACCGTGCCAACCATCGAGCAGCGCTACTACGAGGTCCAGGGCCGCAGCAAGACCGAGGTGCTCTGCCGCCTGCTCGACATGGAGGACCCGCGCCTCAGCATCATCTTCGCCAACACCAAGAAGGCCGTGGACGACGTCACCGACGCCCTCATCGGCCGTGGTTATGCCGCCGACCGCCTGCATGGCGACCTCAACCAGATGATGCGCGAGCGCGTCATGCGCAACTTCCGCAGCGGCACCATCGAGGTGCTGGTCGCCACCGATGTGGCCGCACGCGGCCTGGACGTGAACGATGTTGACCTGATCGTGAACTATGAGCTTCCCTACGACACCGAGGACTACGTTCACCGCATCGGCCGCACCGGTCGTGCCGGGCGCAAGGGCACGGCGGTCAGCCTGGTCGCAGGCCGTGAGATCTACCTCATGCAGCGGATTCAGCGCTTCACGAACGCAAAGGTGGAGCGCGCCAAGGTCCCCTCGCAGGAAGAAGTCGAGACCAAGCTCGTGGACCAGAGCTTTGAGAAGCTGAAGGCCACGCTCGAGTCCGGTGAATACTCGAAGCACGAGCACACCACGCAGCGGCTGCTCGACGCCGGCTTCACGCCGACGGATGTCATGAGCGCCCTGCTCGACCTGTGGATGAAGGAAGGCTCGCGCGAGGGTGAGGAGATCCACGAGGACCGCGCCCCGGTGAAGAAGGAGCGCCCGCAGAAGGAGTTCGTGCCGCGTGACCGCCCCGAAGGAGCGCCCCAGGGCGCCGGAGAGGGGGGTGAAGGCCGTCCGCAGCGTCCGGCGGGCCCCCGCCCACCGGCGGCCGGCATGAAGCGCCTGTTCATCAACATCGGCGGCATGGACAACGCCCGCCCGGGTGACATCGCCGGCATCATCTACAACACCTGCCAGATCCCGGCGGGCACCATTGGCTCCATCGACGTGCTGCCGAAGTGCAGCTTTGTCGAAGTTCCCGAGGAGCTCGCCCCGGCCGTGCTGACCAGCATTGAAGGCGCGACCTTCCGCGGTCGTGACGTGCGCATGGACAATGCCGACCGTGAGGGTGGCGGAGGTGGCGGCGGCGATTTCCGCCCGCGTCCTCCGCGTCGTGACTTTGACGGACCTCCGCGCGGCGAAGGCGGCTACGGTGGCAAGCCCCGCTTTGGCGGCGGCGGTTATGGCGGCAAGCCTGGCTACAAGGGCGGCGGTGGCTTCAAGAAGCCCTTCGGCGGCCCACGCCGTGACTTCGACGACCGCGGCGGTGGCGGCGGCTACGGCGGAGGAGGTGGTGGCGGCGGACGTCGCTTCGGCGGCGGAGGAGGCGGCTTCAAGCCTCGTCGCTGGGACAACGACGGCTGATCACAGGCCCTGATTTCATCGACGCCGTCCAAGGCTTCTCCGGAAGCACTGGCCGGCGTTTTTTTCCCTGCGCAGACGCATTTCACATAGAGTTTGTCGTGGCATTGGCAGCGGGCTTTCCGTTATGAATGGGAATGAAGACCGTCGGCCAAGCCCGCCGAGCCTGATGTCCGGCACGGACGCGGCGGTGCTCGACGGACACCTTTTGCGCGAAACCCCTTCCCGGCAGAATAACGGCCCCTTCACCCACTCATGAACCTCACACGTCTCGAAAACAAAGTCATCATCGTCACCGGCAGCTGCACGGGCATCGGCAAGGCAATCGCCAAACGCTGCGTCGCCGAGGGCGCGAGGGTCGTCATCCACGGCCTGGAGGCGGAGCTGGCGGCGGAGGTCGTCGCGGAGCTGGGGGCGGACATGGCGGCGGCGCATGTGGAGGATCTCACCCAGGAAGGCTGCGCCGTCGCGCTGGTGAAGCTGGCCGTGCAAAGCTTCGGCCGCCTGGACGCCGTCGTGAACAATGCGGCGATGGTTCAGCAGGGCAACATTCACAACACCGACCTGGTGTTCTTCCGGAAGATGCTGGAGGTGAACACGCTGGCGCCTTTCGCCCTCATCCAGGCGGCGCTGGCCGAGCTGCGGAAAGTGCGAGGCAGCGTGCTGAACATCGGCAGCGTCAACGCCTACAGCGGCGAGCCTAACCTGATGCCCTACAGCGTTTCCAAGGGGGCGCTGATGACGCTGACCAGAAACCTTGGCGACACCCTGATGCGCGAGGACGGCGTGCGGGTGAACCAGATCAACCCCGGCTGGGTGCTCACGGAGAACGAGGCGAAACGCAAGCGTGACCACGGACTGCCGGAGGACTGGTATGCGGATCTTCCGAAGGTGTACGCCCCGGCCGGGCGCATCCTCTGGCCGGAGGAGATCGCGGCGGCGGCGGTCTACTGGCTGGCGGATGAAAGCGGCCCGATCAGCGGTCAGGTGGTGGACCTGGAGCAGCATCCCTTCATCGGGCGCAACCCGCCGAAGGACAGCACGACGATTCCCGCCCGGTAGGTCCTGCATCAACAGCCTGTTATTTTTTGCCCTGCCACCCGTTCTGAGATAGCGGTTGCACCTGTTCATGTCATCCAAGTCCACCACGATCCTGATTGCCGATGATCACGCCGTGGTGCGCCGCGGTTTCAGCATGATCCTTGCCGCGCAGTGGGACATGCAGGTGCTGGCCGAGGTTTCCAACGGACGCGAGGCGGTGGACAAGGCGGAGGAGCTGCAGCCGGATGTGGTGGTCATGGACGTGACCATGCCCGAGCTGAACGGCATCGAGGCCACAAGACGGCTGCTGAAGGTCTCTCCCAAATCCCGGGTACTGGCGCTGTCGATGCACAAGGACTCCGTCTATGTTCGCGAGATTCTCAGGGCGGGCGCCAAGGGTTATCTGCTCAAGGACAGCAGCGAGACGGAGTTTCTCAAGGCGGTGAGGGCGGTGTCCGTCGGCCAGGGTTACCTCAGTCCGGAGGTGGCGGACGCGGTGCTGGACGACTACCGCAAGCATGTCACCAACCCGATCGACCTGCTTTCAACCCGCGAGCGCGAGGTCCTGCAGATGATCGCCGAGAGCAAGACCAACAAGGACATCGCCAACGCCCTCAACCTCAGCGTCTACACCGTCGAGGCGCATCGCGGGCGCATCATGGAGAAGCTGAACATGCACAGCATCGGCGAACTGGTGAGGTTTGCGGTGCGCAACGGCCTCATCGACTGACGGAGGCGCTGCATCATGATCTTCAGGTTTTCACCCTTTGCGCGTCGCATCACCGACCGCACGGTGCTGTGGGGCCTGGTGCCCGGCTTTGTGCTGGTCATGGTGCTGCTGGGCATGGCGGGGCTTGTGGCCGTGCGCGACAGCCGTGAGATCCGGCTCAGTGCGACGAGCCTGGTGAAGGACCAGCTTTTGATCGCACGACTGCTCCATGAGGTGCAGGCCGAGGAGGATGCGTTGGCGCTGGCCCTGCACCGGCTGACGACGGAAGGCAGCTCCCAGGAGCGGCTGAAGCGGGTCGAGGAGCTGAAGCAGGCGGACAAGACGGTGGCGCGCCTCGCGAACCAGGCGATGAAGACGCCCACTGCGGCGGAATGGCGCCTGCTGGCCCAGGCCACGCAGGAGTTTTCCAGGGAGGCGGAAAAGGCCTTCGCCCAAACCCAGGCGGTCCCCCCGAATGTCATGGAAAGCCTGTTCACCAGCCATGAGAAGGTCGTGAAGCTGATCCATGAGCTGATCCTTCAGAGCAGCCGCCACCTGATCGAGGTGGATGAAAGGATGAGCCTGCAGCTGAAGGAGCTGGCCGACGAATCCGCAGTGCTGCTGGGCTCCTGCTTCCTGCTCGCGGCGCTGTGTGCCGCCGGCACCGTCGTCTATGTGCGTCACAGCGTCCGGCGCATCGAGTGGCAGACGGACGAGCTGGACCGCGTCTCCTGGCACATGCTGCAGACGCAGGAGGAGACGGCGCGGCGCTTTTCCCACGAGCTGCATGATGAGCTGGGCCAGTCCCTGGCGGCCCTGCGTGCGCACCTGACTTCGATGACCACCGCCGACCTGGAGGAACGTCGTGCGGACGGAGTGCAGCTCGTGGACGAGGCCATCGCGAATGTCCGCGAGCTTTCCCAGCTGTTGCGCCCCGTGATTCTTGACGACTTCGGCCTGGATGCCGGTCTGCGCTGGCTGACCGAGAAGTTCGCCCAGAGAACCCGCATCAAGGTCGAATACGAATCCAGCCTGGCAGGCCGCCTGCAGAGCGGCACGGAGACGCACCTGTTCAGGATCGCTCAGGAGGCGCTGACAAACATCGCCCGTCACTCAAGGGCGAGCCGGGTGAACATGACGCTGGAGGCTGAAGCATCGATTGTTCGGCTTGCGATCGCCGACAACGGCATCGGCCTGGCCGAGGACATGCCGGAGACCATGGGAACCCTGGGCCTCATCGGAATGCGGGCACGGGCGCGTGAATGTGGCGGGAAACTTTCACTTCAGCCCCTGCAGCCTCAGGGTCTTCGCGTCGTGGTCGAGGTTCCCCTGCTCCTGACAAGGGACGGCTGATCATCCTCCGAAAGGCCAGGCGGAAAGCAGCCAGATGCAGGGTGTGTGGTTGGCCTCCCACTTTTCGCCGCCACGCCGCTGGATCGTCTGTTCCATGAAGCCGATCTCCAGGCGTGTCGTGGGGGTGATCTTGCGACCGATGCCGAGGAAGGCGCGGTTCTGGTCGAAGTGGTTCTTGTCGATGTTGCCTCCGAAGTTCAGGAACACCTCGTCCCACACCGCCAGGTAGGTCTTCTTGTCCGAGCTGAGGGGGAGCGAGGTGCGCAGCATGTATCGGAAGCGGTTTTCACCACGCCAGTTGGTCGTGCGCCCGGCCTTGTTCTGCTCCTCGATCCAGCGTTGTTCCAGACGGAAGCGGTGCTGCCACTCCAGGCCGAGAAACTGCATCTTCCAGCTCAGCTGCTCCCAGATGCGATGCTCGTCGAACTCATGGGCGACAGGCAGCTCCCCATAGGGGTAGGTCTTGATATACCCATAGCCGGCGCTCACGGTGACGCTGGGGCTGAGGGTGTAGTTGATACCAGGCCTGATGAGGAGCTGCTGCCATTCGTCCCCCCAGTCCTCGCGGCGGTTCTGCACCTCAAGGTGCACGCCCCAGGGGCTGTTGGGAAGAGGATGATCACCCACGTAGTTCCACCAGAAGTTGTAGTTGTCCGCATGCTGGTCGGCGGCGTTTGCGGCACCGATCAACAGGATGGCGTGGGCGAGGAAAAGGAAACGCTTCATGGTTGGGGGTAAATCGGTGATGAAACGGCGCACAGGGATGTCAAGCGGACTGCTGGCGGTAGACGCGGGCCGCCTGGGGGTGCTCGGAGACCGGGAGGTGGTCTTCGAGACCCTCGATGATCAGTTCACGGTTCTCCAGCTTCCAGTCCTGGGCCATCTCCTCGAGCTTCTTGATCACGCTGTGATCGACCAGGTGCGTCCTGGAAAGGTCCAGCTTGACCATGCTGTGCTCGCTGAGCAGCAGCAGGCGCTTGCGCAAAGGCAGCCAGTTGCTGAAGACGGCGGCCTTTTCCACAATGACGACGGGATGCCCCAAGGCTTCGTCATGATGAACCTGGGCATGCGGGACGAACAGGTTGCCGAGGGAGGTGCCGGCGGTGAGGTGCATGACCAGCTTCACCAGGATGCCGACGGCGATGCCGACCAGGAGGTCGGTGGCCAGCGTGGCGACCATCGTGACCAGGAAGATGACGAGCTGGCCCTTGCCGACGTGCAGCATGTGGCGGAACTCCTTGGGCGATGCGAGGTTGTAGCCGGTGAAGACCAGCATTCCCGCGAGCGCGGCGAGGGGGATGTTGTTGAGCAGAGCCGGCACGCTGGCCACCAGAACAAGCAGGAAGGCGCCGTGCCAGAAGTTCGCCCAGCGGGTGCGGGCGCCGTTGTTGCGGTTGGCGGAGGAGCGAACGATCTCGGAGATCATCGGCAGGCCGCCGATGAAGGAGACAAGGGTGTTGGCCATGCCGACGGCAAGAAGGTCGCGGTTCAGGTTGGTGCGGCGCTGCCAGGGATCGAGGAGGTCGACGGCCTTCGCGCTGAGCATGGATTCCAGGCTTCCCACGAGGCAGAACATGATGATCCACTTGATGCTGGTGCCTGAGGTGATGGCGGAGAAGTCCGGGTGGGTGATGCCGTCCAGGATGTTCAACGGCAGGCTCACCAGCTTGTCCGGACCAACTTCATAGCTGTGTCCATGGAACTGGTACATGTGCTTGTGTCCGATGTCGAAGTAGAAGGACAGCGGCACGGCCACCAGCAGCACAAGCAGCGGCCCCGGGATGGCCTGGACCACCTTGTTCTTGATGAACAGCCGGCCAAACAGCAGCAGCAGGGCGATGCCGCCGATGAGGGCGATCTCAGGGTTCATGTGCGCGATGCTCTCAGGAATCTCGGCAAGCAACTCCAGCGGCTCCTTGGCATGGGCGGCGACTCCGAGCGCGACATGGATCTGCTTGGAGATGATGATGACACCGATGGCGGCCAGCATTCCATGCACGGCGGCGACGGGAAAGAACTCGCCCAGAGTGCCGAGCTTCAGCGCGCCGAACAAAATCTGCAGGCAGCCGGAGATCACGCCGACAGCCAGGGCCTTTTCATAGCCAAGGTCGTTCACAGTTCCAAGAACGATGGCGATCATGCCCGCCGCCGGCCCCTTGATGGTCAGTTCGGAGTTGCTCAGGAAAGGCGTGAGCAGGCCGCCCACGACAGCGGTGAAGATGCCTGAGATGGCCGGACAGCCGCTGGCCTTGGCGATGCCCAGGCAGAGAGGCAGCGCGATCAGGAAGACCAGGAATCCAGACAGCACATCCTTGCCGAAGTGCTGCTTGAAGCCGAGGAGGTTGCCGACAGGCTTGGGTCCGGAAGGAAGGGTGGGGGGCGGGGTGGGGGCGGACATAATTCTGAAGTTCACCAACATTCACGCATGTTGTGTTCCAGAAAAACATCCCCCCCGCAGGGTATTCTCACTCCCTGCCAGGGGGTGGGTCTCAAGGCTGGACAGGCCCATCGACAGGCCGGCAAAGACTGTTCATGTGAAAGGTCGTGAGGACCGTTCTTTTGCCATGCCAGGGCACCGCCCCTTTAAGAAGGCGATGAATACCCCCCAAGGAGGGGATGGTTTTTTGCAGGCATTGGGGGCAAGCTGGGAATAGTCCTCCATGAGCACGCACGCGCATTCCCCCTCCTGTGGCTGCCAGGGTCATGACCAAGACCTGCCATCCTCAGTTCACCACGAGCATCTGCGCCATGCCCTGGAGCATGCCAGCCATTACCTTCCAGCCCAGGGACCCATCGGGGTTTTCGTGCATCACAACACCCTTCACGCCTTCCAGCACAAGCGCTTTGAAGATGCCGTGGTGGAGGCCTCCAGGATCTTCAAGACAGAACCCTACCTCTCCGAGCAGGCCTATCAGGATGAGCGCTGCCGCGGCCGCATCCTCGACTCGGACATCGACGCCGTACTGGCCGCTGAGGAGGATGCCGAAATCCTACCTGGAAAACTCACACGCCGTCAGCTACGCCGCGCCCTGCTGATTCCAGGCGTGCGCCGGGTCAACGGCCGTAACATCGCCTGGGAGGTCGAAGAAGGGAACCTGCTGACCCACTTTCGCAAGGACCTCGACGCAACCGCCGCACGCGCCCTCGCCTCCGACAGCCCTGCCGACCTCTGGAAGGTCTGCATCTCCCGGCTGCAGCCCGAACCACCCCCTCCCCCTTCAAAGCCCGTGCGTCCGCGCGAGGCGATCCTTGCCGCACGTGGCGTGGACCTTGATGGCGTGGTCAACGCACCCATGATCCGCCTGGTGGGAGCCTATCTCGACCAGGGCATCGCCTACTGGCCGATGCCCCTGCGCGAACTCGGACTGCTCAAGGCCTCGCGCAGGATCATGTCGCAGCCGGTCTCAATCTACCGCGCCCACCTTTCGAAGATCGGACAGGAGCTGCGTGACCAGGAAGCCCTTGACCTTGGGGCGGCGGACACGGTGGTCCTCATGCTGGAACGCCTCGGCGTGCCGGAGGCAGAATGGGAGGCTTATCTGGCGGCGGAACTGCTCGGACTGCCCGGCTGGGCGGGATTGGTGCACTGCCTGGAAAAGGACCCCGCCCTTGCCCCGCATGACCGCGTCCGCTGCTCACTGATGGAATATATGGCCCTGCGCCTGACCTACACCGCCGTGTCCGTGGAGGACATCCTGGGCGATGCCAGAGCCTGGAGGTCTATCACTGCCAAGACTAGGCCGCATGATCCACTGACTCATCAGGCGCGCCTTTTTGACGCCGCCCAGCTTCTTGGCCTGAGCAGCACAACACTGAAGGAACTGCCGCTGAGCCAGTTTGAAGCCCTGTGTCAGGAACTGGAGAAGTGCCATGAAGTCGAGCGCCGCCGCCTGCTCCACCAAGCCTATGAAAGGCGGCATGAGAGACAGATCCTCATCCCTCTTGCCAGGCATCTGGCAATGCCACGGATTGACCCCGGCACGGACCGCCTCGCCGCCCAGGCCATCTTCTGCATCGATGAACGCGAGGAATCCCTGAGGCGCGCGCTGGAGGAGGTGGACCCCTCCATCGAGACCTATGGCGCCGCCGGCTTCTTTGGCTGCGCCATTGATTATGCCGGAATCGACGATGCCGAAGGCGTCTCGCTTTGCCCCGTCGTGGTCAAGCCCGGCCACGAAGTGCGCGAAACACCCGTCGAGGACGAGTCCCACCTGCATCAGAAGCGTCAGCTCATGCGGCGGCTCTGGGCCAGGGTCGTGCGCAATGGCAGCATCTCCACGCGCACCCTGGTCCGAGGCTCCCTCAGCACTGCCTTCCTGGGCTTCCTCAGCCTCTTCCCGATGGCCCTGCGCATCCTCACCCCGCTCGCTTATGCAAGGCTGATGCGCAGACTGAACGACATCTTCCTGCCTGAGCCGCGCACGGAGCTGACGTTCATGCGCGACAACGACGAATCGCGCAACGCCACCAGCGGTTTGATGCAGGGTTTCAGCGTGCAGGAAATGGCCGACCGCGTCGCCAGCGTTCTCGGTCCCGTGGGGATGCACAACGGCCATGCACGCCTCGTCGTCATTCTCGGCCATGGCAGCACGAGCCTGAACAACCCCTTTGTGTCCGCCTACTGCTGCGGAGCCTGCGGCGGCCGCTCTGGAGCTCCCAACGCACGCCTGTTTGCCCTGATGGCGAACCGGCCGGCGGTCCGTGAACGCCTTCGTCAGAAAGGCATCCTGATCCCTGAGGACACCTGGTTCCTCGGAGGCTACCACGACACCTGCAACGACAACATCGACCTCTACGACGTGGACCTCATGCCTCCGGGACATCAGGCCGACATCGCCCATGTGAGGGAAAGCCTCGACAAGGCCCGCGCACGCTCCGCCCACGAACGCACCCGGCGTTTTGAGCTTGCCGGAACCGGCCTTTCCGTGGAGGAGGGCCTGCGCCATGTGCAGGAACGCGCCGAGCACCTCGGCGAACCCCGGCCTGAATACGGTCATTGCACAAACGCGGTCGCCGTTGTCGGCAGACGCGAAACGACACGCGGCCTGTTCCTGGACCGCCGGGCCTTTCTCGTCAGCTACGATGCCACCAAGGATCCCGAGGACAAGGCACTCGCCGCCGTGCTTGGCGCCGTCATCCCCGTCTGCGGCGGCATCAGCCTCGAATACTACTTCTCCACGGTCGACAATGAAGGTTATGGCTGCGGCACCAAGCTGCCGCACAACATCACCGGCCTCGTCGGTGTGATGAACGGCTATCAGGGCGACATCCGCACCGGGCTGCCCCTGCAAACCGTCGAGATTCACGAACCCGTGAGAATCCTGTTCGTTGTCGAGACGACGCCCGAACGCGTGCTCGGCGTCATTCATGCCAACCCGCTGCTCAAGGAGTTTCTCGAAAACCGCTGGATCAGGCTGGCCGCGCTCGCGCCGGGCAGCAGTGTCATCCAGGTCTACCGCGGCGGCGGATGCTGGGAGCCACTCCAGGGCGACGAAGAACCTCTTCCCGTGGCCCCCAGCTCCCTGGCCTACTACTCCGGCAAGATGGAGCATCTCCCTGTGGCGAGGATTGACCCCTCCCTGACCAAGGCCGCCTGAAGCCACCACACCCTTCCCCGTGATGACACCTCAAATTCTTCTCACGACGCTGGTGGCGATCCCCGGCGCGCTCTTCCTGATGATCGGGCTCGCCTGGCTGGCCGGGGGCCACCTCTCTGAAAAGGCCATGGCCGGCGTTTCCAGGCTGGCCTACCTGGTGATGACCTTCTGCGTTGTCATGATCGGATGGAAGATGGGATCCGCCGGCCTGACCTCGGTCCATGTGAACCTGGGCAACTGGTTCACCGTGGCCGAATATGGGTTTCCTCTCTCACTGGTCGTCGACCGGCTGTCACTGCCCTTTGTAGCGATCACGGTCATCCTGGCTGGTATCGTCGGCTCCTTCTCGGTGCGTTACCTGCACCGCGACCCGGGCTTCCAGCGCTTTTTCCTGCTGCTGCATCTGTTCGCCTTCGGTGCGCTGATGGTGTTCACGGCGGACTCCCTGGACCTGCTGATCGGCGGCTGGGAGGTCGTCGGCATCACCTCGGTCCTGCTGATCGGCTTCTTCCAGTATCGCCGTGACCCGGTGCGGAACGCCCTGCGCGTCTTCGGCACCTACCGCGTCGCCGACCTGAACATCCTGGTCGCGGTGTTTCTGGCGCATCATTGGTTCGGCACCGCCTCCTGGGGCGGCATGTTCACCGGGGAGTGGCCCGGACACACCAACAACCTCGCCGGCACCGCCGCGACCTGGATCGCCGTGCTGCTGGTCTTCGCCGCCAGCGGCAAGTCCGCCCAGGGCCCCTTCTGCGGCTGGCTGGCCCGCGCCATGGAAGGACCGACGCCGTCCAGCGCCGTCTTCTACGGGGCCATCTCCGTCCATGCCGGCGCCTACCTGCTGCTGCGTGTCGAGCCGTTGATCCGCTCCTCGCCCCTCGCCACGGGCCTGGTCATTTTCATCGGCGTCACCACCGCCGTCCTCAGCACCATGATCCACCGCACCTGCGCCGACGCCAAGACCGGCCTGGCCTACGCCTCCCAGACCCAGCTCGGCATCATCTTCGTAGAGATCGGCCTCGGCTGGACCACGCTGGCCATCCTTCACATCATCGGCCATGCGATGGTGCGCACGATGCAGTTCCTGCGTTCGCCCTCGATGCTCAGTGACTACCACCGCGTCCATGCCGCCGCAGGCGGCCGGGTCGGAGCCACGGGGGAACAGTATGACTCCCTCCTGTCGAAGTCGCTGCAGGTCATGCTTTACCGCATCGCCCTGGGGCGTGGCTTTTATGATGCCATCGTGGACCGCTTCCTCATCGCCCCCACCAGGACGATCGCAAGGGCGTTGTCCGTCTTTGAGCCGGAATGGGTGAAGGACAGGGCCTCCAACAGCAGGCAGCCCGCCGAGACGCCCGGCATGATCACCCAGATGATGAACCGGCCCACCCCGAAATCCTGATTCCGAACGTCCATGACCCACCTTTCATTTCCCTGCATTTCGTTCGGCATCACGGCCCTGCTCGTCGGCTCCGCTGTAACCCTGGTCCGGCCCGCCGCCGGACGCAGGCCCGCCATCATCAGTGCCCTTGTCTCCCTCCTGGCCTTTGCCCTGGCCGCCCTGGAGGTGCATCACCAGCATGGCTCCCGTTTGCTGGACGCCTGGGTTCCCTGGTTGGAAGCCGACGCTCTCGATGCCGTGCCGATGGTCTTCTTTGCCTCACTCACCCTGATGCTGATCACCCTCGCCCCCAGGCGTGATGCCAACGGAAGCGCCCTCTCCGGAATGCTGCTGCTCGCCGCCGCCACGGAGATTGCCTACGCCGCCTCCAACCTCATCATGCTCGCCACTGGCTGGTGGCTGACCGCCGTGCCCTTTGCCTTCCGCTTCTTCGGCAATCCGCCAGCCAGGCGCGTGGTATCCGTGTTCCTCATCGGCGGCGCCCTGGCGCTCACCGGGGCCATCGCTGCTCTTCATGCCACGGCCCTGTCCGACTTCTCCCATGTCAGCCATCTCGCCATGTGGCTCATCGTACTTGCGGTGGCCCTGCGGAAAGGCCTGTTCCCGCTGCATTCCTGGGTCGTCACCTCCTTCGAACACGGGCCGCTGCTGCCCACCGCGCTGCTTTTCAACGGCCACCTGGGTGCCCTGTTGATCGCCCGCTCCGAGGCGGTGACCCTTCCCCATTTCGCGCATCAGGTGCTGGACATGCTGAGCATCGCCGCGCTGATCACCGCCCTCATCGCCAGCCTGCGCAGCTTTGCGGAAAAGAAACCCCGCCGCCTGCTCGCCTTCGTCTGCATCAGCCAGGCCAGTTTCATCCTTGCCGGACTGGCCACGGCAAACGCCGAGGGCATCACCGGCGCACTCGTGCACTGGCTGGTCGTCACCGCAGCCTCCAGCGGCCTGATCGCCATTGTACGCATCCTCGAGGTCCGCGTGATGGACGTCACCAACCCCGAGTCCGACCTCGGCCTCGCCGTCAAGGCCCCCCGGCTGGCAACCTTCTTCCTGATCTGCGGACTGGCCCTCATTGGCCTTCCCGGAACCCTGGGCTACTGCGCCGAAGACCTGCTCTTCCACGGCGCCCTGGCCAGCCATCCCTTCCTCGGAGTCGCCCTCCTGGTGGCAACAGCCTTCAACGCCATCAACCTCATCCGCCTCTACAGCCTGCTCTTCCTCGGCGTCCTGCCCAAGCATGTGATCGATATTCCTGACGCTCTGCCGCGCGAGCGCTGGCCGCTGACGGCTTGCGTGGTCTTCCTGGTGGTCGGCGGCATCCTGCCGGGCAGGGTGATTCCCTGGAGGGATGACGCCGCCCACGAGATCCAGGCCGCGATCGGCTTGAAAAAGCACGGCGGCCGTCACTGAGCCCCGGGCGGTCCTTCCTCACGCCAGGTTCATGGACGCTTGCCCTTGATCCCGGCCTCCAGCCCGCCATGACTAGCGCCCCTATGCGCATCCTTTCCGGCCTCCAACCCAGCGGACGTCTCCACATCGGCAACTACTTCGGCATGATGGAGTCGGCCCTGAAGCTGCAGCATGAAGGTGACGCCTACTACTTCATCGCCGACTACCACTCCCTGACCAGCGTTCATGACGGCAGGCTGCTGCGCGACCATGTCCGCAACCTCGCCATCGACTTCCTCGCCTGCGGCCTCGACCCCTCCAAGTGTGTCTTCTTCCGTCAAAGCGACATCCCGGAGCACACCGAACTGGCCTGGATCCTCAGCACGGTGACGCCCATGGGCTTGCTCGAGCGCTGCCACAGCTACAAGGACAAGGTGGCCCGCGGCATCCACGCCTCCCATGGCCTCTTCGCCTACCCCGTCCTCATGGCGGCGGACATCCTCATCTATGACAGCGACATCGTCCCCGTCGGCAGGGACCAGAAGCAGCATGTCGAGGTCACCCGCGACATCGCCATCAAGATGAACGAGGCCTTTGGTGAAGGCCTGCTCAAGCTGCCCCAGCCCCGCATCCGCGAGGAAACCGCCGTGGTGCCCGGCCTGGACGGCCAGAAGATGAGCAAAAGCTACGACAACACCATCCAGCTCTTCGAGGAGCTGCCGGTGCTGAAGAAGAAGATCATGAGCATCAAGACCGACTCCACCCCCGTGGAGGAGCCCAAGCCGGTCGAGGACAGCAGCATCCTGGCACTCTACAAGCTGGTCGCCTCTCCGGCCGACTACCAGGCCATGGTGGATGATTTCCAGCGCGGCGGCATCGGTTATGGCGAGTTCAAGAAACGCCTCCTGCAGGCGACCACGGACTACTTCGCCCCCTTTCGGGAAAAGCGTGCGGAGATCACGGCCAACCCGAAATTTGTCGACCAGGTCCTGGCGGAAGGTGCTGAAAAGGCGCGCGCTGTCGCCCGTAAAACCCTGGCCCGCGTCCGCGACGCCGTCGGGCTCGGCTGAACCACGGGCATTCCTTCAGCCCGACGTTGACAGGCCGCCGTGGTGTCCTGCATCTTTCCCCATGCAACCCGCGCACGCCTTCCTCCGCCTCTGCCTCATCCTGGGCACCCTGTCGGTCTGCCATGCCGAACTCGCCACGGAGTCGCCCGTCATCGAGCTGAAGCCGAAGCCCGAGGACGAGGTGATCACGACCGACTTTGTGTTTCACAACAAGGGCACCAGGCCTGTGCGGGTGCTGACAATCGACAGCGCCTGCAGCTGCCTCAGCGCCTCGCTCGACAAGGCCGTTTACCTGCCTGGGGAAAAGGGCGTCGGGAAGGCGGAGTTCAAGATCTCCAGCTTCATCGGCCGTCATGAGAAGAGCGTGCATGTACAGACGGATGATCCGGCCCAGCCGGAGTGGGTGATCAACTTCGCCATCGAGGTGCCGGAGGTGGTCAAGATCGAGCCCAAGACCCTGCAATGGTGGCTGGGGGATGCGGCGGACACCAAGGTGACCCGGGTGACGATGATGGGGAATGAGCCGATGAAGATCACCGGCATCACCTCCACCCGGGAGCGCGTGGAGTTTTCCTGGAAGGAGATCACCCCGGGCAGGGAGTATGAAGTGACCGTGAAGCCAAAGGACACGGCGGAGGTCATGCTGGGCGCGCTGAAGATCGAGACGGACAGCAAGATCCCCAAGTATCAGCGGCAGCTCGCCTTCTTCTCCGTTTATCGGAAACCGGCCAGCGGAGCAGAGAACCCATGAAGAAGCCCCTCATCCAAGCGCTGGTGATCACGCTGCTTGCAGCCGCAGCAGCAGTGGCAGCGTTCCAGTTTCACCCCCGCGCCCCCGCCCTGCATGCCGTGCAGGAACCGCTCAAGGCGGATGAAGTGGGCATGAAGGAGGTGAATGAGCGCTGGAAGGGCGATGTCATCTGGCTGGACGCCCGTCCGCGAGACCAGTTTCAGCAGGAACACATCCCCGGCGCCCGGCTTCTCAATGAACAGGAGTTCGATTCTCTCCTGCTTGAGCTGCTCGATGAACTGCAGACGGCAAGCAGGCCTGTGGTGATCTACTGCGGCGGCCAGAAGTGCGAGGCCAGCCGCCATGTCCGGGAAAAACTGCTGACGCTGGTGCCCCTGGAGGACTGCTTCATCCTCAAGGGCGGCTGGCCGGCCTGGAAGCAGGCCGTGAAGTAAGGGCAAGCCTCCTCAGGCCTCCTGCCCGCTGGCGGCCAGGGCGGCGGCGGCCTTCGCCTTCGCCTCTCCGGCCTTGCGCAGGATTTCGTCAGGTGAGGGAAGCGAGGCGAGCACGTCGGCGGGGATGAAGCCGTCACCGACCAGCTTGGTCAGGCATTTCTTGCGTTCATCCAAGGCCTTGTCAGGGCTGCGCTCCTTGCTGAAGCGGGATTTGGCGGCAGCACTGCGGTCCTTCAAGGCCGAGTAGATGTCGCCGCCGAGCAGGGAGGAGATGTCCACCTTGATCTTTTCGCGGCCAGCCTCGGCCGGATTCACCTCGTCGCCATTGATCGGGCCGGCCTGATACTTGGGGAACATGATGGCCACCTCGGGGCAGACACGCGAGCAGGCCGGGCAGTTGGTCTTGCAGTTGTCGTTGTTCTGCACCTGGATCTTGTGGTCGGAGCTGACGCCATAGACATCAAACAGGCAGAAGCTGAGACACTGCATGCAGTTGGTACAGCGCGTGTAGTCGATGACGGGGAACCAGGGCTTCCAGCGGCCGGGCTCGTTCATGGGGGTGCCGCCCCGGCTTTTCTCCACCAGGCCGACGACCTCCTCGACCTCCAGCCCGGCGATGTCCCGCGTCTCAACCTTCACCTGGCCGGTGACGTCCTCGATCTGCGGCGCTTTCTGCTCGGGAAAAAGTCCAAGCACGAGCAGGCTTCGGTCATCATGCGGCATCATGGCCGGAGCGGTCCCTGAACCGGTCCGGGTGACCGCGTAACCCTTGTCAAGCAGGGCGGCCATGACCTTGGTCCTGGCCTCGGGCGGCAGCGGGATGGCGCCTGAGCCTTCATAGAGCACAACGCGCAGGGGACGATGGGTATGGGTGATCATGGGTGAGGCTGGAAGGTTGGGTCAGGACTGGACCATGGCGCTGACGATTTCAGGAGCCGTGAGGGTGCGCATGTTGAGGACTTCGACATCCTCGGCCAGCGGCGCCCCGGCCTGCTGGAAAAGGCCCTTCACGGCCCGCGGATAGCAGGCGGCGATCCTGAGCTTCCCGCAGGCGGCGAGGGCGGTGAGGCGCGGGTCACGATGCGCCGCCATTTCACAGAGGTCGGACACGCTTTCAAAGCTGGCCCCGGAATCGCAGAGGCCCTGGAGGACCTCGTTCTTCACGCCATTGGGGACGACCTGGGCGTAGGCGCAGCGGCAATAGAGGAGCGTGGGGAGGGATTCAGGCATGGACGGGACGGGCGCGGATCATGGCGGCTGGCGGAGCGCGCGCAAGGCCGTGTGTGAAAACGAACAAGGCGGACTTTTCAGTCCGCCTTGTTGAAGAAAAATTTCCAGAACGGAAATCAGCGCACGGGAATCGACGAGCGGGTGGGGCGCGGGGCGTCGTAGAGCCAGAAGGCCACGTTGCCATCACTCACCAGGGCTCGCGCCTCGGCGATGGCCACACCGTCAGAAAGCGGCTTGCCATAGAGATGATGCGGAGAGGAGTAAAGGGTCGCGTAGGTGACCGGCACGGACCAGTAGTACTCACCCTGGAACTTCTCCACGACCGGCTGGCCGTAACCAATGATGATATCGCGAGTGATGCTGGTCTCATGACGCTTCATGCTGCGGTTGAGGGCGCGGTAGCCGCCAAAGATGGACTTGGAGGGCTTGGTTCCGGCCACGCTCTGCGAATCCGGCGAATGGTCAGGATTGCTGGGGGAGGTGGCGTTCTGGGGGGCGGCAAGGCTGCTGCCGACGATGGCAAGGGTGAGCAGAAGAGGGATGAGGAATTTCATGACAGGGTAATATAATCTAGGAGATCGGTAGTTCGGCAAGCAGGAAATGTTCCCAACTCAGGGCTTCCCGGAGAAGGGGGCAATTTTGTCACTTGTCCCAGCCGTTGTTTGACAGGCTGGCGAGTCCCCCGTTACACAGCGTAATCAAGTTCGATGAACCTACCTAACAAGCTCACCGTCGCCCGCCTGATCCTCACGGGCGTGTTCGTGGTTTGTTTTTACATCCCCTGGGACCAGGCCATGACGGCCGCGCTGCTGATCTTCTCGGCGGCCTCCATCACGGACTACCTCGACGGCAGGATCGCCCGCGCCCGCAACCTGGTGACGAACTTCGGCAAGCTCTTCGACCCCCTGGCCGACAAGGTTCTGATCGCGGCGGCCTTCATCCTGCTGGTGGAAAGGACGGAGATGAAGGCCTGGATCGCCATCGCCATCCTCGGCCGTGAGTTCTTCGTCACGGGCATCCGGCTGATCGCGGCCCAGAAGGGAGTCGTGCTCGCCGCGGAGCGCCTCGGCAAGCACAAGATGGCCTGGCAGATCATCACGGTGCTCTACTTCCTGCTCACGGCAGCTTCGGAGGAAAGTTTGTTCGGCTTCCTGCGCCCCTGGCTTGAGCCTTCCCCGGCGCACTGGTGGACCGGCGCCTCCATCGTGGGATTCACCACCCTCCTCACCGTGGTCTCCGGCTTCAGCTACTTCTGGAAAAACCGCCACCTCTTTGATGACGCCTGAGGTTTTGGATTGAGTCCGGGCGGCGGGCCTGACAGCATTCAAGTCAACCCATCACCATCATGTCCGCAGAAGCCAATCTCTCCTCCCTCGGCCTCAACCTCCCCCCGGCTCCGCCCAAGGGCGGCGTCTACAAGCCCGTCGTGATCATCGGCGGCGTGGCCTATGTTTCCGGCCACGGCCCCTACCTTCCTGACGGCGGCATGATCCGCGGCAGGGTCGGCGAGGACCTAGACCTGGCCCAGGGCCACGCGGCGGCGCGGCAGACCGGGCTGGCGATGCTGGCGACGCTGAAGAAGGAGCTGGGCAGCCTCGACCGGGTGAAGCGCGTCATCAAGCTGCTCGGCATGGTCAACAGCACGCCGGAGTTCGCCGATCATCCCAAGGTCATCAACGGTTGCAGCGAACTCTTCGCCCAGGTCTGGGGCGAGGATGCAGGTGTCGGTGCACGCAGCGCCGTCGGCATGGGGTCGCTGCCCGGTAACATCGCCGTGGAGATCGAAGGCATCTTTGAGGTTGGCTGACGCCGGCTCACATCATGGCTCAGCCGGCCTTGGCGCCAAACAAACGCCGGTGGTTCTCAGCAATCACGCCTTCCAGAGCCGCCATGTCCATGCCACGCACCCGGGCCAGCAGCTCGTAGCTGACCCGCAGGTTGGCAGGATGATTCACGGGGCGGCCATCCACCTGAAGCGGATTCGGGTTCAGCTCGTCCGGCGGCCACATGTCCGGCGCATCCGTTTCAGCAAGCAGCCTCTCCAGGGGCACGGCGGCGAACACGGCCAGCTGACGAGCCTTGCGCTCATGGCCGAAGTAGGGCGACAGGGAGAAGTAGGCGCCGAGGCTGGCGAGACGCGGTATCATCTCCTCAGGACCTCCATAGGAGTGCAGAAGAAAGCCCTGTTCAGGCAGAGGAACCGCCCGCAGCTGCTCCTCCAGCAGCCCCCAGGCACGCAGGCAATGGATCGTCACCGGACGCCCAAGCTCGACAGCCAGAGCGAGCTGGCCTCTGAAGCACTGCAACTGCGCCTCGATGTTCGGATTTTCGATCCAGCGGTCCAGGCCGGTTTCTCCGACGGCTGCCTGCGGAAACTGCATCAGGTAATGCCTGAGCGTCTCCAGCCAGGCATCCGTGCGTTCCTTCACATACCAGGGATGCAGGCCAAAGGCGGGCCGCACCCAGGAATGTTCGCCGGCAATCCTGGCGACATCCTCCCAGTCCTCCTCCGCCGAACCATTCACCACCGCCTCGACCACGCCCAACCGGGGAAGAAGGCGCATCAACTCCGGCCTCACGGCATCCAGGCGATGGTCCTGAAGATGGTTGTGCGCGTCGTAGAGCATGTGCTTCACCTCCACTGCTCTGCGAGCGTCCTGATCCTCGCCCGCACGGAGGCGAGTCCGTTGAGCCGTGTCGGCGACAGGATGCGGGTGAAGCCGCAGCGGGTCCACAGCTCCGGCTCAACCGCAGCCGCCTCCGCCGGCAGGGCGCCGCTGTAAAGGTAGCAAAGGACGGCCACCAAGCCCGCGACCATCGGTGAATCGGCCTCGCAACGAAAGCGGGTGAGGCCGTCCTGAAGCTCCCCCAGCACCCAGACGCGGGAGACGCAGCCGGGCACGATGAGGGCATCGTCCTTCAGCTCCGCGGGCAGCCTCGTTTTCGCCACATAACTGGTCAGTGCGGCGAGGCGCTCATGGGCGTTCTCGATGAGGCTGAGGTCTTCGATGAGCTCGTTCTGTCGGGCGGCGAGGGACATTCAAGGTGCGGGCTGGAGCATTACTTGCCGAGCAGGCCGCCACCGACGCCTTTGAGCAGGTCGAGGCCTTTTTCAGCGGCGTCCGAGGCCTTCTTCACGGCGTCGGAGGGGTTCGTGATCATCTCGGTGGCGCCCTTCAGCACCTCGCCGGGCTTTTTGGACAGGTCCTCGCCAAGCACAGGTTTCAGCAGGGTTTCACCCACGGCGCCCGCCGCCTCCGCCGGGGCGTTGAGCAGGGCCTTGCCGGCCCCGCCGATCAGACGTGCGGTGAGATCCTCCTCGGGCCTGTCAATGGTGCCGGTGATGCGCAGGGGCGTCCACAGCATGCCGGCGGCCGCGCCCGGCTGGCTGCTGCTGAAGACATGCTGCCTGGCGCCGGGGATCCATGTCAGCGTCTCAGGCGTGACCCCAAGCATGAACTGCCCGTCGAGCCGGCCGCCGGTGATGTCCAGCCTGCCTTCGAGGCGTAACAAACCATTCGACTGAATGACGATGTCCTCAAACTTGCGCGCCTGCCCGCCGCCGCTGACGCGGGTGGTGGCGATGTCGAGCACGAGGCGCTTGAAGCGTTCGACGTTGGTGTAGGCGGCCAGCCTGCCGAGCATCGGCACGGCGGTGAGGGCGGCATCCTTCAGCCGCACCGTCCCCTTCACGCCGGGTTCGGCCCCCGCCCTGCCGAGGATGTCCAGGTCGCCCTCCAGCAGGCCGGTGAGCCGGAGCTTCCAGTCATCGCTGACAATCTCCTTCAGCGGCACGCCGGAGAAGTGGGTGCTGATCTCCCAGCTCTTCTCCCGGGGACGGACATGACCGCTGGCGGTGATCTCGCTGTCGCCCATCCAGGTCAGCGTGGCGTGGGTGAGATGCAGGTCGTCCCGGCTCATGCGCGCATTGGCACGGGCGAGGTTGAACTTCATCGGATGAATCTGTGCCGGCAGCTTGACCGGGGTCTCCAGAACGCCGTCCTCCACCGTCGCCAGGATGGAGGCCTCCCCCTGCTGCCAGGCGCCCAGGCGAAGCTTGGAGCCGGTGAGTCGCCAGGGGCCGGGATAAGTCAGGGCAAAGCTGTCAAAGCGGATGCCGTCGATCTCCGTGCGGTCGGGCAGGTAGCCCTTCAGCCATCCCGGAACGGAGCTTTTCGCGGCTGGCTTTTCACCAGCATCCACCTCTGCTTCATCAGGGCCGGCGCCAGCTGCCTTCAGGTCCTTGGCGCCGCCTTCAAAGGAAAGCGCAAGCGAGTCGGCCCCGGTTTCAATGATCCTCCACCGGCGGTCACAAAACGCATTCCAGTCGAGCGCCAGGCGCAGAGCGCCGACCTCGGCGTTCCAGCCGTTGCCGGTGCTGGCCGTCAGGCGGCGGGTGGTCACCTCATTCCCCGACCAGCGCAGCGGTTCAAGCGTGACTCCGCCCTTCACCTGCACTCCCAGGAACTGCTCCATGCGACTGCGGAACTCATCCTTCTGCAGGTAGCCTCGGACCCAGCTCATCACCAGCATGGGCGCCAGCAGCAGGACAAGCCCGGCCGTCAGGACAAGCCCGGCCAGGGCCAGCATCCAGCGGGGGACCTGGCGGGAGCGGCGGCGGGAACGGGTGGACATGGATTGTGAAGATGCTGGCGTTCGGGGCAGGCGCAAGTCTCAGGGAAGCCTGACCCGGCCATGCGGCACGCTGACATGAGGGTGGTTTGCGGCAAGAAAGCGCCAGGGCCGCTCCATGGCACGGGAGATGCCGACACGGATGTCGGTGACGACCTCAGGCCGCATTCCGGAGGGGCGCAGACCGCAGTCCTCGGGACGCCCCCGGCCCGCCATGCGCGTGCCATGATGCCCGCCCGTGACGCCCAGTGCCATGCCCGTCTTCCCCGGGCCGGAACAAAGGTCATTAACACGCTCTTTGTTACGCCGTTGCATCATTTGTTCGATGCCCAGACGGGGCTCCAGGGCACGCACGAGGACCAGGCCGTCCCTGCCGCCTCCCTTCACCAGGAGGTTGAAGAGCCAGTACATGCCGTAGTTGAGGTAGACATAGGCGGCGCCGGGCGGCATGAGGCAAACGAACTCCCTCGCACCCGGCCTGGAAAAGGTGTGGCAGGCCTCGTCATCCTCGGCGGCATAGGCCTCGGTCTCGACGATGATTCCCGAGCAACCCCGCCAGACCAGCTCCACGCCAATGAGGTCGTGCGCGACGGAAAGCACGTCGCGCTCAAAGAAGCCGGGCTTCAGAAAGGGGGCCGTCTTCATGGCTTCACAGGCCGGTGGGATGGTCGAGAAAGCACCCTGGCAGGCCGAACTGTCGTTCAAGGTGCGCGGCCAGGGCCTTCACGCCGAAGGTCTCCGTGGCGTAGTGGCCGCCGTAAAGGACGTTGACCCCCATCTCCTCCGCCAGCGTGTAGCTCCAGTGCGGCCCCTCGCCGGTGATGAAGGTATCCACGCCCGCCCTGGCGGCGGCAGCGATCTCAGAACCGCTGCCTCCGGAGGAGATGCCAATGCGCTGGGTGATCCGGGGGCCGCCGGCGCAGACATGCACACGGCCGCCGTTGAGGGCCTGCGTGAAGCGGGCCACCACATCTTCAAGCGCCAGCTCAGCCTCGCACATCACCCCGACGGACATTCCCTTGTATTCCAAAAACCCACCGGCGGCCGCCAGGCCCATGGCGTCGGCGATGCAGGCGTTGTTGCCCAGCGTGGGATGGGCGTCGAGCGGCAGGTGCGCGCTGTAGATCGCGAGGTTGTTTTCCAGGGCCAGGCTCATCCTTTCAAAGGTGCCACCCGTCCATGGCTGCAGGCCGGACCAGAACATGCCATGATGAACGATGAGGAGGTCCGCGCGCGCGGCCACGGCCTTTTTTACGACCGGCAGGGTGGCGTCCACCGCTGCGGCGATGCGCGTCACCTGGCCGCTGCGGTTCTGAAGCTGAAGGCCGTTCACGGCGTTCGAATAGTCCGGCAGTTCGTTGATGCGCAGCGTGCTGTCGAGATGGGCGGTGATGGCGGAAAGTGAAGGCATGTCGGTAGGGTGTCGGCCCTATCTCGCATGAATGTGCCTCCCTGTTCAAGCCATCGCTTGGTCAGAAGTCCGTCCGCAGCGTCCGGAAGTCTTGACTTGCGGCTTTTCCAGTCCTGTGGTTGCCAGTCTTTAAACACCGCCTAGTCTCGATTCCGTGATCGCCATCGCAACGGCCAGCCAGAAGGGAGGCGTGGGTAAAACCACGCTCTGCATCAACCTCGCCTACTCACTCGCCCGCCGCGGGTGGACGACGCTGCTCGTGGACACGGACCCCCAGGGCGGGGTCGGCCTGTCCCTGGCCAGGTCCACACGTGCCCGGCCCGGCTTTTACGACTTTCTCTGCGGGGCTGAGCGCGACCTCAACCGCCTGGTGCTCTCCACACGCCTGCCGGAGCTGCAGATTCTCCCCGGTGGCCAGTATGATGCTGCGGCACGGCGCGGCTGGTCCTCCCAGGAGGTGCCTTCGCGCCTGGCCGACCTGCTGCGCGCCGCCGAACTGCGTGGCGTGGACTGCCTGATCATGGACACGGCCGCAGGCCTGAATGCGATGACGGAATCCGTGGTGAAGGCCTGTGACTACGTCGTGCTGCCCCAGCAGGCGGAACCTCTCGCCGTGCGCAGTGTGCCGCACATGCTGGAAACCCTGTCCCGCTTCCGCAGCGAAGGCGCCGGGGTCAAGGTGGCGGGCATTCTCATGACCATGGTTGCCGGCGAAAGCCAGGTCAGTCAGAAGGTGGTCTCCGAACTGCGCGCCCTGCTGCCCGCAGATCTGCTTTTCGATCAGGCCGTGCCGCGCCTGAACTCCTTCCTCGAAGCCAGTGCCATGGGTGTGCCGGTCGCCCTGTTAAAGAAAAACCCGCCTCCCGAAGCGCTGCTCTTCGACCAGCTCGCCGCCGAGATCGAACGCCGGACCGGTCTTCTCCAGGAACGCGAATCCAACCAAGCTCATGCAAGTCTCCTGGATTGATGCCGATGAGGTCGGCGCCTTGCTTGGCAGGCTGCGTGACACGCCGCCTGCCGAGGCTTCCGTGGAGCTGACGAATGAAGCCCCCGCCCTGCTCATGGCGGAGTTCGAGCCTGTTCAAGCCGAAGCGCCCCAGCCTCCCGCCGCCGTTCCACAAACGCCTGCCGAAACATCATCCGATTCGCATCACGACCTGGATCTTTTCAGGGCCCGCCTTCAGGCCATCCGTGAACGTGCCATGAATGCAGGCCTGCTCCCCGGCGACGCCACGTCTCCCCAGGCCGCCAAACCAGACAGCCCGCCTGCGACTGACGAGGAGGAAATGATCGGGGAGCGCCCCGTCGAGCAAACACCCACCGTCTCCGATGAAAAGCCGTCCTGGGCACCTTACCAGCCCTCCGGCAGTTCAGTAAACGAGCGTCTCGACGGCTTCGTCTCCTGGGCCAGGCCGTTGATGAACGGCTCCAGTCTCTTCGTCATTGATGACCAGGGAGACCTGCTCTGCGGACAGTCTTCCCATCAGGAGCTCGTCGTGACGACCGTCATGGCCTGGGTGGCTTTTTCCCGCATGAGCGGCGTCCTTGCCTTTGAACGCGTTCCTCTGCTTCACCAACGAATGGCGACCGGTGACCACCTCACGGCGCTGCCCTGCCCGACACGCCTCGGCCTGCTGCACATCGCCATCACCGGAGATCACGCGCTGGCTG
The DNA here is from genome assembly GCA_044345155.1 of Prosthecobacter sp. GTDB lineage: Bacteria > Verrucomicrobiota > Verrucomicrobiia > Verrucomicrobiales > Verrucomicrobiaceae > Prosthecobacter. The sequence goes on along the minus strand of JBIJBP010000051.1, from coordinate 1,511 downwards.
ACGAGCACGTGCCGGAGTTGCGCCAGGCCTTGATAGCCGCAATGGAGGCTTCCTGAGCTCAATATCAGCACAAAAAGACCGGCTGCCATTCTGGGGGTTTCATACTATTTTTTCCCCTGACCGTTTCCTAAGGGCATCGCCACCCAGCTTCCCCCCATGAAACCACTCGACCTCCAGGTAAACGGCTACGCCGGCACCGACTTCAACCGTGAAGGGCTGACGGCCGAAGCCCTTCACCATGCCTGCAAATGCCTCGTTGAAGATGGTTGTGACAGCATCCTGGCCACCTTCATCACCGATGACCTGGACGCCATGGCGGCACGCATGCAAACCCTGGTCAAACTGCGTGAGCAGGACGGCCTGGCACGCAGCGTCATCGCGGGCATTCATATCGAAGGCCCCTTCATCAACCCGGAAAAGGGCTATGTCGGCGCCCACCCTCAGCAGCATGTCAGGCCCGCCACCCTGGAGTACACCAAGCTGCTCCTGGATGCCGCAGGCGGACTGGCCCGGATCGTCACCCTCGCTCCGGAGCACGACAAGGGCTTCCACACCACGGAGTTCCTGGCCAACAACGGCGTGACGGTCTCGGCCGGTCATTGCAACCCCAGCCTGGAGGTGCTGCGCGCCGCCACGGAACACGGGCTGAGCATGTTCACCCATGTCGGCAACGGCTGCCCGATGCAGATGCACCGGCACGACAACATCATCCAGCGCGCCCTGGCCCTGCACGACAAGCTCTGGCTCTGCTTCATCCCCGACGGCGTGCACATCGAGTTCTTCGCCCTGGCCAACTACCTGCGCGCCGCAGGTCTGGAAAAGACCATCTTTGTCACGGACGCCATCTCCGCCGCACGCCTCGGTCCGGGCAAGTACAGCCTCGCCGGCTGGGACATCCTCATTGGCGAGGACCTCGTCGCCCGCAGCCCGGACGGCTCCCATTTTGTCGGCAGCACCGTCACCATCCCGCGCATCCTGGTGAACGGCCAGCAGCAGCTCGGGCTCAGCAAGGCCGAACTGGCGCAGCTTCTGGATGCTAATCCGCGCAAGGCGGTCGGGCTGTAGGTCCTGGCAACCTGGGATTGACCCGGTCCATTGTTCGTCCTTTGTTATGAGCTGTGCGTATCTTGCGCACCCTCTGACATCCATCCATCCTTCACTCCAACCCACTCATCCCCATGGCCCTCTCCGTCGGCTCCGCCGCTCCTGACTTCACCGTGACCACCCTCGGCGCCAGCGGCCCCGAGCTCTTCAAGCTGTCCGAACACGTCGGCGCCTCCAACATCCTCCTGCTCTTCGTGCCTATGGCCTTCACCGGCGTCTGCACCAAGGAGTTCTGCGAGCTGTCCAGCAGCATCAATGAGTACAAATCCCTGAACGCCAATGTCATCGGCATCAGCGGCGACAACCCCTTCGCCCAGAAGGCCTGGGCCGAGAAGGAGGGCATCACCCTTCAGCTCCTCAGCGACTACGACCACAAGGTCACCACCGCCTACGGCGTCGCCTACGAC
>JBIJBP010000004.1:0-86747 GCA_044345155.1 Prosthecobacter sp. | reverse complement strand
TGGAGCGGTAGCCCTCGGGGGCGAAGAACTCGAAGCCGTTGCGGCGCACCCAGGCGTGAACCATGTCGTTGAGGCGGGCGTGGCGGGCGTAGCGGTTTTCCAGGCCTTCGGCGAACATCTTCTTCAGTTGGTGGCGCAGGCCGTAGATCAGGCTGATGCAGGGTGTGGAGGGCGTCATGCTCTTCTCGCCGTTGGCCTTGAACTCGATGAAGTCGAAGTAGTAGCCGCGGTCGTTGATGGTGGCGGCGCGGGCCATGGCGGCCTCGGAGGCGGTGAACAGGGCCAGGCCGGGAGGCAGGGCGAAGGCCTTCTGTGAGCCGGTCAGGAGCACGTCGAGGCCGAGTTCGTCAAAATTCACCGGCACGGTGGTGAAGCCGGAGACGCTGTCCGTGATGAACATGACGTCGGGATACTTCTTCTTGAGGGCCGCGATTTCCGCGATGGGGCTGAGCACGCCCGTGGAGGTCTCGTTGTGAATGAAGGTGACGGCGTCGAACTCACCCGTGGCGAGGCGCTTGTCGATTTCCTCGGCGAGGATGGGCTGGCCCCACTCGACCTGATAGGCCTCGGCTTCCTTGCCGCATCGCCTGGAGACGTCGAGCCACTTGTCCGAGAAGGCGCCGTTGCAGCAGTTGAGCACCTTTTTCTTCACGAGGTTGCGGATGGAACCCTCCATGACCCCCCAGGCGGAGGAGGTGCTGAGGAAGACCTGCTGCTTCGTGCCGAACAAGGTCTGCAGCATCGGCTGGATCTCTGCGTAGAGGTCCTGGAAGCCCTTGCCACGATGGCCGATCATCGGCTGGGTCATGGCTTGATAGGTGTCGGGGCTGACCTCGACGGGACCGGGGATGTAGAGTTTGACGTGGCTCATTGGGGGTGAAAGGGAGGCGGAGATTAGGGGAAGAATACGCTCTGGCAAGGGCGCAGGCTGCCTTTCCTGGAGCTTCCGGCGATCAGGGCTTGGCGCGGCGGCTGAAGAGGCCGTAGCGGGGGCTGAAGATGTAGGCCAGCAGAAACAGGCTGCCGAGGACCAGGATAATGGTCGAGCTGACCGACCAGCCGAGTGGGTAGCTGATGAAGAAGGCCGCGACTGAGCCCAGGCCGCCGATGATGCCGCCACCCCAGAACAGGGTGCGGGCGTTGTTGGTCAGGAGGTAGATCGTGGCGGCTGGGGCGACCATGAGGCCGACGCTGAGGATGCAGCCCACGGCTTGAAGCGAGGAGATGAGCACCAGAATGGTGATGCCGAAGGTGGCATAGTTGAGGAAGCGCACCGGCACCCCCAGGCTGGCGGCGATGTTGGGTTCGAAAAGATAGATCAGCAACGGCCGCTGCAGGGCGGTCAGTGCCAGAACGGCCACCACGCTGATGCCAAAGGCGATCCACAGGTCGCTGTCGGCCATGCCGACGATGCTGCCAAAGAGCCACTCATCGAGCTTCTGGCGCACGTTGAGCTGGGTCAGGATCAGGTAGCCGCCGGCAAAGGCGGTCGTGTAGAGGATGCCCATTGATGTGTCCTGGTCCAGGCGGGAGGTGCGGGAGAGGAAGATGGAACCGAGGCCCACGATCATGGCGGCAAAGATGGCGCCGGCCAGGGCGCTCCATTGGGTCAGGCCGACCATCAGCACCGCCAGCGCGATGCCGGGCAGGAGAGCATGGGAGAGTGTGCCGATCTTCAAGGCCGATTTGCGCAGCACGACGAAGGCGCTGACGAAGCCGTTGGCGAAACCGATCATGAGGCAGGCAAGCAGGGCGCGCCTGGCGATGGGTTCGGCCAGGAAATCGGAGAGGGAGGGGAGGTCCTGGGACATGGCGTGCGTCAGTTTCCGTAGGCGGCGTTGAGGTTCTCCGGAGTGAATTGGGTCTCCACGGGACCGAAGGCGATCTGGACTTTCTTGATCAGCAGGACGTCGTCGTAAAAGCCTTTCACGGTTTGGAGATCATGATGGCTGGCGATGAGGAGCCGCCCTTCGGCGGTGAGTTCTTTAAAAAGGCGGCTGAGGTTTTCCTGGGCGGGTTTGTCGAGGCCGGTGAAGGGTTCGTCGAGCAGCAGCACATGGGCTTCCTGGGCGAGGGCCCTGGCGAGGAAGGTTCGCTGCTGCTGGCCACCGGAGAGGGCGCTGATCTGCCGATCCTGGAGGTCGAGTAGATCCATGGCGGCGAGGGCTCGTTCGACGATTTCGGAGTCGTGCCGTGAGTACGACCGCCACCAGCCGAGGTTGGGATAACGGCCCATTTCGACCAGGCCGCGGACCGTGATGGGGAACTGCCAGTCCACGTCGCCACGCTGGGGCAGGTAGGCGATTTCATGGCTGCTGCGGGTCAGGGGTTGGCCGCGCCAGATCACGCTGCCTTGGTCGGCGGACAGCAGGTTGGCCAGAGACTTGAGCAGGGTGCTTTTACCTGCCCCGTTTGGTCCGATCAGGGCGATGCTGCGGCCGCATTCGGTGGCAAAGTGGATGCCGTCCAGGGCAAGCACCTCGCGGTAGCTCACCTTCAGGTCGCGCACCTCCAGGCGGTGGTGGTGACTGTGTTCGCAGCCACCTCCCCAGCAGACGTGTTCTTTGGGATGTGCAGAGGGCATTACCAGGAGAAGGTGAGGATTTCGTGAAGGGAGGCCTCGGTGGACCAGCGGGTTTCGGTCCGGGCATCCAGGCCTTCCGGCTCGATTTCCACGGTGAGGGCGGTGTCCGGGGTGCCTGGCGGCCAGGCGGCCTCCAGATTGAATTCGTTGCCGTCATGGGAAACCTCGATTTCCGCAGTGACCTCCACCGGGCTGTTGTTCAGGTCCAGCTTGGTCAGAAGCTCCGTTCCTTCGGCTTTTAGGCTTAAAGACAAGGGACGATGGGCATAGCGCACGCGGATCAGGGCGGGGACTTCGACATGCTTGTGCTCGCCTTCGGGGTGCTCGGACGTCCCTTTGACGACCTGGGATTCACCAGCGTGGTCGGCAGATGTGGAAGCCCCGTTACGTTCCTCAACGGGACGGGGGGCTTGTCCTGTCAGGTGGGCCAGCGGGACCGCCAGCAGGCCGAAAAGCAGCCCGAGAACAAAGATCTGGAGGGGAGGGAAACCGCGCATTGTTTGCAATAAGTCAGGGAGACAGGCGCAGTCGTCAACAGCGGTTGCAAGCACCTGCCGTGGCTGTGAAAAAAAGGCGGCTTCGACTAAAACGGCCCTTGCCTCGCAGCGTATGGTTTGGGTAATCTTGCAAAAAGCTCTCTTTTTAGCCACTCATGGACCCCCAGCAGACACCTTCTGACCCGTCAACGCCTTCTCCAGCTCCGGACCAGGTTCCGCCACCACCTGGAGGCATGACCCAGCCGATGGGCTACCCGCCGGGATATCCGATGCAGCCTGGCATGGTGCCGCCAGGGTATCCTCAGGGCTATCCCCAGCCGATGGGTTATCCCCCGGGTTATCCGGTGCAGCCGGGCATGATGCCGCCAGGGTATCCTCAGGGCTACCCGCAGCCGATGGGCTACCCCCCTGGATACCCGATGCAGCCGGGCATGGTGCCGCCGCCGGGGTATCCTCAGGGTTACCCGCAGCCGATGGGCTACCCGCCGGGTTATCCGATGCCCATGCCCCCCACAGGAGTTCCCTCGGAGGCTCCTGCCGCTGTTCCTGCTCCGGCTCCAACGCCCGCCCCGGTGCCTGCCGTGGCCGCCATTCCCGCTCCTTCTGCGGTTGATTCCACCCCTGCCGTGTCGGTTGTTCCTGCGGACAGCGATGAGGCGGAGGCAGTGGCCGTGGCCGTGGCTGAGGAAAGCCATGAGGAAGGTCATGTTTACCACCCGCCAGCGGTGCATCATTTCGAGTCCAAGCCGGTGAATCCGCTGGTGAGGATGTGGCGCAAGGTGGGCGGCGGGTCGCTGACGCTGAGCCTGGCGATTCATGCCGGGATCCTGATCGTGGGCGGAGCCATCGTGGTGAGTTCGCAGCTGATCCAGAAGCAGGTGGACTTCCTGCCGGGCGGCGGCACGCAGCAGGGGGCGCAGGCCAGTGCTGAGATGAAGCACAAGGTGAATCAGAACAAGCGCAAGTCGTTGAACAAGACGATGCCGATGAAGAAGATCGTGAGCACGAGCAGCAACTCGGCGATCACGCTTCCGGACGCGCCGCCTGACCTGCTGGACGTGCCGGATGTGAGTTCGATGATCGGCGGTGGTTCGATGGGCAGCGGAGGCTTTGGCAAGGCGGGTGCGGGTGGCGGCTTTGGCACGGGGATGGGCATGGGAGCCATGCAGGGATTTGTCAGCCTGCCGCCCTCCATGCGCAGCCGCTGCTCGCCGCAGGAACGTCTGAAAAAACTCGCGGATAGTGGTGGAACGCCGGAGTGCGAGCGTGCGGTGTCGAACTCGTTGGAATGGCTGAAGACGAAGCAGAACCCGGACGGTTCCTGGCCTGGGCCTAACAAGGCGGCCATGACCGGCCTCGCCCTTCTGTGCTATCTGGGGCGCTGCGAGACGCCGGACTCCCCATTCTATGGTGACACGGTGATGAAGGGCATCATGTATCTGATCGAACTCTCCAAGAAGAACGAATACGGTTACATCGGCGAGGAGATCAAGAGCGGCGGCTCCACCTATGCGCACGGTATCGCCACCTATGCGCTGGGTGAGATGTACACGCTGGCGCGTCTGGGCAGCAAGGAGCTGCCGGGAATGAAAGACGCCTTCGTCAAGGGAGTGAAGCTGATCATTGAAAACCAGAACAAGCGCGGTTCCTGGACTTATGGTGGTGTTGAGGCGGGCAAGCCCTATGCCTACAACAAGGACAGTAATGGAGAGGATCTTTCGGTGGCAGGCTGGCAGTTCCAGGCCCTCAAGGCCGCCAAGAACAGCAGTCTGAAGATTGAGGGGCTGCACAGCGCCCTCGACAAGATGGTCGAGTATGTGATCGCCAAACAGACCAAGGACGGCGGCTTCGGCAATGCCAATCGCGACCAGCATTACAACCAGTGGAGCCTCACCGGCGCGGGTTCGCTCGCCCTGCAAACGGCCGCCAAGGGCAAGTCGGCCGCAACCAAGAAGGCGATTGATTTCCTGCACCGCTTCCTTGAGGCGGAGCCGCTCGACTGGAACAAGAACTGCAACCCCTACTGCTGGTACTATTACACGCAGACCTTCTTCCAGGCAGGCGGGGAGGAGTGGAAGTTCTACAACCAGCAGTTCCTCCCGCAGATCCTTTCCGCCCAGCAGCCCGACGGCAGCTTCAAGAAGGGACGTGCCAACTGGCCCGCCGGAGATACGCCCGATCCTGTTTATCGCCAGACCCTCTGCACGCTGATGCTCGAAGTTTACTACCGCTACCTCAAGGTGGCCGACCGGGACGAAGAAAGCTTCTTCGATCGTTGATCCATTCAGGCTACAGGTTCCGTCATTTCAACCTAACCAGGAGGCGCTCATTTGAGCGCCTCCTTCAGTACACGGCCCTCAACGCCCGGGATCGTCACGCCAAGAAGCTCGGCCATGGTCGGGGCCACGTCGCGGTTGTCGATTTTCTCGATCATGCCGCCCTTCCTGACCCCGGCTCCGCTGATCACAAAGCAGCCATGCATGTCGGGGTGGGTCTGGAGATAACCGTGGGCGCCCTTGGGCATCTCCGTCTTGTTGATCACCTGCGTGTCCGCCAGGGAGTCGGTGAAGGTGTAGCCGTCCTTGGCCGAAAGGAAGAGATCAGGCTCGCGTTCATCCTGCTCGGCGAGCTGATGCCCGACCACACGGGCGAAGTCCTTGCGTTCGATGACGCTCTCGACGCCCTCGATGGCTGCCAGCATCGGCGTGATCTGCGCCAGGATGCTGTCACGGTTGGCCTGGTCAAAAACATAGACAAAGCAGGCGCCGCCTTCGGACATGGCGAACACCTTGGAGGACTTGTCCAGCGACTTGCCGAGGACGGTCTTCGTCAGCCCCTCCTGCTTGAGCACCACATTGGGGTTGATCATCTTGTCATAGGTGATGAAGCCGTGGTCGGTGGTGATCACAAACGTGGTCTTGTCACGGATACCCGCCTCCTCCGTGGCGCGGACGAGGTCGGCAATGCGGTTGTCCGAATCGTTCGCGGCCCAGTAGGCCTCCGGAACCTGGCGGCCGTGGGCGTGCTCAAAGCTGTCGAGGCTGACCAGGTGCAGGGCCAGAAAGTTCGGCTTCTTCGTGCGGATGATGTGCTGGGCTAGCTGGGAGTACATGTAGTCGCGCTGGGCCTTGCCGGGGTTGCCCAGCTTGCACCACTCCATCTGTTTCTCGACGGGGATGCCCAGGGCCTTCGCCTCGGCGATGAGCTCCGGCGTGCCGTATTTTTCAAACAGTTCCTGCTCAAACACGTCCGGCACCGTCCAGTCGAGGGTCTTGGCGCCGCGCGAAGCCGGCCAGATGACGCCTGCGGTGGTCATGCCCGCCTGCTTCACCACGTCATAAAGGGTGGGCGACTTGACGATCTCCTCCTTGTTGAAGATCGGGTCGGGGATGAGCGGGATCTTCTTCCACTCGCTGCGGCTCCAGTAGTCGTTGGAAAGCACGCCATGCTTCCCGGGGTTCACCCCGGTCACCAGGGTCGTGTGGTTGGTCCAGGTGACAGTGGGGAAGCTGCACTCCATGCGCTTCGCCCGCACGCCCTCGGCCGCCAGCTTCTTGATCGTCGGCATGTGGCAGCGCGGGTCCTCAAAGTAATGATGGGCCCAGCCGTCGATGCTAACCAGGATCACATGTTCCGCCGGGGCGGAGAGGGCGGAGGCGGTGGTCAGCACGGCCAGGGCAAGAAAGGGCAGGAGCAGTCGGGGAAGTTGCATGATCAGATCCGACCATACGCCGCAGGAAGGGGGTATTGTTCAAGCCGCACCGTCGCTGAGACTCGGCATCCCCTGAGTTTGTTTTCCAAACCAAGACATGACTGCACACTGGCATTTCTGGAAACACCCTCTACTCTCCGCGCCACCGGCGGCCCGGCCTTGGCGGCCCGGGCTGTTCATCCGACCTTTTCCATTCCTCATCCATGATCCGAGTTCGATTCGCTCCCTCCCCCACAGGTGACCTGCACGTTGGCGGCGGCCGCACGGCCCTGTTCAACTGGCTGTTCGCCCGCAAAAACGGCGGCACCTTCATCCTGAGGATCGAGGACACCGACGGTGCGCGGAACACCGAGGAGGCCCAGCGCGGCATCGTCAAGGGGCTGCGCTGGCTTGGCCTGGACTGGGATGAAGGCCCGGAGGTCGGAGGCCCGCACGGCCCGTATTTTCAAAGCCAGCGCAAGGCCATTTACGATGCCTATCTGGCAAAGCTCGAAGCCGACGGACGCGTCTACACCGAGGAAAACGGAGCGGTGCGCTTCAAGTTCAGCCGCACGGCCATCACCGTACATGACCTGGTCTGCGGCGATGTCACCTTTGCCCCGACCGAGGAACCTGACATGACGATCCGGCGTCCGGACGGCAGCTACATCTTTCATTTCGTCAATGTCGTGGACGACATCGAGATGAAGATGACCCATGTCTTCCGCGGCGAGGACCACCTGTCGAACACCTGGAAGCACATCGACCTCTTCAACGCCTTCGGCGCCACTCCCCCGACCTACGCCCACATCCCGCTCATCCTGAACCCGGACGGCTCCAAGATGAGCAAGCGCGACGCTGGCAGTGCCATCGAGCATAGCTACATCAACGAAGGCTTCCTGCCCGACGCCGTCTTCAACTACCTGGCGATGCTGGGTTGGACGCCGCGTGCCGACAAGGAAGTGCTCACACGTCAGGAATTGGTGCAGCTTTTTGACCCTTCGGAAATCCACAGTGCCAACGCCCGGTTCGACATGCACAAGTGCCAGTGGTTCAATGCCCAGTTCCTGCGGGGCATGACACCCGATGCCCTGCTGGGCGCCGCCCGGCCGTTCATCGAAGCCCAGGGACTTGTCATTGCGGATCAAGCCATGGCCGCTGCCGCCGTCTTCAGCGTGAAGGAAAAGGTCAGCCTGCTGATTGAGATCCCGGCCTGGGTTCACTACTTCTTCCGGGAAGATTATCCCTTTGAGGCCGACGTCAGTGACAAGCTCAAGGCCAAGCCTGAAAATCCCGGCCTTCTGCGTGCCGTGGCCGGCGTCTTCGCCGATCTTAAGGAATGGACTGAAGCCTCCATCCATGCCGCCATTGAGGAGGCAGCCAAGGGGGCGTCGGTAAAGCCGGGTGCCCTGATGCCGCTGCTGCGTGCCGCGTTGAGCGGTCAGTCCAGGGGCCCAGGGGTCAGCACGATCGCCCATTGGGTGGGCCGGGAGAGCACCCTTCGTCGCATCGACCGGGCGCTTGCCGAGGTTTGCTGAACACGGTTCCAGGCATCTGGGTCGAACAACAGTCGTAATCCTTTTGGCAAGGAGTGAGGTTGCATTACTCCCGCACAGCTTCTAGGTTTTCATCATTCAAATCCATTCGCGGCCCGTTCGCGAACCTTCATATCCATGAATAATTTCACCCCCCGCGCACAACAGGTCCTGGCCCTCGCCCGCAAGGAGGCGGACCGGTTTAACCATAATTATGTCGGCACCGAGCACATCCTGCTCGGCCTCATCAAGCTGGGGCAGGGCGTCGCCGTGAACGTGCTTGGCAAGATGGGCCTCGACCTGGAGACCGTCCGTCTTCACGTTGAGCAGAAGGTCGGCTCCGGTCCCGAGACCAAGATGGTGGGCAACATTCCCTACACGCCCCGGGTGAAGAAGGTGCTGGCCCTGGCGAGCAAGGAGGCCAAGGCCCTGACCCACAGCTATGTCGGCACCGAGCACATCCTGCTCGGCCTGCTGCGTGAAGGTGAAGGCGTGGCCGCGCAGGTGCTGCGTGACCTTGACGTAAACCTCGACAAGGCCCGCAACGAGATTCTCAAGGAGCTCGATCCCAATTTCAATTCCGGTGAGGAGCCGGAGGATGAATCCGAGGAGGAGGCCGAGCAGGTGACTCCCGAGGGCAAGGGCGAGGAGGATTCCAAGAAGAAGAAAAAGAACGAGAAGACCCCGGCGCTCAAGGCCTTTGGTCGTGACCTGACGGAGCTTGCCCAGAAGGGTGAGATGGACCCCGTCATCGGCCGCGCCGAGGAGATCGCCCGTGTCATCCAGATCCTCTGCCGTCGGACCAAGAACAACCCCGTGCTCATCGGTGAGGCAGGCGTTGGCAAGACCGCGATCGTCGAAGGCCTGGCCCAGGAGATCATCAACGGCAACGTGCCGGAAATCCTGCGCGATAAGCGCGTCATCACCCTGGACCTCGCCCTGATGGTCGCCGGCACGAAGTACCGCGGCCAGTTTGAAGAGCGCATCAAGGCGGTCATGGACGAGATCCGCAGGACCAAGAACGTCATCCTGTTCATTGACGAGCTGCACACCATGGTGGGCGCCGGTTCTGCCGAGGGCACGATGGATGCCAGCAACATCATCAAGCCCGCCCTCAGCCGCGGCGAGATGCAGGTCATCGGCGCTACCACCCTCAACGAATACCGCAAATACATCGAGAAGGACAGCGCGCTGGAGCGCCGCTTCCAGCAGGTGAAGATCGAGGAACCCTCCGTCGAGGACGCCATCAAGATCCTCATGGGCCTGAAGGGCAAGTACGAGCTGCACCACAAGGCCAGCTACACCGACGAGGCGATCCGCCAGGCCGTGCAGCTCAGCGCCCGTTACCTTACCGCCCGTTTCCTGCCGGACAAGGCGATCGACATCATGGATGAGGCCGGCTCACGCTGCCGCATCGCCGCCATGACCCGACCGCCGGAGCTGAAGGAGATCGACGCCGAGATCGAGGCGATCCGCGTTGAGAAGGAAGGATCGATCAAAGACCAGGACTTTGAGAAGGCCGCACGCCTGCGTGATCGTGAAAAGAACGCCAAGAAGCGTTACGATGACGTGCTGGCCCACTGGCGTCAGCACAATCAGGAAAACATCGTCACAGTCACCGAGGACGACATCATGACCGTCGTGTCGAAGTGGACGGGTGTTCCGCTTCAGCGCATGGAGCAGGCCGAGGCCGCGAAGTTGCTCAAGATGGAGGCCGAGCTCAAGGGCAAGGTCATCGGCCAGGACGAGGCGGTCATCGCCATCTCCAAGGCCCTGCGCCGCAGCCGCGCCGACCTCAAGGATCCGCGCCGACCCATCGGCAGCTTCCTGTTCCTCGGCCCGACCGGCGTCGGCAAGACCTTCCTCGCCAAGAACCTCGCCGAATTCATGTTTGGCAGCGCCGAAGCCCTGATCCAGCTCGACATGTCCGAGTACATGGAGAAGCACACGGCCTCCCGCCTCATCGGCGCACCTCCTGGATACGTGGGTTACGAGGAGGGCGGCCAGCTTTCGGAAGCCGTCCGCCGTCGGCCCTACAGCGTCGTGCTCTTTGATGAAATCGAGAAGGCGCACCCGGATGTCATGCACCTGCTGCTGCAGATCCTTGAAGAAGGCCAGGTGACGGACAACTTCGGGCGTAAGATCGACTTCCGGAACACCATTGTGATCCTCACCTCGAACGTGGGTGCCGAGCAGATCAAGCGTCAGACCACCCTGGGCTTTGCGGCGATGCAGCAGGACCATGCGGACAACGACGCGATCAAGGGCAAGATCCAGGAGGTGGCGAAGAAATTCTTCAAGCCTGAGTTCCTGAACCGCCTTGATGACCTCATCGTCTTCAAGATGCTGGAGAAGGAGCAGCTCAGCCAGATCGTCGATCTCGAAGTCGGCAAGGTGGTCGCGCGCCTCAGGAAGCGGAACATCCACATCGAACTCGACAGCACGGCCACGGAATTCCTGATGAAGGAAGGCTACGACCCGCAATATGGCGCGCGTCCGATGCGCCGTGCCGTGGAGAAGCATATCGAGGATCCGCTTTCCGAACACCTGCTGCGCGGTGACGTGCGTGAAGGCGACTCGGTGAAGGTGAGCTACGACGAGGAGCAAAAGCGTCTGAAGTTCGCCGCTGAAACGCCTCCGAAGGAGCCTTCGGAAGTGGCGGCAGACAGCCAGGCCTGACCCCTTGTCCGCCTTGCCTGACGAGGCTTGCGCTTGCGGGCTGCATCGACGGCGGCTAGAAGCCGTCGATGCCCTCGCTTGATCATGAAAACGCCCTGCGCGCCGCCGGTTATCGGATTGTCGTGGGCATTGATGAAGCCGGGCGCGGGCCGCTGGCCGGGCCGGTGAGCGTGGCCGGGGTGATTCTGCCTGCGGACTTTGATCATGACCTTCTCAACGACTCCAAGCAGCTCACGGAAAAGAAGCGTGAGCGGCTTTATGAGGAGATCACCACGCGCGAGGACATCCGCTGGCACGCCGTAATGGTCGAGGTCGGTGAAATCGACCGGATCAACATCCTCCAGGCCACCTGGCTGGGCATGCGGCGCTGCGCCCAGGCCTTGAATCCGAGGCCGGACGCCGCCTTGATCGACGGCAGGGCGGTGAGGAACTTTCCCATTCATCAGGTGGCGCTGGTCAAGGGGGACAGCCTCAGTCACAGCATCGCGGCGGCCAGCATTATTGCCAAGGTCAGGCGTGACCGGCTGATGGTGGAGCTTGCGGAAAGGTATCCGGGCTACGGTTTTGAAGTTCACAAGGGCTATCCCACTCCCGCTCATCAGGCAGCGCTGAAACGTCTCGGTCCCTGTCCGGAGCATCGGCGCAGCTTTGCTCCCGTGGCGCAGATGGAGCTGGGGCTCTGAGCCCGCGACATGATGTCATGCCACCTCAAGCCCGGCCATTTCACCGGTGCTGGTGGCAAAGCTTTCGACCTGAAGCCCCAGGCGATGCAGGGCGCTCAGATAAAGGTTGGGCAGCGGATGGTTGTTCTTCTGGTCGAAGGCCAGGTGACGTCCATGACGGAAGCCGCCGCCGGCGAAAAGGACGGGCATGTTCTTGTTGTCGTGGCTGCTGGCATTTCCGAGGTTGGAGGTGAGCAGCACCATGGTTTCATCCAGAAGCCTGTCGGCCTTCAGCCTGCGGACAAAGCCGCCCCACTCCCGGACCATGCCCTCCTCGACGATGGCAAGCTGGGCGAGCTTTTCCTCATCCATGCCATGATGGCTGAGGTTGTGATAGCTTTCGTCCACGCCTTCGATGCCCTGCACGTTGTTGCCGGTGACATGCAGCGTGATGAAACGGGTGCTGTCCGTGGCCAGCGCCATGTGGATGATGTCCAGGAAGATGCGCTCGACGGCGACCTCGTTGTCCCTTGGAATCCGTGCAGGCGGAGCCATTTTGACCCGGGGCTTCGGCCGGTGAGTCCAGGCCTCGTTGGCGGCCAGGCGCTGCTCAAGCTCGCGCACGCTGGTGAACCAGGCATCCAGCTTGTCGCGATCGCCGGCGCCCAGCTCGCGCTGCAGGGCCTTCGCCTCCGCCCCGACCACATCCATGACGCTGCGTCCCTGGCGGATCAGCTCGGCCTGGCGCTCCTGCTCAACCGGGCTGTCATCGACAAACAGCCGGGTGAAGAGGCGCATCGCGCTGTTCTCCGCAGGAATCATCGAGCCGTTTTCCGTATAGCTCGGGCTCGACTGGGAGTTCGTGTTGAGGACCAGGGAGGGGAAGCGGGTTTCGTGGCCGAGATGCTTCGCCATCAGCTGGTCGAGCGAGATCGTGTTGCGGGTCGTGGAGCCGCGGGCGTTCGGGCAGGCGGAAAAGATGCTGCCCTCCGCCGTATGCCCGCCGGTGACCCCGGGATGCGAGGAGCCCGAAACCACGGTGAAATCCTCACGGATGTCCTGGATGCCCGCGAGGTAGCGCGAGGGCTTGTAATCCCGGCCGGGGCCTTCGGGCACCAGGTTGGGATTGTGCAGGCCTAGGGCCAGGCTCACGCCGACGAAGCGCCTTGCCTGGCGGACTTCTGGGGCGGCGGCAAAGGCCGGAACCATCGCCTCCAGCATCGGCAGGGCGAGGGCGACGCCCGCGCCCCGGAGCATGGCGCGGCGGGAGAGGTGTTTCTGAAGGCTGATGAAGCTCATGGGGGGACTGGCACAACGAACCATGTGACAAGGTCTTTCGCCCGGCTTCACCGGCCTGCTGGAAAGATGCCGCCCGAAGCATTGAAACCTTGTCCTTGCGGCGGCGTTGAAGGCATCCTGCCACCATGAAGCAAAGTTTGTTCTGCCTCCTTCTTCTCCTGCCGCCGTCCGGCCAGGCCCAGCCCAGCTCGGGAACCGACGAACGGCTGAAGGAGGGGCTGAAAAAGTTTCCGGAGGCGGATGCTGACAAGGACGGCGTCCTGACGCTTTCCGAGGCCATGGCCTACCTAGCGAAGCGAAAGAAGAAGGGCGGTCAGGAGACGCCCCTGGCGGGAGGTCTTCAGCCGGACGTCCACGATGTGGCCTATGGAAGCCATGAACGTTGCAGGCTGGACCTTTACCTCGCCAAGCAGGCCGCCCGGCCGACTCCCCTGGTTGTGATGATTCACGGCGGAGGATTCCGCAATGGCGACAAAAGCAGGTGGGCATCCGACAAGACCACCCGGGAGCTGCTTGCCAAGGGCATCTCCTGCGCGGCGGTGAACTATCCCTTCCTCGACCACATGCCCGTTCAGGACATCCTGAAGCAGTGCGCCAGGGCCGTGCAGTTTCTGCGTCACCGGGCAGGCGAATGGAACCTCGACAAGGCACGTTTTGCCGCGATGGGCGGTTCGGCCGGAGCCGGTACATCGCTCTGGCTGGCGACCCGTGACGATCTCAGCGACCCGGCTGCCGCCGATCCCGTGCTTCGTGAATCCACCCGGCTCAGCTGCGCCGTCTGCAATTCCACGCAGGCGACCTATGACGTGTCTCGGTGGGAGTCCTTCCTGGGCAGGCCGGGCCCCGAGGTTCGCACCAGCGAGGCTGAGGCGGCGCTCTTCTATCATCTGCCCTCCATCGAGGCCTTTGCGAGCGATGCTGGCAGGGCCATCCTGAAGGAGTGTGACATGCTCTCGTGGATCACAAACGATGATCCACCGCTGTATGTCAGCAACCCCCAGGTGGTCGAATCACCCTCCAACCGCGGCGAGTGGCTGCATTGCATCCATCATGCGCGTGAAGTCGGCCGCGAATGCAAGGCCGACAGCGTCGAGTGCATCGTGCTTCAGGACCAGCCTGAGCCGAGGCCCGGCGTGGTGGAGTTTCTCTCGAAGCATCTGCTGGAAACCGCCCGCTGAAAGAGCGTGTGCAGCCCTGCCGTTTGCGTTTCGCCCCCATGAGAAAAGCCCTTCTGATCACCGGCCTGCTGCTCGTTCCGATGCTGGAACCGGCCTTCACGGCCAGCGCCGAGAAGGAGGCGTTTTTTGAAAAGAGCATCCGCCCGCTGCTGGTGGAGCACTGCATGGAATGCCATGGACCTGACAAGCAGAAAGGCAGCCTGCGCCTGGATCATCAGGACGGCTGGAAGACGGGCGGGGACTCCGGTCCGGCCATCCTTCCCGGCAGGCTGGAGGAAAGCCTGCTCTGGCGCGCGGTGAGCTACGAAGACCGTGACTTGAAGATGCCGCCCAAGAAGCGCCTTTCGGATGCCGAGCTTGCCGATCTGCGGGAATGGATTGCGTCAGGGGCGCATGATCCGCGGCTTGAGGCAGGCGGAGGTGCGGGGAAAGGGGGCCAGCCGAAGGTGGACGGCAGCTTCTGGTCCTTCCAACCACCCGTCATCAAGCCGCATCCTACTGTCAAAAACGCCTCCTGGGTGGTGAACCCGGTTGACCGTCACATCCTGGCCCGGCTGGAGGCCGAGGGCATGAAGCCGGCGCCTGACGCCGAACCCACAGTGCTGCGGAGACGGCTCGCCTTTGACCTCACGGGCATGCCTCCGGCCCCGGATGCCCTGAAGGACGGCGACATCGCCGCCTATGTGGACGGGTTGCTGGCCTCGCCCGCCTTTGCCGAGCGCTGGGCCTCCCACTTCATGGACATGACGCGCTTTGCCGAATCCTCGGGCGGAGGCAGGTCCCTGCCGTTCAAGGACGCCTGGCGCTTCCGTGACTACCTGATCGAGTCCATCCGTGACAACACCCCGCTCGACCGCATGATCACCGAGATGATCGCGGGCGACGTGCTGCCCCATGCCGACGCCGCCCAGCGACGGCGGCAGGTCACGGCCACGGGCTTCCTGGCGCTTGGCCCAACGAATTATGAGGAACAGGACAAGGGCATGCTGCGCATGGACATCGTGGACGAGCAGCTTGAGACCATCGGCCGGTCCTTCCTGGGCATGACCCTCGGCTGCGCCCGCTGCCACGACCACAAGTTTGATCCGATTCCGACACGAGACTACTATGCCCTGGCCGGGATCCTGAGGAGCACGAAGACGCTGAAGAACTACACGGACAACGTCGCGCACTGGATTGACACGCCGCTGCCGTTTGACGGGGCCGAGGAGTCCCGGCTGGTGGAGCTGGAGAAGGCGACCTCCGCCGTGGAAAAGGAGGTCGCGCTGCTCAAGGACCAGCTTCGGGATGCGGGCAGCGTGGCGCTGCGGAGGAAGAAGCAGCTGGCCGTCGGCGACCTGCCGGGCGTCGTGGTGGATGATGTGGATGCGCAAAAGGTCGGGCACTGGAAGTCCTCCAGCCGCTTCCCTCCGTTCATTGGCTGCGGCTACCTGCATGATGACAATCAGGGCAGGGGGGAGAAGACCCTCACCTTTTCACCGAAGCTGCCCGTGGCGGGGCGTTATGAGGTGCGCGTGGCCTTCAGCGGAGGTCCTGGTCGTGCCGAGCGGGTGCCTGCGACCGTGCTGCATGCCGACGGCGAGGACCTTATCTATTTCAAGCAGACCACGGAGGCGCTGGACGGGCTGCAGTTTGCTACGATCGGCACCTGGCGGTTCGAGTCTGGCGGACAGAACTTTGTCATGATTTCCAACGCCGGGGCGGAGGGTTATGTGACCGTGGACGCCGTGCAGTTCCTCCCTGCCGAGGCAGGCATGCCTGACATGCCGGCGCAGAAGGTCAGCGAGGAGGAGAAGGGCCTGCGCAGCCGCCTGGCCGAGCTGGAAAAGAAGCTGAAGGAGATCCGCAGGACGGGTGGTCCGTCACGCCCCGAAGTCATGAGCGTCGCGGAGGACGAGAAGCCCGAGGACGCCCGCATTCACATCCGTGGCAGCATCAGGAACCTGGGTGCCGTTGTTCCGCGCGGATTCATCCAGGTGGCTTCGCGGGGGAGGATGCCGGAGATTTCAAACGGGCAGAGCGGCCGGCTGCAACTCGCGCAGTGGATCACCTCGCGCGACAATCCGCTGACGGCGCGTGTGCTTGTGAACCGCGTCTGGCACTGGCTTTTCGGAGCCGGGCTGGTGCGCACCACGGACAACTTTGGAAGCACGGGCGAGATGCCTTCTCATCCTGAGCTGCTTGATGAACTTGCGGTCAGGTTCATGGAGGACGGCTGGAACCTCAAGCGTCTGGTCAGGGAGCTGGTGCTGAGCCGCGCCTACCGCCAGGACAGCCAGGGAGTCGGCAGGCATGACAAGGATCCCGACAACCGGCTGCTGTCACGCATGAACCGCAAGAGGCTGGACGCCGAATGCATCCGTGATGCGATGCTTGCCGCCGCAGGCACGATGGACACCAGCTTCGGCGGGCCGAACGTCGGCGGCGCCACGAAAGTGGACTCGAACGACCAGAAGGTGCAGAACCTTGAATACGCCTTCACCTTTGATGACACGAGGCGCAGCGTCTACACGGCGGCTTTCCGCAACGTGCGGCATCCGCTTTTTGAAGTCTTCGACTTCGCGGACATCAACCAGCCGATCAGCCAGCGCACCACCAGCACCGTTGCCACTCAGGCCCTGTTCCTGATGAATCATCCGAAGGTGATCGAGCAGGCGCGCGCGGCTGCCGACCGTGTGCTGCGGGAGACTGGCGCCATGCCTGAGCGCATCCAGAACGCCTATCTGCATTCGCTGGGCCGGAAACCAAGCGAGCAGGAGGCTGGCATTGCCGCCGACTACCTGGAGGCCACGGTTTCCGGAAATGCCGATGCTGCGGAGATTCGCGATGCCTGGGCCAGGTTCATCCAGACCCTGTGGGCGACGCCGGAATTCCGGTTCGTACGCTGAGCGCCGGTGCTGTGATCAGCGCTGCACCTTGGCGTCTCCACCTTCGGCAAGCTTCTGCACCTCAGGCAGCGTGGCCATGCTGGTGTCTCCGGGCGTGGTCATCGCGAGGGCGCCGTGGGCGGCCCCGAGGTCGATGGCCCTCTGGGGATTCTTTTCCACCAGAAGTCCATGGACGAGGCCGGCCACAAAGCTGTCGCCAGCGCCGATCCGGTCGAGGATGTCAAAGCGTGGGTAATTGCGGCTGCGGTAGAAGCGGCCTTCGTGCCAGCAGAGTGCGCCCCAGTCGTTGACCGAGGCGGTGTAGACCCGCCTGAGAGTTGCGGCCACGGTTTTCAGATTGGGGAATTCGGCCACCAGTTTTTCAATCATCGGGCGCAGCCTGGCATCTTCAGCAGAGAAGATGTCGTCCGGATTTTCAGCGACGGCGCTGGCGGCCGGCGGGTCGTCGCAAAGCACGCCGATCATGACGTCCACATAAGGGGCAAGGCGGCGGTTGAGCGCCTGGGCGGCGGGGAATCCACCACGTTCCTGCCAGAGGGAGGGGCGGTAATTCAGGTCGTAGCTTACCGTCACGCCATGACGCTTGGCGGCCTCACAGGCCTGAACCGTCAGTTCGGCAGTGGATTCGGAAAGGCCGGCAAAGATGCCGCCTGTGTGCAGCCAGCGGCAGCCAAGCGTGCCGAAAAGATGGTCGAAGTCAAAATCACCCGGCTTGAGCTGGGAGGCGGCGCTCCAGCCTCGGTCCACGCTGCCCTTGGCTCCGCGGACACCGAAGCCGCGTTCGGTGAAGTTGATCGGGTTGCGGACCCTTTTGCCCATGCCGTCGTAGGGCACCCAGCGAATCAGGGAGGCGTCGACTCCGCCCTGTAGGATGAGGTCCTCCACCAGGCGGCCGATTTCATTGTCGGCAAAGGCGGTGAGGATGCCTGAACGCAGGCCGAAGCAGCGACGGGCGCCCCGGGCCACGTTGTATTCGCCGCCGCCCTCCCAGGCGGTGAACTGGCGGGAGGTTCTCACGCGTCCTTCGCCGGGATCGAGGCGCAGCAGGACTTCACCGAGGGAAAGCAGGTCGTAATGAGGCTGGGCAGGCATGATGGGCCGGCAGGTATGGAGAATGCCGGCCCGGATGCAAGGCGCGGTTTGGAGGGGACAGACTCAGGAGCCCACCCGCGCATCCTTTTTCATGGGTGTGATCACGCCTGGCTTGCCCTCGGGCCAGTCGGCGCCCTGCTTGATCCAGTCATAGATGAGGTTGACCTCGCGGTCGGTGACCCGGTGCCCAGCCGGTGGCATGGCCTTGGGGTTTTTGGGCGGCATCTTCAGCACCAGGTAGAGGGCGCTGCTGTCAGGCCTGCCAGGCACGAGCACGGGCCCGTTCACCCTCTTCTTGAAGGCCATCGCCCGGTTCTCAAGGCTCAGCTGGCCGAACATCGACCCCGAATGGTGGCAGTTGATGCAGCGGCTGGTGAGGAGCGGTTTGACATGGGAGACGAAATCGACGCGGGGCTCGGCTGCCCTGGCGGGTTCAGTGGACGTAAGGGCAAGCGTCGTCAGGAGGAGGAGCAGGGCTGTTTTCATGAGAGGATGGATTTCACTCCAAGCATCCCGGAGTTGTCCAGCGAAAGCCTGCCGAAGATTGCTTTTGCCTGTGTTGATCTTGAGCCGCCATTCTTGGTCGGGTGCTTGTTTTGCACCGCATCAGGCGTTTCATCCTCCTCATCATGAACCGTCGACACCTTCTCGCCACGCTGCCAGCCGCCCTTGCCTCCATGCCCGCCCTTGCCGCCGGGAAAAAGTGGCGGGTGGGTGTGATCGGACACACCGGACGCGGTAATTACGGCCACGGACTGGACACCATGTGGCTGCGGATTCCGGAGGCTGAGATCGTCGCCGTGGCGGATGCCGACTCCGGCGGCCTTGAGGCGGCCCGTAAGAAGCTCGGTGTCGGCGCCGGTTATGATGACTACCGCCGAATGCTGGAGGAGGTCAGGCCGGAGATCGTGGCCATCGGCCCGCGTCACATCGACCAGCACCATGAGATGACGCTGGCCTGCGTGAACGCGGGGGTGAGGGGCATCTACATGGAGAAGCCGTTCTGCCGCACGCCCCAGGAGGCGGACGAGATGGTGGCCGCCTGTGACAGGGCGGGCGCGAAGCTAGCCCTGGCGCATCGAAACCGTCAGCATCCGGTGATGCAGGTGGTGGCAAAATTGGTTCGGGAAGGCCTGGTTGGACGCGTGCTGGAGATGCGCGGACGTGGCAAGGAGGACGCCCGGGGCGGTGCGCTGGACCTCTGGGTTCTGGGATCTCACGTGCTCAACATGGCCGCCTATTTCGGCGGTGATCCGGTGGCCTGCGACGCCGTGGTGAAGCAGGACGGCCGGCTGGTGGTCAGGGCGGATGTGAAGGAGGGGGACGAGGGCATCGGCCCCCTTGCCGGCAACGAGGTGCATGCCCGTTTTGAGTTCGACGACGGGCTCATGTTTTACTTTGATTCGATCAAGGATGCGGGAGTACGCGAGGCGGGCTTCGGACTTCAGATCATCGGCACCAAGGGTGTCATTGACTTTCGGGCGGACAAGGAGCCTCTGGTGCACCTGCTGCCAGGCAGTCCGTTTCAGCCCTCTGCACAGTCGCGGCACTGGGTTCCCATCACCAGTGGTGGAGTCGGTAAACCCGAGCCCGTCGCCGACCTGGCCCGGCTTCTGTCGAGCCACGAACTCGCCGGCCGAGACCTCATGGCGTCCATTGAACAGAGCCGCCCGCCGCTCTGCGATGCGGTGCAGGGACGTCAGACGGTGGAGATGATCAGCGCGGTTTTTGAGTCGCACCGTCTTGGCGGACAGCGGGTGGAGTTTCCCCTCAAGACGCGGGTGAATCCGCTGACGCTGCTTTGAGGCAGGCGTCAGCGCAGCCTCAGCGTCTGGCCGCCGGGAATAAGGGCTTTGGCGTGCTCGATCAGGGCGAGGGTCTGCTTGTCATCGGGCTGGATGGCGGCGGACTGTTTCAGGTGGTCGAGGGCCAGGTGGGCAAGCCCTTTCCGGTAATAGACCAGCCCGGCGGCCTTGAGCACCTGGGCATCCTTGGGGTTGACGGCCAGCATGTTCTTGAAGATTTCCAGCGCCTCATCATGGCGTCCGACACCGGTGAGGCCGAGCCCCAGGGTGTAGGCCACGGGCAGCTTGCGGGCGTTGTTCTGATCGAGGTCAATGAGCTTCAGGGTGACTTCCAGGGACTCCTGGGGCCTGTTGAGGCGCAGCAGGGAGTTGGACAGGTTGAAGATGCCGTTTTGAAAGTTCGGCTCGATTTTCAGGGCGGTGCGAAAGCATTCGACCGCCTTCTCCTCCTTGCCTGCGGAGGAGTAGGCCACACCCAGGTTCCCCCAGGTTCGGAATTTGCCCGGGCTCTTGGCCGCCGTGTCCTTCCAAAGGTTTTCATCCGTGCTCCAGACCAGGTTGCGCTGGCAGGTCCTCCAGGAAAGCAGGCCGAGGATCAGGGCGGCCGCAGCGGGGGCGACGGCCCTTGTCCAGGGACGGAGCGCGGGCAGGTGGCAGCGGGCCAGGTCCAGCAGGATGGCAAAGATGACGAAGATGCCGATGGAGGGCAGGTAGCTGCGATGCTCCGCCACCATGTCGGGCAGGGGCACGAGGCCCGAGGAGATCGAGATGGTGGCAAAGTACCAGACGACGCAGACGAAGGCCAGGGCGGGCCTTGCTTCACCACGATGGCGGCGCATCCACCAGCCGGTGGAGGCCAGGAGCGCCAGGATACCTGCCTGCGCGGCCAGGACAGGCGGCTGGAGCAGCGACTGGTAGCGCGGCCATTCCGGGTCGAGGTTGAGTCCGAACGGCCAGAACATCAGGCGGATGTAATGCATCACCACGGTGAGCTGGGTGGCGATGTAATGCAGGTGGTCGAGCGGCGCGTCCCGGGAGTTGACGATGTTGAACGACTCACGCAGGTCGAACTGGCCGTTGTTCATGATGCTGGATGTCAGCAGTACCAGCATGGGGATGATCGGTGAAAGCGCGAGAAGGAAGACAGACCTGCGCAGAGCCTTGAAGAAGGCGGTGCCGAGCAGCAGCCAGTCAAGAAGCACGGCCATGAACGGGGCGGCAAAGCTGCATTCCTTGGTCTGCATGGCCAGCAGCATTGAGGTCACGGCCGCAGCCTCCAGGAGGAAGGCGGCCCAGCCGCGCCGGCCGGGCATCAGGGAGGAAAAGTGCAGCCATAGGGAAAGCAGGACAAACAGGGTGGCAAGGGAGGTGAAGCGCTGGATGATGTAGGTCACTGACTCGATGGCGAGCGGATGCACGGCGAAGATGAGGGCAGCGACCGCCGGGATGAAGAGCCGGGATCCCTCGCCGATCTTCAGCGATGAGCTGCGCAGCAGCGTGCCGAAGAGGGCACAGACGAGGGCGCTGTTGAAGCCGTGGATCAGGATGTTCACGGCGCGGAACCAGCGCGGCGTAAAACCGTCGAGCGCCTGGTTGATGGCGAAGGTCGCATAGGCGACGGGACGGAGGACGAAGTTGACCGCATAATCCGGATCCACCCCAATGCTGGCGGGGTGGAGCACGAATTCCTTGAACTGGAGCAGGTAGGAGAACTTGCCTGGATCCCTGAACACAGGGTTGTCGATCAGGTAGGTGTAGTCGTCGAAGACCATCGGGAAGTCGAGCGTCCACGCATAGAGCGCCAGGCTGACAAGGAGGGCGGACGCGGCGGACAGGCCGGGGATCCATTTCCAAAGCCGGCTGCGGGCGGGTGCCTGCGCTTCGAGGGAGACCTCGATGACGGCGGCGGCCTGGGCGGCGTCGGAACATGAAGGGCGGTCAAGGGCTGCGTCAGCGGGCTGAGCGTGACGCCGTGCGGGCTTGCGGCGGTGCTTGGACATGGCGTTTCGGTGTTTTTGGTTAATCCCATGCTGCCATGCCCGCGGCCTTTTGTGAAATGACAGGCCTCGTCACGGGCACCGCCACAAAACGGAGCCTCACGAGCCGTGGTCGCGAACCCACTGGCCGGCGCGCAGGTAAAGCTCGGCGGCGCTGCGCAGATTGAGCTTTTCCTTGATCCGGGCGCGGTAGGTTTCGACCGTGGATTCGCCGAGGCCGAGCGCATGCGCGATCTCGCGGGTGCTCTTGCCGCGTCCGAGCATCTGGAAGACCTCCAGTTCGCGGTCGGCCAGGGTTTCCATGCCCGCGATCTCGGTGGCGGAGCGCTTCTTCGAGAAGCGTTCCAGGAGCTTCGTGGTCATCTTCCGGCTGGCATAGACCTCGCCGTTCATCACGCCGCGAACGGCCCTGACCACTTCGGCGGAGGCCTCGTTCTTGGTGATGTAGCCCTTGGCGCCGGCCCTGAGCGCCCGTTCGGCGTACAGCTCCTCATCGTGCATGGAAAGCACCAGCACGTTGACGTTGAGGCCCATGGCCTTGATGTCCTTGATGAGCTCAAGCCCGCTGGAGCCGCGCAAGGTGATGTCCACGATGGCGATGTCCGGGTTCGTCTCGTGGATCAGCCTCATGGCGTCGCGGATGTTGTCCGCCTCGCCGCAGACCGACATGCCAAGCTCGCGGTTGATGAGCTGTCCGAGGTGTTCACGGAACATCGGATGATCCTCGACCAGAAGCACCTTGCAGTGGCCGGCCGGTTTTTTTTCAGTGTTGTTCATGATCTTCGTCGGTGTTTCTGGCGAGGGGAAGACGGCAGCAGACCGAAGTGCCCCCGCCAGGCTTGTCCTGGATGGTCAGATCAGCTCCAAGCATCTGGGCGCGGTAGCGCATGGTGCGCAGTCCCATGCCTGCCGGGGAGGCGTTGGAGGGCATGCCGGAGCCATTGTCTTCAATCCGCATTTCCAGCACGGTTTCACCCAGGTGAAGTCCGATGATGATCTCGCGGGCGGCCCCATGCCTGACAGCGTTGGCCACCGCCTCCTGGGCGATGCGGTAGAGATGCATGGCGGCTTCGGGGTCCTCCAAATGCACCTCGGCGGCCTCCTCCATGCGGATGCGCACGCCGGTCAGACGGCTGGTGCTTCGGGCAAGGTCAGAGAGGGCGGCCGAGAGTCCGTTGCGGTCCACGTGCACGGGAAAGATTCCGTGCGCGAGGTTGCGGGCCTCCAGCACGGCCTGCTGGATGGACTCCTCGATCATGATGGCGTCGTGCGCCTCAGGAATGGAGCGGGCCTGCAGTTCTTCCGCCAGCACCCTGGCGGCGCAGCCGATGGCCGCGAGATGCTGGCAGAGTCCGTCGTGCAGGTCGCGGCCGATGCGCTGCTGCTCATGCTCGCTGACGCTGACGATGTCGGCCTCCAGCTGGCGGCGTTCCTCGAGCATCTGAATCCTCGCCGCATCCGCATCCTGCTTCTTGCGGGCGGCCATGATGGCAAAGACCACCACGCCGAAGTAGAACTCGCGGTTGAACAGCGCCCAGGTGTAACCGAGCTGGGTTTCATAGGGGTGGGTGTCACGGTTGGCAAACCACCAGGCGGCCCCGGCCAGTGCGGTGACAATGAGGCCGGCGGCAATGCCGTCCCACCAGACGGCGATCACGATGGGTACGGCATAGAAGATGAAAAGGCTAACTTCCCAGCCAGTCACATCATCCAGCCAACCCATGATAAGGGTGAGAAGCAGGGGGGGCAGGATGGAAAGCCAGCGGGGCTGCCTGCGCATGAACATTGTCAGCTCCGACCAGGTGTGCCAGATGGAGCGTTCGGAGCCGTGTCTTGGGGCGGACGAAGTCATGCTTGAGGGGGTGGAAGTTCTTCCGGGGACGCCAGGGTCAGAAAGCGCCGGTAATCATGAATGTAATCCCTGGCTTCATACGGATGGGAGGCCAGCACGAGCAATGCTGAATCCGCCGTCCGGTGATTCACCTTCGTCCAGGTCAGCGGAGGAATCAGCAGCCCGAGAGTCGGGCGGTCGAGGTGAAACACGTCCTGATGCAGGCCGTCGTCCAGGCTGACATCACAGCAGCCGCTGACGCAGACAACGAACTGGGAGCAGCAGAGATGCGCATGATCCCCCCGCATCTGGCTGACCGGAATGGCGTAGGTGATGAAGTAACGGCAGGGGATGAAGGGCAGGTCATCGCTGAACTCCGCCATGGTCAGGTTGCCTCGGACCGGATCCGCCACATGACGCATTTCAAACCTGCGCACCCCCCTGACAGGGCTCTGGCTGGCGACGTGCTGGAGATCCTGGATCATGACGCAGACCCTCCTGGCGCGGGATGATGTTCAACGCTTCTCACAAACGACTGCGGCTTGCCCGAGATGGTGAGGAAGGCCCGGCCGACATATTCTCCGACGATGCCGAGCATGAGGAGTTGGGCGCCGCTGAAGACCGTCAGCGCCCCCATGAGAGACGCCCACCCGGCCTGCTGCCTGACCATCAGCGCCATTTCCAGCACAACCTCGGCCACGATCGCCAGCCCCAGCAGGCAGAGCAGCATGCCCAGCACGCTGGCGATGCGCAGGGGCATGACGCTGAAGTCGCAGAGCACGGTGAGGGCAAGCCGGACGAGCTTGCGCGGAGTATAACCACTTTTGCCGGAAGCCCGCCCCGCGTGGGCGACCTTGAGCCGGGTGATCCGGTTGGTGGCGCCCAGGATCATCCCGTCGATGTAAGGGTAGGGGCCCCGGTAGCCGATGATGCGCTCCAGAAGCTCACGCCGCATGGCGCGGAAGCTCGACAGGTAGAGGTCCTGCGGCTTGTTCAGCAGGTACGAGGCGCAGGCGTTGACCGCGCGGCTGCCCAGGTTGCGGAACCAGTGATGTTTCTTCTCCTCATAGTACGAATAGGCCACGTCGGCACCGCTGCTCATGAGGTGTTCCGCCAGCCGGAGGGCCTCGACGGGAGGGTTCTGCAGGTCGTCATCGAGGCAGACGACATGGTTTCCGGAGCTTCGTCGGCAGCCTTCCAGGACGGCGGCATGTTCACCATAGTTCCTGGCCAGCCGCACGCAGGTGATGGGGGCGGGAAAGTCCGACGGCAGATGGTTCAGACGAACGCATGTGTCATCCGTGCTGCCGTCATCGACCAGCACCAGCTCCCAGGCATGGGGGCAGTTCAGCTCGCGGAACGCCTCAAGCAGGCGTAAAAGCGTCGGGCCGGTGTTGTAGAGGGCGACAACAAAGGACAGTTCAATGGTGGCTGGCGCGGGATGGTTCACAGGCGTCCTCCTTTTCCTGGCGGCCCGGCTTTTCTGGCAACGGCAAAGACGGAGGATCCGAAGGGAATGTGCAGGCTTCGGCAGGCATGCACGTCCATGACACCAATGCCGTAGAGCAGGTTTGTCAGCCAGCCGATCTGCATGGTTAGGTCTGATTTCACCTCCTGCTGCGGGTGTCGCCGGCATTGGCTGATCTGCCGCCAGAGCAGCATCGGCAGGAAGGACCAGGCGTTCCAGTAATGCGAGCACACCCCTTCAAATCCGTGACGAGCGAGCATCGCCTGTATCTCGTCGGCCTGATAGCGCCGCGCGCCCTGGACGGCTTCGTCGTGTGATCCCCGCAGGCAGTTGAAGGCGGGCAGGTTGACCACCAGCCAGCCTCCGCGCTTCAGGACACGGTGCATTTCAGCCAGAGCCCTGGATTCCTCGACAGCTTGATGGTAAAGGACGTCCAGGCTCAGGATCATGTCGAAGAATCCGGCCTTGAAAGGCATGTCGTGCAGCGAGCCCTTGATCGCGGGAACTCCCCGTTCATGGCAATGCCTGACGGCGGCTTGTGAATGGTCCAGGCCGCTGAGATCCAGGCCTGAGGCGTGCTTTTGCAGATGCCTGAGCATGCCTCCCGTGCCGCAACCGGCATCCAGCAGGCGGCCGCGCCCCCTCAGCTTTTCTTCGACCACCCGCATGACCTGTCCACGCAGAAGGCGGTGCCACCAGTGGTGGTCCTCGACGCTTCTGAGCAGGTCATATTCAGCGGCATTCATGACAGGGTGAATTCAATGACATCGCAGACGCCATGAACCGCCTCATCGGAAAGATGAGGGTGCAGGGGCAGGGAAAGCACTTCGCGCACGGCTTCTTCCGAACATGGAAAATGACTGTCCTGGGCAAAGGCAGGCTGGCGGTGAAGGGGCACGGGATAATGAACCGCCACCGGCACTCCGGCGGCCTTGAGCGGCGTCATCAGCCGGTCCCGGTTGCTGCAGCGTATCACATATTGATGGTAGACATGCTCACAACCGGGCCTCACCACAGGGGTGGCGATGCCGTGAAGGCCGCCCAGTCTGGCATCGTAAACCGCCGCCAGCTGCCTGCGTCGAAGGTTCGCTGCATCCA
Source organism: Prosthecobacter sp. (assembly GCA_044345155.1). Taxonomy (GTDB): domain Bacteria; phylum Verrucomicrobiota; class Verrucomicrobiia; order Verrucomicrobiales; family Verrucomicrobiaceae; genus Prosthecobacter. The sequence goes on along the minus strand of JBIJBP010000004.1, from coordinate 60,443 downwards.
GTCTGGCGAGCTTGACCCTGAGCATGGCGGCCTGCAGTTCATCCAGGCGACTGTTGATCCCATCCTCCTCGCTAATGTGTCGTTCCTGCCAGCCATACTGCCTGAGTCTGGAAAAGCGCTCGGCGAGCCCGGCGTCATTCGTGGCCACCGCGCCGGCATCGCCCAGCGCTGCCAGATTCTTAGTGGGATAAAAGCTGAACACCGAGGCCCGGCCCAGCGTGCCGGTCATCCTGCCCTGCCATAGGGCGGCATGGGATTGGGAGGCATCTTCGAGCAGCGCGGCCCCATGGTTCCGGGCCAATTCCAGCAAGGCTCCCAGTTCGGCCGGATGACCATAGAGATGAACGGCCAGCACGGCCTTAACCCGGTCTGGCCCTTGCTGTTTGAGCACCTCGGCGACGGACTCGGGACAAAGCGTGAAGGTGTTTTTATCGATGTCGGCAAAAACAGGCTCGGCACCGGCCCGGCGAACCCCGGCAGCCACAGCCGACGGGGCATGCGCCGGCAGCAGGACGGCGCTGCCGTCTCGGATGTCCAGGGCGCGCAGCATGAGCTCGATGCCGTCCGTGCCGTTGGCGGTGCCGGTCACATGCCCGATGCCGAGGTAACGGGCGAATTCTTGTTCGAAGGCCTCCGTCTCACTTCCAAGGATGTAATGGCCGCTCTCAAGCACCCGTTGGGCTGCCTCGAAAAGCTTGTCGCCATAGCTCCGCTGATCCGCGAGGGGATAGGGCGGAAACAGGTGGTGCAGGCTGCGGCTCATGAGGCATTCTGGACGCCTCATTCCCTGTGGCAAATGACGCCACATGTGGCGGTTTCCATTACGCCCTAAAGCCAGGGGCACTCTGGCTGGTTTAACGAGTTTTTTTTGGCGCGAATCAAGATTGGCCGTCGTTCTCAGCCCTGAGCGTGGCGTTCTTGTCAGTCTGGAAATTCCGCTGGATTTCCCCCTGCCTCCGTTCACACTCACCGCCCCCGTTTAATCGAAATAACTCCGCCCCAACCAGCAACACCTCCATGTCTGACAAAGCCTGCTCCTCCCACTGCTGCCCGCGCTTCGACCTTGCCGCCGCCAACCTCATCACCCGTCTCTGGGTCGGCCTGCGTCTTTTCATGGCTGGTCTGGACAAGTTCCGTGCGGGTGATGGTGCCGCCGCCACCTTCAACATGGCCAATTACGACACCAAGACGGGCCTCATCGCCAAGCTGATGTCCGAAAACAGCTTTCTTCCCTCGGTCCTGCCTGCCTCCGCCATCGACGCCTACGCGCACAGCATCGGCTTTGTGCTTCTCATCGTCGGCATCTGGGTCGCCGTGGGCCTTTTCAGCGAACTCTCCCTTCTGGCCGCCGGCCTGACCTTCCTCTCCCTCGGTTTCGGCCTCGCCGCCCTGCCTGACGACACCGAGCTCGGCGTCAACATCGGCATCGGCGTCATGATCGTCTTCCTCGCTCTCAGCACCGTGAAGCATGGCTACCTCTCCCTCGACGGCCTGCTTCGCCGCAAAAAATGCGGTGCCTCCGCTGAAAAAAGCGCTGAAGCCTGAAGTTAGACAGCCCGTAAAGCTCCCTTGAAGCTATGAGCCAAGACCTTCCTTCCTCAAAGCCCGTCAGCGGGCTCTCCAAATTCATGGATCGCCGTGGATTCCTGCGCAGTAGCGCGGTGGCCGGCGGCAGCCTCTACCTTGCCACCGCCAAAAGCGCCGTCGCCCAGGGCGAGGCCGCCGGTCGCACCATCAAGTGCGCTCTCGTTGGCTGCGGTGCCCAGGGTGACCGGCTCCGCGTCGCCGCCTCCAAAATCCCCAGCGGCATCCAGTGGGTGGCCGTCTGTGACATCTGGAAGTACAACCGCACTCCGGTGGCCCGTCGAATGGCCTTTGAAAACAAGCACCAGGTCAACGGCCCGGTCGCTGAATACGAAACCATCGAGGAGATGCTTGAGAAGCAGCCTGATATCGAGGCCGTCTTCATCGCCACCCCCGACCATCTGCACGCTCCGTTCTCCCGCCTCTGCCTGGAAAAGGGCAAGGCCGTGTATTGCGAGAAGATGATGTCCAACACGATCGACGGCGCCAAGGACATGGTCCGCGCCTGGAAACAGACCGGCGGCATCTTCCAGATCGGTCACCAGCGCCACTCCAACCCCCGCTACATCCACCTTCGCGAAAAGATCATCAAGAAGGGCCTGCTCGGCCGGGTCACGCACTGCTACGGCCAGTGGAACCGCGGCGTTGCCGCCTCCCAGCCCCTCGGCGTGCCGAAGAACCAGGAAATCCCCTCCGAAATGCTCGCGAAGTACGGGTTCGACAGCATGGAGCAGTTCCGCAACTGGCGCTGGTTCGCCAAATACGGCGGTGGTCCGATCTCCGACCTCGGCGCTCACCAGATCGACATGTTCAACTGGATGTATGAAACCACCCCGGTGTCCCTCTTCGCCACCGGAGGCGTCGATTACTACGATGGCACGGCCGGCCCTGATGGCGCGCCCAAGGCCAAGTTTGAACTGCCTGACAACGTCATGTGCCTTTATGAGTACAAGACCAAGGACGGCGTGATGCGTGCCTACTATCAGGTGCTTACCACCACCGGCTCCCAGGGCTACTACGAGAAGCACATGGGCGTGTCCGGCTCCGCTATCATTTCGGAAAGCCCGACCTACAACCAGGTCTATGCCGAGCCCTCCAACGACTGGAGTCAGTATGCCGCCGGAGACAACCCGGTCCTGGTGAAGGCCCCGGATGCCGTGAAGAACAAGTTCTGGGAGCACACCCGCTCCTGGGTCAAGCCGCCGCCCAAGTCCTACAACGTGTCCGGCACCGCCAAGGCCGTGGCCGATGCGCGTGAATCCAAGGCGCTCGACCCCTGGGAAATTCCGGTCATCCTTGATGTCTATCCCCACACCCCGCATGTGGCGAACTTCATCGAGGCGGTTCAGAAAAAGAGCCACGACCACCTCACTTGCAACGTCGTCGAGGCCTTCAAGTCATGCGTCACGGTGCTCACCGCCTACGAGTGTCTGAAGACCGGCCAGAAGCACATCTTCACACCGGCTGACTTCGAGGTTTGATCCCCTTCCATTACGGATTCTAAGCGCAGACTGAGAACCTGAAAAAACTGCCCCGGCATTTTTCAGTTCTCAGTTTGCAGTTTTCAGCCTGCTTTCCATCATCCGCCCTACGCTTGATCTCCCCCATGAAATACACCACACCCGCCCTCCTCCTCTCGCTGGCCCTCGTGTCCTGCGGAGAAAAGAAAGACGCCGCCGCCCCTGCGGCCGACGCCGCCAAGGCTCCCGCAGCTGCCGCTGCAACGGCCGCCGCTCCTGCTGCGCCTGCTGGCGACCAGGAGGAAGTCAAAATCGACTTCCCGAAGCCCATGTTCATCGGCACGCCCGTTCCCGCCCAGCTGCCCAACCTGGAAAAGCCTGATCCCAGCAAGATCATCAAGACCTTCATGGCTCCCAAGGGCACCGTGAACCTGGCCAAGGGCAAGACCGTGACCTCCAGCGACCCCGCCCCGATCATCGGCGACCTTCCTCTCGTCACCGACGGCGACGCCGACGGTTCCGACGGCTGCTTCGTCGAACTTGCCCCTGGGCCTCAGTGGGTGCAGATCGACCTCGGCGCCGCCACTACCCTCAGCAAGGTCGCCATGTGGCACTACCACAAGCAGGCCCAGGCGTATGTCGACGTCGTCGTCCAGCTCTCCGACGATCCTGAGTTCAAGAACGGTGTCACCACCATCTGGAACTCCGACCACGACGACACCCTCAAGCTCGGCGCCGGTTCCGACCCCGCCTACATTGAGACCAACCATGGCCGCGTGATCGACGCCAAGGGCACCAAGGCCCGCTACGTCCGCCTGACCAGCAATGGCAACACCTCCAACGAGATGAACCATTACTGCGAAGTCCAGGTGTTCGGCGTTCCCGGCAAATAATCTGCCGGTCAGCGTCTGTTCTTCTTTTTCCGCCGCGAAGTTTTCTTCGCGGCGGTTTTTTGTGTCTTGGGGTTGACCTTGGCCTTGGAGGTCGCAAGCCTGTGCCGGATCTGTTTCAGTACATAGAGGCAGGCCATGAGGGCTGAGATCATCTGGATGATGACCGTTGAGAGCGCGATGCCCGCCGTGCCCAGCGGACGCATCAGCACCCAGTTCAGCAGGGCGTTGCCCACCAGGCCGACCGTGGAAAGCAGCATGATGAAACGGGTCGCCTGCATGGCCACCACCACGCGCGAAGCCAGGCTGCCGATGATGTAAAAGGGAATCTGCAGGGCGGCGAAACGCAGCACGGCGGCCACACGCGCCGTGTCCTCAGGGATGAAGGAGCCGCGCTCAAAGAGCAGCCAGATCACCCAGGGAGCCAGCGCACAGAGCAGCAGCGCCGCCGGCAGCGCCAGACTGAGGATCATCGCCGCACTGGTGAAAAGCTGCTGCCGAACGCCCAGCCAGTCACGTCGCGCCACCTTGTCGGCGAAGAAAGGGAACAGCACATCGCAGCTCGGTCCCGCCGTGACCGCCAGGATGATGCCGCAGACCTTGTCCGTGTAGCTGAGTACTGTCACGCTCCCGGCTTCCAGCCAGGAGGCCATCGTCTGGTCCACCACCACCGCGCTGCTGAAGATGCCGCCGGCAAACAGGAAGGGCAGGGAATTCTGCACCACCTTCTTCAGCTCCGGCTCTGCCCGGCTCAGACATCCTGCCACGAAGCCCACCGTGAGGGCTTCCTTTCTCCAGAGAACCAGGATCAGGACCAGCAGGTGCAGCAGTGCGCCGGCGACCGTGCCGGAGACGAGAAGCTGCACATCGGGCTGGGTCCGACCCGCCACCAGCCAGCCCAGGATCGCCAGAGGCACCAGCATCGGGGCCGCCGTGGCCGCCAGGAACTGTTTGTCGGCCCGCAGCCAGGTGCCCAGCTGGTAGCTCAGGCCGAACGACAGCATGAAGGGCAGCAGGTCGCGCAGCAGCCGGCTCGACAGCTCCTGTTTTTCCGGTGAGAAACCGCGTGTGGTCCAGGCCACGATGGAGGGGGCCAGCAGATAGATGACCAGGCCCACCGCCAGCAGGCTGAGTCCATGCACCAGGCTGCTTTGCACCGCCAGACGCCGTGCTCGCAGGGCATCCTTCTGATGAGTGACCTCGGCAAACTGGGGCAGGAAGGCCTCCGGCAGCCCGCCACCGATGAGAGCCGCGACAAAGGTCAGCAGCCCGAAGGAGAACATGAAGGCGTCCAGTTCATCGCTGATGCCGAACTGCCTCGCCACCGCCGCATCCTTGAGAAAGGAAACTGCCTTGGAAGCCACGGTCAGCACCGCCACCAGGACAAACCCCGACACCATGCGCGACCCCAGCGCCTTTTGGAGCAACGGCCGGAGCCGGGTGGTCAGTTGGGGGAAGACGGGATGCAAAACGCTGGAAACATAGGAGCCTCTTTCCGGCACGGCAAGGGATTGAGTGATGGAAGGGTACAGGGCTTTGGCTCATGCCCAAACACCGCTATGCAGGACGCGCGTGCCGTTTTGGGCGGATAAGAGGCGGACGGTTTCGGGGACGAGAGGGAAGGGGCTTAGAAGGTGATTGTCATTCTGCAAGCAAGGGACTCCACACCTTCTCAAACCCCAAGTCCTCAAAATGCTTGACGATAGTGGTGGTGAATTGGGTGACTGCGTGGTGGCGGAGGGTGCGTGAGGCGGGCGTCGATGATGTGGCGGAAGCCGGTGGTCTTGGCTGACCTTCCTCCCGCCATCAATGTCAGCCCAAACTGCATTCACCTCATCCGACTCAAAGTTTGCGGAAAAACCCGGTCCACGGCCTTGCGATCCCCGGCATGTTCTACGAATCGCCCGCGACGATTTCACCCGACTCCTTGTCGACGTCAAACAGCGCGGTGCACTTGAAGTCCTGATGCTTCGCCGGCAGCCGCGCCAGCCCTGGCAGCGACTCCTCCGAGCGATACTCAGGGGCATCCGCCATGAAGACCGTGTGCTTGCCTTTGCCCGGGTCCGTCGTTGTCTTCAAACACCAGCTGCGCGGCAGTCGCTAACAAGGCAAATGGGAACAGAGGGGGAAGGATGCGTATCATCTGCTTGGGACGCTTCTTTGCCGCCACATTTTACAGCAAGAGACGATCTGGACTCCACATGCCACACGATGGGAGAAGTGTGCCGCAAAAATCGCCACTGCCCTGTTTCTCGTCACGCCACGATCTCCTTCAGCACACCCGAGCTGTCGCCATGGCGCTCGGCATTCACGCCGATGCCGTGGAGCAAGGTCAGCCATGCATTGCAAAGCGGCGTGTCCTTCGATGCGACGATGTTGTGGCCGAGCTTGATGCCCGCACCGCCGCCAGTGAGCAGCGTGGGGCAGTTGTCGAGATTGTGCTCGGTGCGGATGTTGCTGCCGTAGGCGAGGGCGACATGGTCGAAAAGACGGCTGCCATCGGCTTCCTTCGTCGCTTTGAGCTTGTCGATGAGTCCGGCGAGCAGTTCGCTCTGCACGAGGTCTCGCTGCTGCGAGGCGGCGAGCTTTTCGCCCATCGTGGAGTGGTAGTGGCTCATGTCATGCGGCGCGACTTTGATGCCGATGCTCGTCAGCAGCGTGCTCACCGGCTGGCGATAGGTCAGCACGCGCGTGCTGTCCGTCTGCATCGCGGCGATGATGATGTCATACATGATCTTGATCTCCTCCTTGCCCGCCAGGCCTTCCTGCGGCTGAGGAATCGGTGCTTTCGGCTGCGGCACGCCGATCCATTGCTCGTCCTTCGCGAGGCGCGTCTCGATGTCACGGATGCCCTGGAAGTATTCGTCGAGCTTCGCCCGGTCGTTCTTGCCCAGACCGCGCTGCATGGCCTTCGCGTTCTCCATCACGGTGTCGAGCACACTGCGCTTCTGCGCGAGCATCGCCTTTTGCTGCTCAATGGGCGTCGTGTCCTTGGAAAACAGCCGATGAAACGCCTCCACCGGACCTTTGTGGCCGCCGATGGGCTTGCCGCTCACGTCCCAGGCCATCGAAAGCCCCGGCCCATGCCCCGAAGCCTCCGCGTTCTCGCTGCCATTCAGTTGGAGCGAGGCAAAACGCGTGTCCATGCCCAGCTTCGCCGCTGCGACCTGATCTGCCGAGATGCTGTTGTGAAACGTCTGCCCCGGCTCGGCGAAACGGTTCGCGCCCGTGAGCCACATCGTGCTGCCCCAGTGCCCTTCGTTTGAGTATTTGTTCCAAAGCCCCTGCACCACCGTGAAGTCCGCCTTGTGCCTCGCCAGCGGCTTCAAGCCCTCCGGCAGCGTGTAATCCTTCCCCGTCTGCTTCATGTCCGGAAACCAAGTCTCCGTTGTGATGCCCCAGCCAAAGCCAAGAAACACGAGCCGCTTCGGCGGTGTCGCCGGAGTCGCGGCGGAAGCAAATCGACGAAAACCCAGTGAATCCAAAGCTGGCAGGGCAATGAGCGAGGTGCTGGACTGGAGAAAGTGACGGCGGGTTTTCATGGGGAAGGGAGGCGACAGTGAAACGCTGTTCGTGGCGCTATTTGCGTTGAAATTCTTTGCTGGAGGCCAGCGCGACGAAGAACTCCTTCATCGCAAAGCCCTTCGCCTTCGCGCGCTTCACGACAGCATCCGCGAGCGCGGCGTCGGTGAAGCCATAGGGACGGCCGAGCGCATACTCGATGAGGGCTTCGGTGAAGCCTCGCGCGAATTCGTCGCTCCTGGCGGCGATGAGGTCGCGGAGCTGGAAGTAGTCTTGGAAGGCTGGGCCGTTGTAAAAATGGCCGCGGGGGTCGATGGGCCAGGTTTTCTTGCCGACGCCGCGTTTCTCGTAGGTCTCCTCGGTGCGCCATTTGCCGGCGGCGTTGAAGTTTTCAAGGCCGAAGCCGATGAAGTCGATCTTGCGATGGCATTGCAGGCACTGCGGCTCCTCCTGATGTGCGAGGAGGCGCTCGCGGGTATTCAGCAGCTTGTTTTCGAGGCGCGTGATCTGAGGCACGTTCGGCGGCGCGGGCGGAGGCGGGTTGTGGAGGAGCTTGCGCAGCACCCACGCACCGCGTTCGACGGGGCTCGTGCGTTCGCCGTTGCTGCCCATCGCAAGAATAGCCGCCATGCCGAGCAATCCGCCGCGTGGCGAGCCTGCGGGCAGTTTCACTTTTTGAAACGCATCGCCGCTGATGCCTTCGATGCCGTAGTAGGTGGCGAGCAGGCCGTTGACGTGGATTTCGTCGCTCTTGAGCAATTGGGTGAGGCTACCGTTGTGGCGAAGGAGATGCGTGAAGGTTTCATAAACTTCGCGCCGCGCGGCGGCCTTCGCGCTTTCATCGAAGTCGCGAAACTGCCTCGTGTCGAACTGGAAGAAGTCGAGCCGGTCCATGCCAAGCCACTGATGCACGAAGCCGCTGACAAACTCGTCCGCCTTCGGACTGGCAATCATGCGATCCACCTCGCGGGCGATCACTTCGGGCTTCGTGAGGTCGGATTTGAGCAGTGACTCATCCGGCGGAGCGCTCCATAGGAAGTAGGACAGGCGTGACGCGAGTTCGGGCTGAGAAAGTAGCTTGGGCTTCAGCCCAACTTCAGCCCGCTCACTTGAGCTAAAGCTCAAACCACTTTCCTGAAGATACAAAAACCCCGGTGAGGCCAAAACGACGCTCAAAGGCTCGCGAATGGCCTTGTCGAAGCTCTCACCGGCTTTGAGCCGTGTTTCGTGTAAAGCGGCCAATTTATCCAAAAAGGCTGTGGAAGGCGTTTTGCCGCGAAAAGCACGTTTGGCGAAGGTTTCGAGCACTTGGCGTGCATTCGTCTCTCCAGCAGCGAGCACTGGGGGCACGCTTCTTTTTGCATTCGCGGGTGCGAGCGGTCCTTCCCACTCCACCCAATCAATCCAGAGTGCCGACGGCGGTCCGACACCGGTTTCCTTCTGCGCCGTGGTGAAAAGATCGTGGTCCAGCTTCACATCGCGCTTCTCGCGCAGCACGAAAGTGCGCGGACCATTCGCGGTGATGCTCACGGGCACTTCGATGACCTGCGGCGCATCGGTGCTGCCGCTGATCTGGAAGGTCTGCATCAAAGTAAAATCCTCACGCTCTTCCTGCTCCATGCGACTGCCGAGCGCGACGAAGTGCCGCTCCTTCGGCGTGCCTTGCACCGCGCCGATGCGGAAGCGCAGCTTGTATTCGCCCGGCTCGGCCTTCTCGACCTCATGCTTCGTCTTCAGCCAGCCCGAAGGCTGATCCGGCGGCAGCGTGATGACCTCCTCGGTGTGCACGTTGTAGATCGTCAAATAAGAGCCGGTCTTCGTCAGCGGATCGTTCAGGTAACGCTCAAAGGTCGGCCCGTTCTGCTCGAAGCCACGAATGCGAAACTTCGCCTCCTGCTCGTCCGGGATGCCCTTCTGCGGCTGCTTGGTCTCCATGAACTTCTTCGCCGCCTCGTAGCCGCCTTTGAAGTAGCCATTGTAAGTGCCACCGACCATCGCGTTCGCATGAAGCTCGACTTCGCGACGCTCTTTGACCGTCTTCGTCAAAGCGGGCGCATTCGCACTCCCGACTTCGATCCAATCAATCCAGATGGCGAACTCCGGGCCGATGCCGTTGCGCTGCTTCGCCTCGGCAAAGAGGCGGCTGGCATCGGCGTCGGAGTCGTGGGAACCGCGCTCGCGCAGCATGAATAGGCGCACCTTGGACTCGGAGAGTTTCAGCGGAATCTCCAGCGTTTGCGGCCTGTCCGGCGTGCCAGTGATCTCATGCGTGCTCATCACCGTGCACACGCCACTCGGATCCTGCGGGCCAAACTCCATGAAGCGGCGCTCACGCGGAATGTTCTTCGCGACTCCGGTGCGGATTCGCACAACGTAATCGCCCGCGGGCCATTCGGAGGGAATCTGGAAGATTTGCCGGTTGTTCACATAGGCATCATCAATGGTCAAAAAGGTGCCGGTCTTGGTCAGCGGATGGTCCACATAAGCACGGTGATGCGGCACGAAGTGGTTCCAGTCGCGTCGGCCCATGTGCTCGGCGTGGACCGCGTCCGTGAAACCAAAGTCGGCAGGCGATGGAGCCGACTTGAGGCTTGACCACTGGCTGTGCAGCGCATTCGCGTCGTTCGGCTTCTCCTGGCGGATTTTGGCGACAAGAGCCGCGTTCTCCGGCCTGGCAGTCGCAGCTTCGACAGCCGCGGTCCATTTCAAATAACGCTCACGCGCATCGGTCCGCTCACGCAGACCCTTGATGATGCGCTCCTTGTTGTTCTCCGCCTCGATGTGAACCTTTAGTTCACGCATGGGCGGAAGTGCGTTGAAACGCGCAAAATGCTCATCCAACGCCTGCCGACCAAGCGCGAGGTATTGCTCAAACTGGTCGCTCGACATGAACAGCGACGATCCCACCGTGTCGAAGGTCCCCGCGCCGCCATCGGCAGGCAATTCGTTCACACGCAAGTCCACGCCGAGAAGATCGCGGATCGTGTTCTTGTATTCACGCCGGTTCAGCCTCCGCATCGTGATCTTGCCGCCGCTGTCGCTCAGCACCGCCCGCGCCGTCACGAGCATGCGCGAGAGGTCATCAAGGAACTCCGTCTTCGCCTCCGCATCCGGCTGCTTTTCATCCTCCGGCGGCATTTCACCCGAGTTGATCGAGTTCAGCACCTTTTGCCAAAGATCGGCTTTCTCGACATTGTCCACGGTGAACGCGATGTCATCCAGCCGCACCTTGCCCTTCTGCTTTTCGGCGTTGTGGCAGGTGAGGCAGTTGTCTTTGAAAAAAGCGCGGTGTTTAGCGTCGAGTGTGGCTTGGGGTGCATCGGCGGCGCGCGCCGAGATCAACGGGGCGAGAAGCAGCAGGGGTAATGAGAGAACGAGAAACGGATTCATTGACTGAAATAGGCAGGAGAATGGGGGCAGAAGAATGGATTCAGGGAGTCATTCATTCTCTTGCCCCCATTCTTCTGCCTATAGATGCAGCCTGTTACACGATGAACTCTTTCACCACGCCGGTGCTATCGCCGTGGCGTTCGGCTTCGATGCCGAGGCCGTGGAGCATCGTCAGCCACACATTGCAAAGCGGTGTGTCCTTAGGCAGCACGAGGTGCTGGCCGAGCTTGAGCTTCGCACCCCCGCCAGTGAGGAGCGTGGGGCAGTTGTCGAGGTAGTGAATCGTGCGAATGTTGCTGCCATACGCGAGCGCGACGTGATCAAACAAACTCGTTCCATCCGCTTCCTTCGTGGACTTCAGCTTGTCGATGAGGCCGGCGAGCAGTTCGCTCTGCGTCGCATCACGCTTCTGCGAGGCCGCCATGCGGTCGCCGGGCGAGTAGTGGCTCATGTCGTGCGGTGCGACCTTGATGTCGAGGCTCTGTAACAGCGTCCCGACCGGCTGGCGATACGTCAGCACGCGTGTGCTATCCGTCTGGAGTGCGGCGACGATTAGGTCATACATCACCTTGATCTCCTCCTTGCCTGCGAGGCCCGGTTTCGGCTCCGCGACTGGTGGCTTGGCCTTCGGCACGCTCAGCCATTGCTCGTCCTTGCCGAGCCGCACCTCGATGTCCCGGATGCTTTGGAAATACTCGTCCAATTTGTCGGTGTCGGTCTTCGTGAGGCCGTTTTGCACCCGTTTCGCATCCTCCAGCACCGCATCAAGCACGCTGCGCTTCTGCGCAAGCATCGCCTGCCGTTCGCTCAGCGGTGTGGTGTCATTGGAAAACAGCCGGTGAAACGCCGCGACGGGGTTTTCGAGCCCCGAGAGCGGTTTGCCACGCACATCCCATGCCAGCGACAATCCTGGCCCGTGCCCCGAGTTCTGCGCATCGGGCGTGTTGAGCTGAATCGAGCCAAAACGCGTGTCTTTGCCGAGATGCGCCGCCGCCACCTGATCCGCGCTGATGCTGTTATGAAAGCTCTGTCCCGGCTCCGCATAGCGATTTGCCCCCGTGAGCCAGAAGGTGCTCCCCCAGTGCGCCTCGTTCGCAAACTTGTTCGAGCATCCTTGCACCACCGTGATGTCCTTCTGATGCCGAGCGAGCGGCTTCAAGCCCTCCGAAAGCTCCCACGCCGCACCGGTTTTCTTCACATCCGGAAACCACGTCTCATTCGTTACGCCCCAGCCGAAGCCGAGGAAAATAATCCGCTTTGGCGGGGTGGCGGTTTTTGGGGCAGCAAAGGCTTTGAAGCCGATGGATTCCAGCGCGGGCAAGGTGATCAGCGCGGTGGAACTGCGGAGAAAGTGGCGGCGGGTGTGCATGATGTGCAGTTGTTTCGACAAAAGAATGGGGACAGGAGAATGGTCTTCAATGTTTGGCGTGGCGGATGACTTGGCCTTGTTTGACTAGCAGCTTTTGCAGGTCGGGGATGGATACGGTGCGAGGTTCGGTGGACTTCTGAATGGCGAGATGCGCGGCCGTTCCCGCAGCCTGGCCGAGCGCCATCCATGTCGGCTCCATGCGGATGCTGGAGAAGGCGACGTGCGTGGTGCTGGCGGCGACGGGGACGATGAGGCCGTCGGTCTTTTCGGGGATTAAGATGCGATACGGGATCTCGTAAGGCCGGGTAATGTAATCCAACATGCCGAGGTAGCCTTCGAGCACGAGGGTGTCGCCGGGCTGGCGTTTGCGGCAGGGGAAGCTGTCGATAGGAAACTCGCCCACGGCGATGCTGTCGGCGTGATGCTTTGGCTCCTGGCCTTTGCCGGTGATGTCGTGCTGCGTGAGGGTGTATTTGCCGACGAGGCGGCGGCCTTCGCGCACATAGAGCTGCCAGGGGAAGTGGGCGTTGTCGGTGAACTCGTCCTTCGGCAGGTGCATCTCGTTGGCGAGAGCGCGATGCGACTCGGGCACTTCGGGATCGTTTTGCAGGAACCAGAGCAGGCCGAGCACGAGGCTGCGATGCCGCTGGCGGATGCGCTCGCGGGTGGCCTCATCGCCCTTGATGTAGCCGCGATTCTCCTCGGGGAAGGGAAATCCGAGCGGGCGCGGGTTGATGTTCACATCACACTTGCAGTTTGGGATGTCGGCGACGGACAACGCACGCACGAGCGTGTCGAAATGCTTCGGATTGTAGCCGCGTCCGGGTTTGAAGACCTTCGGCCCGGCGAGGCGGCCCGCTTGGAGATCATCGAAGTAGCCGAGGTAGTCCCGGCGGTCATAACCGGGCGGCGGCGAGGTCATGCGCAGGGCATTCGCGGGGTCTTTGGTCAAACACAGCCGGTAGGTGTAGGCGGGCAAAGCGTCATCACCCGCGCCGGTGGTGCCGGGGAGGAACTCGTGGGTCTGATAGTCGAAATAGACGACGCCAGCGTGAGGTTCACCAAACTCCTCGCGTGACTCGCGACCGACCCTGAACCTCACCCCGGACGCTGCATACAAATCGCCCTCGTAAGTGGCATCCACGAACACTTTGGCCTTCAGATACCTTTCTTCGTTGTTCCGGCGATTCACGAGCGTGATGCCGCGCAGCTTGTTTTCAGTCACTTCGGCCGCTTTCAGCCGCCAGCCTCTCAGAACGGTGATTTGCGGCTCTTTGGCGATCATCGCCTCGAAGACCTTCTCCGCCACATGCGGCTCCGCGTAGTAGCCGTCCTGACACAATTTCGTGTTCTCGTGCTCCGGGCCGTAATTCGCCAGATAGTGCTCATGCACGCCCGCGACGAACTCTTTGAACAGACCCCCGATCATGGCGCGGTTTTCGATGTCGCTCTTGCCGAGTCCGCTAGTGGTCATGCCGCCGATATGGTCATGGTATTCGACAAGTGTCACCGTGCGCCCCAGCCGCGCCGCCGAGATGGCCGTGCTGATGCCGCCCGGCGTGCCGCCGTAGATGACGACGTCCTGGGCGACTGCTTGACCGCAAAGGAGCGCAGTGATGGCAAGGAAACGCATGGGGATGATCATGGCTTGGGTGCGGCGATCAAGGGTTTCTCCGGCATCTGCACTGCATCCATGTCGCTGAGCTTCACTTTTAGCACCTCGACGGCTTGCTTGGCTCCGGCGAAGGCGATGAAAAGGCTGTCTCCGTGCTCGATGACATGCGGGTAGTCGATGTGACGACCGCCGACGAGGTAGAGCATCTTTTTGAAGACGAGGCCGTCCTCGCTGATCGAGAGCGTGAGAGGGTCACGCTTCTTCGGGTTCGGGTTGGAGACGAGGACGTAGCGACCATCGCGGAGGCGGAGGCCGCTGATTTTGGAGGTGGCATCAGGGAAGTTGGTCTTCACCGGGGTCGTCCAGGTGCGTCCCTCATCGGCGGAGATGGCGCGGTAGAGGAAGCCGCTGCGGCGGTTGTCGCGGAAGACGGCGGCAAGTTTGTTGTCCGGGAGAATCCACCAGTCCGGCTCCTCGGCCTTCAGCTCGGAGGCGCTCCCGAGCACCGGGAAGGACTGCCAATCGTCGAGCGACTTCACCCCGCCGACGAGGAAATGCACGCCGCTCTTCGAGTAATCAAACATGCGGCGGGACATCATCCAGTCGCCGGTGCGCAGCTTGATGGGAGGGAAGTTGTTGATGGTGTTTTTAAAGACGAGACCAGCATCCCGCCACTCGCTGGTGGCCTTGTCGAAGCGGAAGGCGCGGAGTTCGAGGCTCTTGCCGAAAAAGCCCGCCGCTTCATCGAGCGAAGCGAGTGCGAGCAGTTCGCCATCGCGTTTCCAGAACCCGCGCGAGATCCAGCGCATGCCTTTGTCCGTGCGCGTGCCGTAGTGCGGTAAATTTGGCCCCGAGTTCGGCGGAATGGGCGTCATGAACTGCGGCTGGCTCCATTTCAAGCCGTCGGGGCTCGTCGCATACTTCACCCGCTGGCCCACTTGGTCCTCGATGCCCGGTCCATCACTCCACATGGCCCAAAACCGGCCGTCATGATGTGCCAGGTAGTTGTGCTGGTTCACACCACCCGCCTGTTTGTTGAGCTTGGTCGGATCAGCACCCTGTGCCCGCACATTGCTGATGACGACGTGCTCGCTGGGCACCTTTGGCAGCGCTTTGAAGTCGAGCTGGTGCGGATTTTCCGGCACCCACGGGCTGGAGAGCATGGTGGACAGCGCTTGCTCGGCGGCACTCGCACCGATGGCGCAGATGATGAGAGTGGCGGTGAAGAGATTGCGGGTGGGCATGAAGTTCAAGGGTATGAGCAGTGATGGACCGGAATGGGTAGGAATACGGGGTGTCAGCTCCAAAGTTCATTGAACAGCACCTGCTTGTCGGTGGCGGGCAGTGATGAGGCGGAAACAGCGCTCCAGGCTTGATGGATGTCAGAGCGAGACCATGCCGAAGCGATCAACCGCGCCAGACGATGGCGAGTGTGACGGCAGGGCACCTGGCTCAGCAGGTCCAACGCGCGACCGGGAGCGTGGGGAAGTTGGCGTTGAATCATGCGGACAAGTTTCTGGGTGTGCTCGGTGGGTTCGGACTCGCTCATGAGCGGTGCTCGTTAGCGCTGCGCCAGTCGCACCGGCAGTGTCGGCTGGGTTTTGAGCGTGAGGCGCACATCATCGGCGAATTGATCACCAAATAGCGCCTCGGTGCCTGCGGGGTTCTTCGGCTTGTGGACGACCAGATGAATCACCGCAAAATCCGCGCCGGGAGGCAGCAACATCTTGGTGGAGACGGTCTGCCAAGTAGTTGGAGCCCCACCAAAGCTGTCGAAAGTGCCAGACCCGGCTGCCAGCGCCTCCTTTTGCGACAGCGGCCACTCGGCAGGCAGCGCCTCCGGTGTGCCGGAGAAGGCATAGAGCCGGCAGATGAACTTTACCTTCTCTCCCGAGCTCCGCCGAGCATCCATGAACCGGGCGCTCAGCTCCAGCGTGGCCTCGCCGGGGTCAACGTCCGCCTTCAGCGACCTCAAATCGACAAGCTGATACACATCGCAAGATGCCGCGCCGTAGTTCGGCAGCGCCGCTTCCCGCTCCGCACGCACAAAGCGTAGTGCCCGCCGCCCGTCCACGGCCACAGTGTCCGCCGCCTCGGCTTCGTCACCGCTCCATACTCCGAACTCAGAAGGAAAGCCCGCTGCCACACGCTCAGGCAGTCCTTCAAAGCTCCCATCCACCAGCGCAAACAACCGTGAGGCCGTCGCCACCGCCCGAGGCATCACATAACCGAACACCACCGACGTGCAGAACATGCCAAACATGATGCCAGCCGCTGCTGCGGTCAGTGGTCGCCAGGCGAACCAAGGAGTAGTCGCCGAGCGTTGCCGCTCCGGGAGGACGGTCTCCGTTTGCAATGAAGCGTGCATCATGGAGTGCAGCTCCGCCTCCTGCCAGAAGTGCTCACGATCGGCAGCGGAGTGCTGGAGGCGCTGCTCCAGCTCGATGCGCTCCTCCGAAGTTAGCAGGCCATGCAGGTGAGCCGAGATGAGATGATCGAGACGTTCGTCGTTCATGAAATGGAAGGGGTTTGAGATCCAAGCTGACGCTCAATGCATTCACGCAGTGCCTTGCGGGCACGACTGAGTGCCACGCTGACCGCCGCAGGCGTCCACGAGAGCCGTTGCGCGATCTCCTGAGGCCTGTGCTCGTCGCGATAAAACAAATCCACGATGCGGCGCGCCTGCGGAGCCAGCTTGTCGAGACAAAGCGGCAGCAGCGAGAGCCTGTGATCATCCCACGGCTCCACCGGCGCGCTGTCTGCCAGCGATTCCAGCACCGCATCCGAGAGCCTCTCCGCATGCCGCTGATGCGCCGTCTGCGCCTTCATCACCTGAAACCGCGCGATGCGAAACGCCCACGCGAGAAAGTTCGTGCCCGGATCAAACTCCGCCGCCTTTCGCTGCACGACGAGAAACGTCTCCTGCAGCACATCCTCCGCTGCCGCGAAGTCAGGCAGCAGCGCAAGGATGAAGCCCTTGATCCGCGGCTGATGGCGGACAAAAAGCTGGAGCACCTGCTGCGTGTGGGAATCGGACATTCGGGAGCTTCATACCGCGAGAAAGACAGGCCTTAGCAAAAGGTGCTCATTTCGTGTGGAATTCTTTGCTGCTGACCAGCGCGTGAATGAACTCGCGCATCGCGAGGTTCTTCTTCTCGGCTTGAGTGATCATGTCGTCGATCAATGGCTCATCGCGAAAGCCGATCGGCCTTCCCAAGGCGAACTCGATCAAGGCTTCGCTGAAGCTGCGGGCGAAGGCATTCGACTTGCTGGCGATGAGGTCGCGGAGGGCGAAGAAGTCGGTGAAAGCCGGGCCTTTGTGGAAGGCGGCGGCGGGATCGATGGGCCAGCGCTTGGTGCTCTTGGGGTCGGGTTTGCCGTTGGCGTCGAGGGCGGTGTAGCTGTCCTCGGTGCGCCATTGGCCGGCGGCGTCGAAGTTTTCCAAGCCGAAGCCGATGGGATCGATCTTGCGATGGCAGCTGGCGCACTGCGGGTCCTCTTGATGCGCGAGCAGGCGCTCGCGAGTGGTGAGCACCTGGTCGGCGAGTCGCGTGATGGCTGGGACGTTGGCGGGCGCGGGCGGTGGTGGATCGTGGAGGAGCTTGCGCAGCACCCACGCGCCGCGTTCGACGGGGCTGGTCCGTTCGCCATTGCCACCCATGAAATGAATGGCTGCCATGCCGAGCAGGCCACCACGCGGCGAGTCCTTCGGCAGCGGCACTTTTTCGTAGCCGTTGCCCTTCACACCCGAGACGCCGTAGTAGTGGGCGAGCACGCGATTGATGATGACGTAATCGGCTTTGAGCAGATCACGCAGGCTGGCGTTGTGTTTGAGGATGTGCGCGATGGTCTCATGGATCTCGCCTTTGGCAGCGACCTTCGTGCCGGTGTCAAAACGCGGATACAGGGCGCGATTCACCTCAAAGAAGTCGATGCGATCCAATCCGAGCCACTGATGCACAAACGCGGTCAAAAAGCCCTCCGAGCGCGGGTCATCGAGCAGACGGTTGGTTTGCGCGGCGAGCACCTCGGGCTTCGACAGGTCGCTTTTCCGAAGCTCGGCATCCGGCGGGGCGCTCCAGAGGAAGTAAGCGAGACGAATCGCGAGTTCGGAGTTCGACAGAAGAATGGGGACAGAAGAATGAGGTTCAGAATTTTTATTCTTCTGTCCCCATTCTCCTGTCGATTGCTTGGAGCCATTCTCTGCTAGATAAAGAAACATCGGCGAGGCCAGCACGACGGAAAGTGTCTCCTTCAGGGCGGCCACGGGTTTGTCACCGGCTTTGCGGCGCACGTCGTAGAGGCGCAGCAAGCGATTCACATAGTCCGCAGGCGGCACGGTGCCGCGGAAGGCCTCGGTGGCGAAGCGCTCGAAGGCTGCATGCAGTTCGGTGGCGGCGGGCGCGGGAGATTTGTCATCGAGCGGCAGCTTCAGCGCGGCAAAACCGGGCGGCATGGGCTTCTTGGCATTCGGGACGCGTTCGATTTCGATCCAGTCCACCCAAAGCACCAGCTCGGGGCCGATGCCATTGCGCTTCACGGCCTCGGCACGTTTCCGATTGCCTTCTTCGTTGGTGTCCCAGCTGCCTTTTTCGCGGAAGAACAGCAAACGGTTGTTCTGGGTCATGTTCCCGCGAGTCATTGTGAGAGGAATCTCAATCGTCTGCGGATTCTCCATCGTGCCGGTGATCTCATAAGTGTTCAGCACCTTGCCCGTGCGGGCAAAGATTCCAAAATCAAGGAAGCGACGCTCCGGCGGCGAGTCCTTCACCGCCGCGGCTCGCACGCGGACGATGTAATCGCCGACCGGCCAGTCATAAGGCACGAGCAGCTCGATGTAGTTCACGTTCAGCTCCGCGGGATGCCGCGTTTGCACGCCCAGATAGGCGCCGCGATCCACGTCGGGCATGCCGATGTAATACTCGTGATACTTCAACCACCCCGCGCCGAGCGAATCGTTCGCGAGGTCGGCATCGTTCTCGCCTTTCTTATCAAAGCCAAACGTGCGCGGATTCGGCGCCCCGGGGATACGGGCCCACTCGCGGCGGAAGCGCGACACATTCGGAAACTCCGTCCGCAGCTTCGCGACGATTTCCTTGTTCTCCGGCTTCGCGGCGGCGTCATCGACGGCCTTCACCCACTTCTGCGCACGCTCGCGGGCATCGATTTGATACTTCACAAAGTCGCGCACCTTCGGCGTGGTCGTCTCGCCTTCGTAATGCAGCTTCTTCGTCACGTTTGCCGCGTTTTGCCACGCAAACGCCTCCTCCAAAGCCTCGCGACCGAGCGCCTGATACTGCTCGATCTGGTTCGCCGACATGAAGAGGTTCGAACCCACGGTATCAAAGGCTCCCGAGCCACCATCCGGCGGAAGCTCCGCCACGTTGATCTCCACACCGAGCAACTCCCGCAGCGTGTTTTTGTATTCACGACGATTCAGCCGCCGCATCGTGATGACGCCTTTTTGATCGCCAAGCGTCCGCCGGGCCGCGACCATTACATTCGCCAGATCATCGAGGAAA
This sequence comes from Prosthecobacter sp., assembly GCA_044345155.1. Taxonomy (GTDB): domain Bacteria; phylum Verrucomicrobiota; class Verrucomicrobiia; order Verrucomicrobiales; family Verrucomicrobiaceae; genus Prosthecobacter. The sequence continues at coordinate 41,091 of JBIJBP010000004.1, read as the reverse complement.
TCGGCCTTCGCGGCACTGGGAGGCTGTTTTTCGTCCTCCGGCGGCATGTCGCCTGAATTCATCGCATTCAGCACCTTCTGCCACTTCTCGGCGATTTCGACGTTCGTGATCGAAAGCGGCAGATCATCGACCCGGAACTTGCCTTTCTGCTTCTCCGGCCCGTGACAGCTCACGCAGTGCTCTTTGAACAAAGCGCGGTGTTTCTCCGGCATCGCCGGATCGGCGGCGAGAAGCACCCATGGCAAGGAAAGGAAGAGAATGGTGTGAATGCGAGGCATTGAGAGAGTGTGGATACGTCATCGGGCCATCGCTTTGATCTCCGCCTCGAGAAGCACGCGTTTCCATGACCGGCCTCCCTGAAACTGGAACGCGGAAATGGGAGCGGGCTCTCCAGTTGAAGCAGTCTTGCCCGACCACGGAATCCGACTGAAAATTGACCGGAGAGGATGGACAAGCACAGGATATGGATACACACCGCCGTTTTAGTCACATCAAGCTTAAGCCTGAGTTGTTTGGCTGCCTAAACCCTTATTTTGAAGGGTTTGTAGTGGTCGGGCCGGCGAGATTCGAACTCACGACCTCTTGCACCCCATGCAAGCGTTCTACCAGGCTGAACTACGGCCCGACCTTTTTGCCGGTCAGCAGGACTGACCGGTTGGGGACGCGGATGATGGCGGGATGGGGCTGGTTTGCAACTGACTTGTGCAATCCATCGACAAATTCTTTGCCCTGCGCACTGCTCCCAGGGGCTGTTTACCTGGCCGCATGCGGAAGGCTAGAAGCCTGCGCCATGCTCTCAGTCTGCCGGGCTGCGGCTGCCGCGCAGGAAGCCGAAGGCGATGAAGGCGGCGCCGGTGAGGATCATGAAGAGCGAGAAGAACTGTCCACGGGTCAGGCCGAGGATGGATTCCGCGCCGGAATCGGGCTGGCGCACGCATTCCAGGCTGATGCGCGCAACGGCGTACAGCAGGAAGAACAAGCCGGTCAGCACGCCATGCGGCAGGCGTGGATAACGGACGCGCACCCAGAGCAGGATGGCGCTCAGCAGCAGGCCTTCGCCTAGGGCTTCATAAAGCTGGGACGGGTGCCTGGGATGCAGGATGGTTTCGAGTTCGGCGCGACCGCCGCCGTTCTGTTCGAACCAGGCGATGATCTCCGGGCTGTGCTGGAGCGACAGGGGCAGGGAAGGTGCGGTGCCGCCCTGCCGGACGAAGTCCTCATGCAGCAGCTCGGTGGGGAACTTGACCGCCCAGGGGACTGTGGTCACCCGGCCAAAGAGTTCGCCATTGATGAAGTTGGCGATCCTGCCGCAGAAAACCCCCAGGGGCGCACCGCAGACCAGGGTGTCGCCAATGCCCGTCCAGGAGATCTTGTGACGGCGGGCATACCAGAGGCAGAAGAGGGCGACGCCGGCGATGCCGCCATGGCTGGCCATGCCGCCCTTGTGGATCATGAAGATCATCCAGGGTTCCTGGACGAAATGATCCCAGTCGTAGAGGAGCATGTAGCCGATGCGACCGCCCAGGACCACGCCGAACAGGGCGACCAAGGTGATGAAGTCCGCCACCTGGTTTTCCCTGATCTCGGAAAGGCCGCGCCGGGCCAGATGGACCATGACGAGGTAGGTCAGGTAGAAGCCGAGCACATAGGCAAGCCCATACCAATGAAGGGCGAAGCCACCCCCGAACTGCAGCATGTAGGGGCTCAGGTCATGCAGGTAAAAGGCGAGGGCGGAGGGCATGGCGGGGCGCCAGCCATGGCCGAGTCAGCCAGGGACGGCAAGCAAAAGGATGCGCATCGGCCGGCCCGGGTACCTCTGCTGCCCGGCCTAACCGTCGCTCGCTGACCACGTCTGCAGCTTGGGACTTGTCTGCCACAAATCACTGGCATAGATGGCTGTGCGGCGTTTGTTCAGCGTCCCGTCCGTCTCCCTGAACCCCACCCATGTCCCAACCCTGCGTTTCTTCGATCCTAGGCACCGGCAGCTACATGCCTGAAAAAGTGCTGACGAACGATGATCTCTCCAAGATCGTCGACACCTCCGATGAATGGATCACCACCCGCACGGGCATCCGGGAAAGGCGCATCGCCGCCGCCGACCAGGCCACCAGCGACCTCGCCAGCGAAGCTGCGCGTCGCGCCATGGAAAACGCCGGGGTGAAGCCGGAGGAGATCGACCTCATCGTCTGCGCCACGGTGACGCCGGACATGTTTTTCCCCAGCACCGCCTGCATCATCCAGAGGAAGATCGGTGCGGCCAATGCGGTGTGCTTTGACATCAGCGCGGCTTGTTCCGGCTTTGTCTACGCCTTGCAGGTGGCGCGCCACTTTCTGAATGCAGGCACCCGCCAGACGGCACTGGTCATCGGCGCGGAAAAGCTCAGCAGCCTGGTCAACTGGAAGGACCGCAACACCTGCGTGTTGTTTGGTGACGGCGCCGGAGCCGTGGTCATCCGCGCCACGGACGCCCCCGACGCCCCTGGACGTGTGTTGAGCACGGTCATGGGCAGCGACGGCAACCTGGTGGACCTGCTGAAGGTGCCCGGCGGCGGCAGCGCCTGCCCGGTGACCCCGGAAAACGTCGATCAGCGACTGAACACGGTGCACATGGAAGGCCGTGAAACCTTCAAGCATGCGGTGACCCGCATGAGCGCCGCCGCCGAGGAGGCGTTGCGCCTGGCCGGTCTGACCAAGGATGACATCAGCCTGGTCATCCCGCATCAGGCCAACGCCCGCATCATCAGCGCGATCGCCGACCGTCTGGGGCTGCCCGAGGAAAAGACCTTCGTCAATGTCCACAAGTATGGCAACACCAGCGCCGCCACGATCCCTGTGGCCCTGGACGAGGCCAATCGTGAAGGGCGCCTGAAGCGTGGCGACGTGGTGCTGCTGGTGGCCTTTGGCGGTGGTTTCACCTGGGCGGCTTCCGTGCTGCGCTGGTAAATCGACGCCATCTCTGACGTCCGGCCATTTTGCCGTCGGTTGGTCGGCATGACCTGTCTCCTGACATCAACAAGGCCGTTTCCGTGCGTCCGGAAACGGCCTGTGTTTTTCTGGGCAAGGACAGGCTTCAGGCAAACAGCGGCGTCACCGGTTGCCCCTTGTCGGCGATGGTGAACGGACGCTTGCTCGGGCTGTAGATGATCTGGTCCAGCGGCAGGCCAAGGGCGTAGGCAATGGTGGCGTTCATGTCCTGGATCTTCACCGAGTCGGCGACGACCTCGCGGCCTTCCTTGTCGGTCTGCCCGTGAACGTAGCCGCCCTTGACGCCGCCGCCCCACATGGCGGCGGAGAAGGCCTTCGGGTAGTGGTCACGGCCGACGTTCTGGTTGATGTCGGGCGTGCGGCCGAACTCGGTGGTCAGCACGACCATCGTGTCCTGGAGCAGGCCGCGGTTGTGCAGGTCGGCGAGCAGGCTGGAGAGGCCCTTGTCGAGGGTTTCGCAAAGCTCGGGAACACGGACGAAGTTGGCATTGTGGGTGTCCCAGCCGCCGAGGGAGACCTCGACGAAGCGGACGCCGCGCTCCACCAGGCGGCGGGCGAGCAGGCATCCCTGGCCGAAGGCTTCGCGGCCGTAGGATGCGCGCAGGTCGGCGGCCTCCTCGGTGAGGTCAAAGGCCTTGAGGTCCTCGGACTTCATCATGGCGATGGCGTCGTCGTACATGTCGGCGTAGGCCTTGACGTTACGGTGCTTGAAGGTGGCGCGGAAGTCAGAGTCGAGCTCGTCGGCCAGCCTGAGGCGGGCGTTGAACTTCTCCTCGGTGAGGCCGGGCTGGATCTTGATGTTTTTCAGGCCGGACTCGGGGTTGTTGACGAACAGGGGGGCCTGGGCGGCCGGGAAGAATCCGGCGCCGGGATGTCGGCTGTCGTTGCCGATGTAAACATAGTTAGGCAGGGTGCTGTTGCCGCCGCCCTGGAACACATTCAGCCAGGCGCCCATGCCGGGGTGGCGGATGGTGCCGCGCAGCTCGTAGCTGGTGTGCATCATGTAGTTGCCCTGCTCATGAGCGCCCTGGGTGGAGGAGAGGGAGCGGATGACGGTGCCGTGATGCATCTGCTTCGCGGTGAGCGGCAGGTTTCCGGAAATCTGCACGCCGTCCGCGCTGGTCTTGATGGCCTGGGTAGGGCCGCCGGTCTCGGTGCCGGGTTTCGGATCCCAGGTGTCGAGATGGGTCTGGCCGCCGCTCATGTAGAGGTAGATGACGTTCTTGGCCGTGGCCACCTGCTTGAGCTTCGAGGAATGCTCGAAGGCGGCGAAGGAACGGCTGGTCATGGACTGGCCGAGCAGGCCGACTCCGAGCAGGGAGGAGGCGGTCTTCGCGGCGAAGTCACGGCGGGTGATTTCGCCGGAACGGAGGAGCTTGGAGGCGAGTTCTTGTTTCATGGAGTGGCGTTGTTGAGGGTGCTGGAAGGAATTGGGTGCCGTGGTCGCTGAGGCGGGGTGGCTTACTGGATGAAGATGAACTGCTGGGTGTTGAGCAGGGCGTAGATGAGGTCCTCGGTGGCGTTCAGGCCGGAGTCCTGGGCCTTGAGCCAGGCTTCCTTCTCCTTCTGCGTGGGCTTGCGGGCGAGGATGGCCATGTAGGCGGTCTCGAGCTTGTCGTCGGGATACTGGGCCTTGCTGAGGGCGAGCATGAGCTGGCTGTACTTGCTCAGGATGTTGGGCATGAGGTTGCCGTTCATCATGAACAGGCTCTGCGGCACGCTGGCGTCGTAGTTGGCGTTTTCGATGGTCTCGCGGTCGCTCTGGCCGAAGTCGCGCAGCGGGTGGCCTCGGGGAGCGGGGCTTTCCAGCTCGGCGGAGCGCAAGTAGTCGCGGGACTGCTGGACGCGGGCGCGGAAGTAGTCGCGGTGCTGCTTCTCGGGAATGCCGTAGTATTCGGCCTCCTCACGATAGGCGGCCTGGCGTTTTTCCTCCTCGGCCTTGCGCTCCTCGGGGGTGAGTTCCTTGCGGTCAAAACCAGGGATGATGACGCGTTCGGCACGCACGCCATTGGCCATCATCATCATGCTGTCACCGGCCATCATGCTCGGCACCTCGGCCGTGCCCCCGGTGCTGTTTTTGGCGAGTGAAGCGTTCACATAGGGCTTCCCGGTGACCTTTTCGTAGAGCTTCTTGTGACCGGGCACCATGACTTCGGACATGGTCAGACGGCGGCCTTCGTTCTGGATGTCGTTCACCTCGCGGCGGAGTTCATCCACCTTGTTGCGGGCCTCTGCGACCTTCTTCTCCATGGCTTCACGCTCGGGGCCGGGCTTGATGGCTTCCAGCTTCTCCTGAAGCTCCTTCTGCGTGGCTCGGGCCTCGATGTAAACCTTCTGCTTCGTCTCGGTGCGCTCGCGGTTTCTGGCATAGACATCGGCCGCCATCTTGAGGCCGCGGTAGGCTTCCTCAACATCCAAGGACTCAATGCCCTCGGCGTTCTTCTTGGCCTGGAGGATGCGCTGCTCCATCTGTTCACGGGCGGCGCTGTTGATCATGTCCGGGTTGGGATTGATCAGCGTGACAAAGCTGTCCCACATCTGCTCGGCGCTCATGCGACGGAGCACGGGGCCGGTGAAGTGGTAGACGACTCCGGGGGCGACCTCGTCACGGGTGACCTGACGCTGGTAGGTCCGGGTGTTGAAGAGCACGCGCAGGTAGGCCTTCATGTCGTAGTTCAGCTCCTTGATGAGCCCTTCCAGATGCGTCTGAAGCTCGGGAACCATCGGGATGGTGCCGTCCATGAGCTCGTCCAGGGGCTCGATGAGCGCGAGGCCGAAGGCCTTCTTCCAGAGGCGGTTGGCGATGACGGTGGTGAAGCGCGGATTGTCCTTGGAGGTCATCCAGCGTGCATAGGCCTGGAGCGGGGTCTCACCCGGCTGGGTGACACATTCATGCCCCATCATGGTGCCGAAGCTGACCACCGAGCGCGGCTTGGCGTCGCTGTACTGATAATCGTGGGGCAGGGTGAGCTTGCGGTCGCGGGTGGACACACTGGTGTACCGCATGGTGTCGCGGATGTCGTTCATCGGCTCCTGGAAGCTGCGCTGCTCCTTGCGGATCTTCTGGCGCAGCTCGTCCTGTTTCTTCCGGTAATCCTTCATCTGCTCGTTGTAGGCCTTTTCGGCGGAAGCGTAGACCTGCATGGAGTCGGCGTATTTCTTCTCCATTTTCTGGCGCTCCTCCTTGCTGACCTGGCCCTTGATCTTCGGGCGGTCCGGACGCTGCGGGCGTTTTGGCTCAGGAATGGCCTTCAGGGCGGCGCGCTCCTGGTCGCTGAGCATTTCGCGCACCTCGCCGATGGTGCCGCCATAGTAGTCCTGGGTCTCAACGCCATAGGTGAAGGCGGCCATCTTGTAGAACTGCATCTGGCTCCACTTGTCGAAGGGGTGGTTGTGGCACTGGGCGCACTCGATGCGGGTGCCGAGGAAGATGCGCACGGTGTTGGCCATGTTGTCCAGCGGCATGCCGCGGTCACGCATGTAGTAGCCGATGGCACCGCCCTCCCAGGCCTTGCCCTGGGCCGCCACCATGTCGCGCACAAACTGGTCGTAGGGCTTGTTGCTGCGCAGGCTCTCCTTGACGAAGTTCATGTAGGCCGCGCCGGTGATCACGCCGGTCTGATTGCCGTTGGAGGTGACCCTCAGGACGTCGGCCCAGTAATTGTACATGTGCTGCACATAGCCTTCGGAGCCGAGCAGCCTGTCGATCAGGCGGGCGCGTTTGTCGGCTTCCTTAGAGTTCAGGAAGGTTTCGACCTCGCGGGTCGTCGGGATGCGCCCGATGATGTCGAGGTAAATCCTGCGGACGAAAGTGTTGTCATCGGCTTCGGGATTGCCCTGAAGCCCGGCTTTCTTCCAGTCAGCCTGAAGAATGGCGTCGATTTTCTGAGCGGCGGTCTGGGGGCTGGGGGCGGCCTTGGCCGTCAGGGCGAAGGCCAGAAGGGAGAGCAGGGGGAGTGAGCGCATGGCGGTTCGGCATAAAAACGCCAATCCCGGCCTACTTTTTCACAATCTGGAATAATAGCCAAAGGTGAGGTTTCTGCGGCTTTTCTGCCCGTGGACTGGGCTATTATTACAGAATCGAACCTGGCTCGTAGCCCGCAGCTTCCGGGTGGGCGGCCGTGAGGGCAGAAACCACCTGGCTGAAATGATCCACCTGCTCGGCGGCATCACCGGCGTTGGCACGGCCCTGGGACACCAGTTTCTCGAAAGCATCCGCTTTCAGCCCCAGACGGGAGTCGGCGGCGAGACGGGCAAACAGGTCGTTCTGGGCGACTTTGCCGGTCCGCATGTCGCGGGCGACCTGAACGGCATGCTCCTTGATGGCCTCGTGGGCGGCTTCGCGACCGGCACCGGCTTTTACGGCTTCCATGAGCACGGTCGTGGTCAGGAGGAAGGGCAGGTAACGCATGAGTTCCTGTTCGACCACGGCTTCGAAGACCTCCATCTGATTGAGGACAGTCAGGGTGGTTTCGAGCAGGCCGTCCATGGCGAGGAAGGCGTCCGGCAGCATCACTCGACGGACCACGGAGCAGGAGACGTCTCCCTCGTTCCACTGGTCGCCAGCCAGACCGGCGGCCATGGCGAGGTAGCCCTTGAGGATGACATGAAAGCCGTTGATGCGCTCGCAGGAGCGGCTGTTCATCTTGTGGGGCATGGCGGAACTGCCGACCTGGCCCTTGGCGAATCCTTCACTTGCAAGTTCATGGCCGGCCATCAGGCGCATGGTCTTGGCGAAGCTGCCTGCGCCGCTGGCGACGTGGCAGAGGGTGGAGACGACCTGCATGTCGAGGCTGCGAGGGTAGACCTGGCCGACGCAGTCGAGCTTGGCATGAATCCCCAGGTGATGCAGCACGCGCTCCTCCAGGGCACGAGCCTTGGTGGTGTCTCCATTAAAAAGAGTGATCTGGTCGAGGCGGGTACCGACCGCCCCCTTCAGGCCGCGGGCGGGGTAGCTCTGAATCAGGCTTTCCAGGGCCTGCACGCCCAGGAGCATCTCCTCGCCAAACATGGCCAGACGCTTGCCCAGGGTGCTGACCTGGGCGGCAACGTTGTGGGTCCGGGCGGTGAAGGGGATGTTCTTGGTCTGCTGGGCGCGACGTGCGAAACCGGCCAGCACCGCGATGCTCTTCTTGCGCACCTCCAACAGAGCCCGGAAGGTCTGAAGCTGTTCGACGTTCTCCGTGAGGTCACGGCTGGTCATGCCCTTGTGGATGTGTTCATGCCCGGCCAGGTCGCAAAACTCCTCGATCCGGGCCTTCACGTCGTGACGGGTCACCCGCTCACGCTCCATGATGGAGGTCAGGTTGACCTGGTCCTTCACTTTTTCGTAGGCCTCGATGACGCCGTCCGGGACCGGGATGCCGAGATCACGCTGCCCCTTGAGCACGGCGATCCAGTAGTCGCGCTCCAGCCGTACCTTGCCTTCGCCAGACCAGAGGGCGCGCATGGCAGGGGTGGCGTAACGTTCAGCGAGGACATTGGGGATGGAATCGGGCTGGGACATGGGGCGGGCGATTTAGGAGCGGATTGAAGGGTGGTCAAGGTGGGGGTTGAGCCGTCTCGGAAGCGGGCAGGCTAAAGCGCTGGCGGATCTCGGCGACAGCCCACCGGGCGTGTTCGGCAATCAGAGGATGGGGGTCTTCGCTCAAGGACTCCAGAGGAGGCAGGTCTTCTTGCGTACCGACGTTGCCAAGGGCGACGCAGACATTCCGAATGAAAGCCGGACGTTTGATGCGCTTGATGGGGTTCTTCGCAAAGACCTGGCGGAAGGCTTCATCCGTCAGGCTGAGAAAATCCCGTAGCCTGTGGTTGAAAATCGACTCTCTGGCCTGGAATGACGCCTCCTGGGAAGCCTCGGCAAACTTGTTCCATGGGCAGGCCACTAGGCAGTCGTCACAGCCATAGATGCGGTTGCCGATGGCGCGGCGAAATTCCTCGGGGATCGGCCCTTTATTTTCGATGGTAAGGTAGCTGACACACCTCCTCGCATCGAGGCGACGAGGGGCCGTGATGGCTTGTGTTGGGCATGCAACGATACAACGGTTACATTTTCCGCAAGAATCCTTGGATGGACTATCCGGCTCAATTTCAAGGGTTGTAATCAATTCAGCAAGAAAGAACCAAGTGCCTAGTTTGCGATGAACTTGCATGGTGCTTTTGCCACCCCAGCCCAAGCCAGAAGCGCTTGCCCAGTCTCTTTCTAGCACGGGTCCTGTATCGACATAGTAACGCTGTGCTCCACCTTGGAGCTTTAGCCACTGATCCAGTGTTTGTAACTTGGGTGTAACGATATCGTGGTAATCCAAGTTCCAAGAGTATCGTGCTATACGATACTCTTGCGTTACATTTAAATTACGAGGTAGGTAATTAAGCGCAATAACAATCACGCTTTGGGCTCCTTCCTGGACGAGCCTTGGGTCGGCACGTCTCTCCACATTCCTCGCCATCCATGCCATGTCGCCATGCTTGCCCTCAGCGACCCATTGCTGGTAAAGATCCGCGTAAGACGCGGGGCCGGCCCTGGCGATCCGGCACTCCGAAAACCCAAGTTCGTGGGTTTTGTGGATGAGCTGGGTTTTGAGGTCGGACATGCAGGAACCCTGCCTTGGACCTGCCGGAAAGTCAAAACTCCGAGTCGGCCTTGCGCATTCACACGTTTGCTTCCAAACGTACCTTTGACACTTATGGACGAAGCAGCCCTCCAAACCGCCCTCAGCAATCCTCAAAACCTGGGTGAAATGCCCGATGCCGACGCCGTGGGTACGGTGGGCTCTCCGGATTGCGGCGACATGGTGCGCATGTGGTTGAAATACAAGGAGAAGGACGGGCGCAAGGTTATCGATAAGGCGAGTTTTCAATCCTTTGGCTGCCAGACCGCCATCGCCGTCGCCAGCCTGGCGACCGAGCTGATCCGGGGCAAGACCCGGGAGGAAGCCCTGGAGATGAGCGCCTCGGAACTTAGCGCACCGCTTGGTCCCCTGCCGCCGATGAAGATTCACTGCGGCCAGATGGTGGAGGGGGCGCTCAAGGCCGCCCTGGAAGCTGAGGCTGGCAAGGTTTCCTCCGCCACCCCGGCAACTGCGCCGGTGCCGGTTGGTCCCACCCTGGCCGATGCCCTGAACGCCAGCGGCAAGACGGCGGGCAGGATTAAAATCGTCCTGGAACCGCCAGCCGGACAATAATGGCGGAGTCATGCGCCCGAGGTGACAGGATGAATGGCACGGGAAAAGCTATCTGAAGGTCGCCATGACACAGGAAACCCCCCCTTCCATTTACGAGCGCATCGGTGGCGCCCCAGTGATTGATGAACTCATCGAGGCCTTTTACGTCCGAGTGCTGGCCGACCCGCTCATCGCCCCCTTTTTTCATGACTCACCGCTCGACCGGCTGAGGGCGATGCAGAAGGAGTTTTTCTGCATGGCGCTGGGAGGACCGGTTTCCTACTCCGGCAAGTCGCTAGCTCATGCGCATCATGGCCGGGGAATCCGGCCGGAGCATTTCGCCCATTTTGTCCGGCATCTGGTGGAGACCCTGAAGGACATCGGCGTGAGCGATGAGGACGCGGATCACGTCATTGAGCACATCAATACCTTTGCCAACGAGATCACCGGCACGTCTTATTGACGGCCCAGGCGCATGTCCATCCAGACGGCGGCCAGCAGAACCGTGCCGCGGGCGATCAGCTTGTATTCCGGCGAGACGGACATCAGCGTCATGCCATTGAGCAGCGTGGCCATCAGGAGGGCCCCGGCCAGCACCCCGAGCACCGTGCCGCGTCCTCCGCGCAGGCTGACGCCCCCGATGACGCAGGCCGCCACGGCATCCAGCTCCATCCATTCACCCAGATCCGTCGTCGAATTGCCCGTGTAGGAGGTGAGCATGAAACCCGTGATCGCCACGATGCCTCCCATCAGGGCAAAGGCGCTGATGACCACGCGGCGCACTGGGATGCCCGAAATAAAGGCCGCCTCGGCGTTTCCGCCAATCGCGTAGAGGTGGCGACCGAAGGCCGTGTGACGGGTGATGACGTACACCCCCAGGGCGACCGCAGCAAAGATCAGGGCGGGAAGGGGGATGCCGCGGAACTGGTTGGTGACGATGACAAAGAGCAGGACCGCCTGGGCCGCGATGAAGGTGCGCAGGAAGCTGGATTCGCCATCCTCCACCTCAAAGCCGTTGTTCCGTCGTTCAGCCCTGGTTTTCCCGGCCACCCAGGCAAGGAAGACGATGACCAGACCGGCCAGTGCATAACCGGCGGAAGGCGGCAGGTAGTAGGTGCTGAGGAGAGAGTAGAAGTTGGTCTTTCCACCTGCCACCACGGGGACGGTTTGATTCTGGATGACGAGCCAGAACAAGCCCCGGAAAATCAGCAGGCCGGCCAGGGTCACGATAAAGGCGGGGATGCGTTCGCGGACGATGAGCAGACCCTTGCCCCACCAGATGAGCAACCCGGCGAGCAGGGCGATCAAGAGGGCGACAGGCGAAGGCAGGCCGGCCTTGCTGGTGAGCACCGTGGCGATGCCGCTGAGCAGGGCCAGGCCGCTGCCGACGGAAAGGTCGATGTGCCCGGGCAGGATCACCAGCAGCATGCCCATCGCCAGGGTGGCTGTGATGGAGAGCTCCGTCATCAGCAGGGACAGGTTGCGGGAATCCAGGAACTTCGGCTCCATGATCCCGAAAAAGACGCAGATGCCCAGCAGGGCCAGGGCGATGGAGGAGTCGCGGAAGGTGAACGTGCGGGACATGGATTCGGCGGACGACGTTTTAGAGCCTGTGTTCAAGCCGAGGCAAGCAAAAGGCATGTCGGCCGACCTTTCGCACCTTGTTGCTGGACAGCCTCAGACCGTCTGAAGGTATTGCTCCGCCGTCCTGGCTCCGGCTTCGTAGAAGGCATGCATCTGCTTTTCCGTGCCGGAAAGCAGGGCGGGGCGTTCATGCTGGGTTGTCAGGACCACGACCTTCTTTCCATGCATTTTTGCCAGCTTGAGCCGGTATTGCAGAAGCTGCTCGCTGGCGCAGGCATGGGCTTCGGCGGTGAGGCGGACGAGGTTGAAGGGCACGACAGTTGGAGCGTCATCCCTTGGATGCATCACCCGGTGAAGAATGATCGTGTCGATTTCAGGATCCTCCAGCCAGGGATCGATCGGCGTTTCGTGGGCGACCCCGCCGTCAAAGCAGTCCATGCCGGCGTGCTGGAGCGGCTGAAAAATGGTTGGCACGCAGCAGCTCGCCACCATGGCGCGGGCGAGGGAGCCCTGGGTGAGGAAGTGGGTCTGATGCGTGGTCAGGTCACTAATTGCCGCCATGAATCTGAGGCTCAGGTCCTCGATTTTCAGGTCGCCGAAGATGGATTCGAGGAAGGTCACGGCCGCCTCGGGCTTGAAGAGGCCTGGTTTGCTCTCGGCAAAGGTGCAGCGGATATACTGGGTCAGCCAGGGGGTCTGCTGGACGAAGGACTGGCGGAATGCCCAGGAGGTCACGACTTCCCGGGATTGTTCCGGCGGCAGGCCGGAGGCATGGAGTCCGGCGGCGATGGCGCCGGCGGAGGAGCCGCCGACCGCGACCGGGCGCAGCCCCAGTTCGTGCAGCTTTGCAAGGAAACCCGTGTGGGTGGCATAGCCGAGAAAGGAGGCTCCGAGGGAGATGGCGACACGGGATGACACGGGCGGATTGGATTCAGGTGTCAGTGGCAAGCGGTTCCGGGGCGGAGGCCGGAGTCAGCAGCCGTGCATCGCCGCCTTTGAGGAAGAGCAGGCCGCCCAGCAGGCCCCAGACGACGCCCATGAGCCAGCCGACCAGGGAGGCGGAGACGGCGGTGGCTCCCGGCAAGCCGGCGAGTCCCAGCATCAGCGTTTCAAAGGTTTTTTCGCGGACGCCCAGACCGGAAACGGAAATCGGCAGGCCGGAAACCGCATCGACGATGGGCATGGCGGTGACCAGGTCCAGGAGCGGTGTGCTGCCACCGACGGCATAGACGGCGCAGTAGAAGGAGAGGAAATGAAACCCGAAAATCAGGACCGACAGCACGGTGGAATAGATCGAACCCCGCCAGTCGCGACGCAGGGCATCGCAGGCCGTGGCGAAGTTTTTCAGCGGTGCGTAGCCGAGTATCCAGGGCCACTGCTTTTCGCCCCAGTTGTAGAGACGTGGAGTGAAGGAGATGGCGGAGAGGATGACGAAAATGATGCTGCCGCCCATGAACATCTCGAAGCCCTTGAGGATGGCGCGCACTTCAGGCGTGAAGGTTTCCAGACGATCGGCAACCATGAGGCGGCAGGCCAGGAAAAACAGGCCCAGGCCGAGCATGCCGAGCAGGTGGTCGAGCATGACCGAGACCATGACGGGAAGACGCCGGGCGCCGGGCTGGCGCATCATGGCCAGCACGCGATAGGCGTCACCGCCGACCACGCCGAGGGAGGTGATGTTGAAGAAGTTGCTGACCAGGGTCACCCGCAGGACTTCCGAGCCGGAGGCGGTCTGCTCCTGGCCCCTGAGCAGCACTTCCCAGCGCAGCGCGGCGAACCAGTTGGAGATGCCCACGGCCGCCAGACCCGCCAGGGACCAGGCCCAGTGTTTCTGCAAGGATGCCAGATGCGGCACGATGGTTTCGAGAAAGCGGTGCTCACGAAAGATCATCCACAGCAGCACGGTGGTGACTGCCAGCTTCAGCAGGATGGGCAGCACCTTCTTCATGGACGGCAAGACCGGCAAAATCAGGCCAGCCCGGCCTCCTCGATGGCCTTGGCAATGGTGTCCACGCTCTGGAGGATCTCCCGGGCCTTGGCCTGGTCGGTGATCTTGAGCTTGAAGTGCTTTTCGATCGCCACCACGAGCTGCAGGGCGTCCACGCTGTCGAGCCCGATGCCGCTGGGGCCGAAGAGAGGGGAGTCGTCTGCGATCTCGTCCACACCCACCTCCAGCATCAGTTCGCTGGCCATCACTTCCTTGATACGCAGACGGAGGTTCATTCGATGATTTCGGGTACTTGAAAGAGGAGGTTACACAAGGCCCCCGTCGAGCTTGAGGGCTGAGCCAGTCATATAGCTCGCCTCCAGGCTCGCAAGGAAGAAAACCACGGCTGCGATCTCCTCCGGACGGGCAAAGCGCCGCATCGGGGTTTCACGTCTGACGGCCTTGACCTGCTCCTCGCTCCATCCGGCGGGCAGCGCGCCATCGATGTGCCCGGGGCAGATGGCGTTCACCGTGATGCCCAGGCGCGCTGTTTCCTTGGACAGACTCTGGGTGAGGCCGAGCACGCCCGCCTTGGCTGCTGCATAGTTCGCCTGGCCGGCGGGCGAATGCAGGGCGCTGAGGGAGGCTACATTGATGATGCGCCCCCAGCGCTGGCTCATCATCGGCTTGAGCACGGCCTGGCAGCCATGGAAAACGGCGTTCAGGTTGGCATCGAGCACTCCCTGCCACTGCTGGGCGGACATGTTCGCCAGCAGGGCGTCCTCGTGATAACCGGCGTTGTTGACGAGCACGTTGACGGGGCCGCCCCGGGCTTCGATGAGGGCCATGGCGTCCGCCCAGCCTTCGGGACGGGTGATTTCGAGAGGGCAAAGGTGGGCTCGTCCTGGAAATGCCGCCACCCGGGCCTCGGCTCGGTCCCGACGCTCACGAACTCCCAGATGCACCTGGCATTCGGGATCCCTTTCCAGGAAATAACGGGCGGTGGCGTCACCAAGGACACCGTTGGCACCGGTGATGAGAATTCGTCGGCTGGGCGGAGGAGTCATGCCGCTGTCTGCTCCTTTCGTCTCAGATCGTCAATAGACTCCTCGGTTCAGAAGGCCGAAATACCACTCAAGTATGGACTGTCCCTGAAACACCCAGACCAGCGCTCCTGCCGCCAGATAGGGGCCAAACGGAATCTTCTGCCCCCATTCGCTGCGCCCCAGCAGCCTCGAAAGTCCGGCAATCAAGGTGCCAAGCACGGATGCTGCCAGAACGGTGAACAGGACACATTTCCATCCGGTGAACGAACCGATCATCATGAGCAGCAGCACGTCGCCAAAGCCCATGGCTTCCCGGGGAATCACAATGTGGGTGGTGGATCCTTCGAGAAAGGTGACGCCCTCCAGGGCAAATTCATCCAGCTTGCCGTCGCCATGACGGACCTTGAGCTTCTCCATCCAGAGTTCGGCCACGACGTTGTCATAGCTGCGTTCATTGACCTTGAGGGCCGGGGCGGTGATGATCATGCGGTCGCTCGCGCGTGAGAAGATGTCGGCCCATCCGGTTTTTTCCTCACCCAGGGTCACCACGGGCGGCTGGGTGTCATCGGGCTGCGTCACGCTCCAGGCGGTGGGGAAGTCAAAGCGCAGGCGTTTTCTGCCAAAGGCCAGCTTCCCCAGCTCCACCACCAGCCAGAGGCCGCCGAGGCCAAGTGCGGCGCTGGCGAGGGAAATCATAAAACCGCGCAGATGCGTCTCCTCTCCCATCAGGGAAGGCACCAGGGCAGCTCCCCCCAGTCCGACCACCGTGCCACCGATGGTGATTTCATGCGGTAGGATGAAATGCTCGATGTCGATGAAACTACCGGCCACCAGCAGGCTGGCAAAAATCCAGAGCAGCAGCACCTGCGGGCCCCAGTCCTTGATGGCAGCCCAGTCGCCGCCAATTTGCCAGAAGATGCCGTAAAACAGCAGGCCGGTCAGCAGTTCGACTCCGAAATAGCGCGCCGAGATGCCGCCACCGCAGTTCGCGCAGCGGCCGCGAAGCAGCAGCCAGCTCGCCAGCGGAATGTTCTGATACCAGGGGATCTTGTACTGGCAGGAAGGACAGAAGGAGCGGCGCGGGTTGTTGACGGAGATGCCGCGCGGCAGGCGGTAGATGACGACGTTCAGGAAGGAGCCGATGCCCGCGCCCATGAAGAAGCAGAGGAAGTGCAGCAGGGCGTTGAGAAGTTCGTATCGGGACATGCGTGACGTTGGGGAGGAATGACGTGAAAACTTGCCTTGCGATGCCTGGGAACGGAAGCAAAAAAGTCGAATGTTCGGTAGCAAATTGGGTCTTTGGGGGGCTCACCTGCGAAGGTGTATGCTGACTTCAGGCATGGCACTGCTGGTCTCCTGTGCCGTCACGGAACGCCGCAGCGCCATCCTGCATGGCAAGGTGGTCGAAAAGGCTGCGCAATATGACCTGGTCGATGTTCGGCAGGTGGTTCGTGACATTGGAGTCGATCTCCGTTACGCCACGGCGCAGAACGTCACGGGGCATCCACTGTATCCCCGCCACATGCCCTGCCTGCTGCGCAGCATGACCGTCGAGCGGTTGAAGCTGGCCCAGGCCAGCCTCCGTGCCCAGGGTTACGGCCTGCGCATCTGGGATGCCTGGCGGCCGCCTGAGGCTCAGGAAAAGCTGCACGCGCATGGAGGGAGCACGGGCATGTTTCTCGACCCCAGGACCGGCTGGTCCCGCCACTGCGGCGGGGTTTCCCTTGATGCCACCCTGGTGGATGCCGCAGGGCGCGAGCTGAAGATGCCCACGTATTTCGATGAAAACCTGGAGCAGGCCGCCAGCGCTCGGGTGGACCCTGACCCGGCGGTGCGTGAGCGTCTGAGGATTCTGCACACGGCCATGCGCCAGGCGGGGCTCATCCCGCTGGAGGGCGAGTGGTGGCACTTTGACGACCAGGATCATCTGCATGACCCGGTGCCGGTGGTCTGGGGCAGGGAGGTGGGTGTTCAGATTGATTGAAGAGCAGGGTTGCACCTCCGGCGGCGTCAACGTAAAGGCATCGCCGCCCGTCCCCTTCATGATCTGGTTCCGTTCCATGCTCGCCAAACTGCACGCGCTTCAGCAGCGTTCGCGGACATGGCCGTATGCAGGCCGCATCACCTTTTCACTGGCGCTCATCGCCATGCTGCTGCTGGTCACCCAGGGGCATCATCTGGACAATCCGCCGGACATCACCGGTTATGAAACCCTCGACGGCAGGCTGGTGGCGGAACAGGGGGCGGCTCCCGCCGGACCGGCCCTGCGGTTTGTCTCGGTGGCTCTGCCTTACCTGAGCCAGTGGATGCTCGTGGGCGGCATCGTCTTCATCACCATCCTCCTGCGCCAGTGGGGGCATGTGCAGAAGCTGGTGATCCCGTCATGGATGGCGGGTGCCTCCGTGGCGCTGTGGGCGGTTTGCAAGGACATGGCCATCCATCTGGGCGTGGCCCAGGTGACGGAGCTGGGCGAGCCCTTTGCCGAGTTTGCCTACTGGGTGAAGCTGGTGCTGATGGCCCTGGCCATCCTCAGCCTTCCTGGACTTCTGCATTACTATCAGCGCTGCGGTGCGCTGGACCGTTACACGCTGCGCACCTTCCTGGCCCCGCTGGTCTTCTGCTTCATCGCCTTCACCTCTCTCTGGCTGATCATGGACCTGCTGGACAACATGAAAGATTTCCAGGAGGCCGGAACGCCCACGGGCCGGGTGGTGCTTTTTTACACCGGCATGCTGCCTTTCATCTATGTCTCGGTGATGCCGGCCTCGCTGCTCCTGTCGGTGCTTTACACACTGACCAAGATGTCACGCGCCAATGAAATCGTGGCCATGCTCGGCATCGGTCGCAGCGTCATCCAGGTGCTGACCCCGGTGCTGACGGCCGCCCTGGTCATCTCCCTCACCAGCATGGCAGCCAACTATCACTGGGCTCCTCGTGCCGAAGGCAACAAGAAGGCGGTGATCCGCGGCTTTGACGCCCGCCAGAAGGACTCCATCCGTGAGGAGGCGCTGCTCTACAAGGATGCCGTCACCCGGCGGCTCTGGCATGTGGCCTATTTCCCGTTCTCCCTGCAAAGCGGACGTCTGCGCGGACTCATGGTTCGTGAGCAGGATGCCACGGGCCAGGTCACCCGCGTCATTCATGCCGATTCCGCCACCTGGTGGCCTGGCGGCCGCTGGCGTTTCTATGACGGCAAGGAGGTGGATTATGTGAACGGTCGTCCGGCGGTCATCCGTGATTTTCCCAAGGACGCCCAGGGGCGCTCGCAGCTCGACATCACCACCTTCGAGGAAACTCCCTGGAGCATGATCAGTGACGCCCTCAAGCCGGAGCATCTGGGCGTGCCGGAGATCATCTCTTACCTCAAGGCCCATCCCCGCGACCCCAGGGAGAAGCTCGCCCCCTTCCGCGCCCACTACCACCACCGGTTCGCCCTCGCCTGGCAGAGCTTCGCCCTGGCCCTGGTCGCGGCTCCTCTGGGCATCGCCTACTCCCGCCGGGGTGCTGTGGGCGGCATCGCAGGCTCCATCTTCATCTTCTTCGCCCTGCTGTTCCTGAACAACCTCTGCCTGAACCTCGCCAAGGGCTCCCATGTCGCCGCCTGGCTCAGCTCCTGGATTCCCCATCTTTTGTTCGGCACCCTGGGACTGGTCCTGCTGCACTATCGCTCTCAAAACAAGGACCTGCCCAGCCTCTCCCTGGCCAGGCTGCTCGGCTCCGCCAAGGCCAGGGTTGCCCGTCCGCGCAACCGCCAGGCCGCCTGACTTTTCCCGACGCATCCCATCCATCCATGATTCAAAACTGGTCCATCCGTTCCCGAGCCACCCACTGCGCGCTGTCCGAACGCCCTTTTGAAGAAGGCGAGGTCTTTCACACGGCCATCTATTTCGACCCGGAAGCCAACGGTTATGTGCGCCGCGACGTGGCGATCGATGTCTGGCCCCAGGAGATCGCCGAGCGCAGGCCCATCGCCTACTGGCGCACCACCTACACGCCCAACGTGGTCGAAGCGAAGCCGGAGGTGACCAGCAAGGAAAGCGCCATGGCCCTGCTTCAGCGCTTCATCGAGGAGGATGATCCGATGACGGAAAACGCCCGCTACATCCTGGCCCTCATGCTGGAGCGGAAACGCATCCTCAGCCCCACAGCCACCAAGGAGGTGGACGGCAACAGGATGCTCTTCTACGAAAACAAGAAGACTGGCGAGGTCTTCATCGTCCGCGACCCCGAGCTACGCCTCGATGAACTTGCCGCCGTGCAGGACGAGGTCGCCATGCTGCTCGGCTTCGGCGGACCTGCGGCGGAGGCCGCCAAGACCGCCGGCATGAAGTTCACGCCGGATGGCAGGCTGGTGAAAGAGGGGGAGGGAGCGCAGGCGCCTGAAGCACCTCCTGAAGAAGGCGGAGCTGCAACGGGATCAACGGAACCCCTGCCACAGGAACCAGCGTCGGAACCCAGCGCCGAGACGGTTGCGGCCCAAGTCGCCGAAGCACCGGAATCTGCACCGGATTCAGGAACTGAAGAAGCGCCCGTGATCGCTGAAGAAGGGGCCGCCGATGAATCGCTGTCTGAAGCTGAAGATTCAGCCGAGGTGAATGTCGAAGTGGAGTTCGAGGTCGAAATCCAGAATTCGGAAGAACCGGCTCCGGCGGCTGAGATCGAAACGGAAGCCGCATCTGAAACCCCAGAAACTTCCGAAGACGGTCATGCTGACTGATTATCACACGCACACGCCGCTTTGCCTGCACGCCGAAGGCAATCCGGTGGATTATGCCCGCCATGCTCAAAAGGTCGGTCTGGCGGAAATCGGCCTCTCGGATCACAACCCGATGCCTGAGTACTACGACAACTGGCGCATGGCCTTGTCGGACCTGCCCCGCTACTTTGAACTGGTGAACGAGGCCCGTGAGGCGCTGCCGGACTTTCCCATCCGCCTGGCCCTGGAATGCGACCACCTGGAAGGCCGCGAATCCTGGATCGATCAAACGGCTGCGATGGCCGACTGGGATTACCTCATCGGCAGCGTCCATTACATTCATGACGGCATCGCCGTGGATGATCCCAAGCATGTCTCACGCTGGCGTTCGGCCACTGACATCGAGCACATGTGGGGCATGTATTGGAAGTTGTACGAGCAGATGATTCGCACGCGGCAGTTTGATTTCCACGCCCATCCCGACCTGGCAAAGCGCTTTGGCCTGAGGCCTGCCGGCGACCTTCGCCGCTACTATGAGCCGGTCATTCAGGCGCTGGTGGACACGAACGGCATCCTGGAGGTCAGCACCGCCGGCCTGCGCAAGGATGTGCGCGAGATCTATCCGGCGCGTGAGATGCTGGAGATGGCCTTTTCCGCCCAGGTACCGATCGTCATCAACTCCGACGCCCACGTGCCCACGGATGTCGGGGTCGACTTCGACAAGGCGCTGGAGCTGGTTCGCAGTGTCGGATACACGACCACGGTCCGCTTTGAAAAAAGGCGCCGCGGGATCGTTCCGTTGCCTTGAGAATGGCGGTGTTTTAGGTCGCCCCAGGTTCAGGACAAGAAGCGCATCTTCAAGTCTGCAGCCTCAGTTGTCAGCTTCCTTTGCAGCCTTGCCCTTTTTCCCGCCCTTGCCCTTGCCGGTCTTCTGCCTGGCTTCTTCGCCGCCATTGCCCCCTTTGCCGCCGGAGGTGGGTTTTGCCTCCTCTCTGGGGAACTCGGCCGCCAGACGCGCCTTGATTTCGCTGGTGCCGACATCGCTGGCGAGGTTTGTCCATTCGTTAGGGTCCTTGTCGTGGTCGTAGAGCTCCTCACTGCCGTCGGCATAACGGATGTAGCGCCATCGGGAGTCACGGGCGGAGTGGTTGCCCTTGCCGTGGGTGCAGACGGCGACCTCGTTCCAGTCTGCCCTGGCATCCTTCAGCAGGGGTAGCAGGCTGGCTCCCTTGACGTGTGCGGGCAAGGGCAGGCCGGCGAGCTGGCAGAGCGTGGGATAGAGGTTTGTGTAGTCCACAGGTGCCGTGCAGATGCTTCCCGGCCGGGTGAAGCCAGGCGCCACGATTGCAAAGCTGGTTCGCGTGGTCTCCTCCCAGAGGGCGAACTTGCGCCAGTGCTGCTTTTCACCCAGGGCCCAGCCGTGGTCGGTCCACCAGATGATGACGGTATTGTCCTTGCGCGGGCTGGCATCGAGACCATCGAGCAGGCGGCCCACCTGGTCATCGAGAAAGGAGATGGTGGCGAGATAGGCCTGCACGGCCTTGTGCCATTGATTGCCTTGAAGAACCTTGGCATGGTCGCCCTCAGGCCTGGCCATCTTCACCCCGGCGGGAGGGATGTCGTTCAGGTCATCTTCCTTCACGACGGGAAGCTTGATGCTGTCGAGCGGGAAGCGGTCGAAGTATTCCTTCGGAACATACCAGGGCAGGTGCGGTTTGACATAGCCGACACCCAGGAAGAGGGGCTTTTCTGTCGGGGCGTTCCTGAGGTGGTTGACGGCCCAGTCGGTGAGCTTGTAATCACCCATGTCCGAGGGCTTCGCATCAACCGGACCCCAGTCGAAGTGACCGTTCTTCAGGCCGTTCATGTTGGCGTCGTGTTCGTTGATGCTTGGGAAAAGCCCGGCCCATTCCGTCCAGCTGTCCGTGCGGCCCTCGCTTCCATAGCCGTGGTAGATCTTGCCTCCGCCCCGGGTGTTGTAGCCCTGGGCGAGGAAGTGGCGGTTGATCGTCTGCACATCCTTCAGGACGCCCTGGGCGGGGTCGCCATTGGTGTAGATGCCCGTGGTCCAGGGGCGCAGGCCGCTCATGAGGGCGGCGCGAGAAGGGTTGCAGGCCGGGGCGGCGCAGTGGGCGTTGGTGAAGGCCATGCCGCGCGCCACGAGCCTATCGATGTTGGGCGTCCTCGCCTGCGGATGACCGCCGAGGTAGGTGGTCCAGTCGTTCAGGTCATCGACTGCAATGAAAAGCACGTCAGGTTTGTCTGCCGCCTGAAGCGGTAGGGCCAGCAGGGCCAGCAGGGCGGGGAGAATCTGCGTGGTTTTCATCATGGGTGACCAATGGGAACGAATTGCACAGAAGACTCTTGCCACGGTTTGCCCTTGCCTGCCCAAAGAGCTGCCATCAGCCTACTCCTTCATGCGCCCGGGTTCCCGGGTGCCCTTGCCCCTGGGCTGTTTCTTCAGGCTGTCGCCAAGTTCGACGCGGATGGCTTCGGCGAATCCTTCAAGCCTGGTGACTTCCTCCGGGAACTGAGTGGCGATGTTTTTGGACTCGCTGATGTCGGAATAAAGGTCGTACAGCTCCGGAGTGTCGATGCTCTGCTGCTTGTAAAGCACAGGAATGCCGTTCACGGCCTTGTCGGTGACGCCCTGCATGCTGCGGTACTTGTGAGGAAGCTGGAGCTTCCAGCGCCCGTCCCCGCTGGTGATGGCCTGCAGCTGGTTCTGCTCATAATAAAAGGCGTAGAACTCGTGCGGGTTGCGGGCGTCCGGGGCGCCGCTGACGATGGGCCAGCAGTTGAGGCCGTCGATCGGATGCTCCGGCAGCCTCGCGCCGATGACGTGGGCGACCGTGGGCAGGATGTCGATGGTCATCATCATGGTGTCGGTGGTGGTGCCTGCGGGGATCCTGCCGGGCCACTTCATCAGGCCGCTCACCCGGGTGCCGCCCTCCCAGCAGGTGCCCTTGCCCTCTCGCAGCGGACCGGCGCTGCCTGCGTGGTCGCCATAGCTGAGCCAGGGGCCGTTGTCGGAGGTGAAGATGACCCAGGTGTTTTCCTCCAGGCCGTTTTTCTTCAGGGTGTTGAGAACCTGGCCAACGGACCAGTCCACCTCCAGCATGACATCGGCGAAGAGCCCCTTGCCTGACCTGCCCTTGAACTTGTCGCTCACAAAGAGCGGCACATGCACCATGCTGTGCGCCAGATAGAGGAAGAAGGGCCGGTCCTTGTTCTTCTCGATGAAACGCACGCCGCGCTCCGTGTAATCGGTGGTCAGATGCGTCTGGTCCTCCGGCGTGATTTCCTCGTCCACGACGTGGTCATTCTCCACCATGGGCAATTTTGGGTAGGCGCCCTTCCGGGCCTGGGGATGGAAGGGCCACATGTCGTTCGAGTAGGGGATGCCGTAGTACTCATCAAAGCCGTGGCGGGTTGGAAGGAAGGCCGGAAGCGAGCCCAGGTGCCATTTGCCGACGGCGGCGGTCGCATAACCCTTCTGCTTCACCAGTTCGGCCAGGGTCATCTCATCGGTATGAATACCATGCGTGGCCGAAGGCCCAAGAGCGCCGTGCATGCCCAGTCGGTTTGGATAGCATCCGGTGAGCAGGGCGGTGCGGGAGGCCGAGCAGACGGGCTGGGCGACGTGGAAATTGGTGAACTTGCGGCCCTCCTTGGCGAGGCGGTCGATGTTGGGGGTTTGGTAGCCCTGCGCACCAAAGCAGCTGACATCGGCATACCCCATGTCGTCCATGAAGATGACGACAAGGTTGGGTGTCGACGGGGCGGTGAAGGCTCCGGAGGCGATGGCAAGGCAGGCGAGCAGGGGACGGAGGCTGGACATGGTGATTGTCAGCAAACGCGGCCCGCTTCTGCTTTTGTCAGCCTTCTGAGCAATCAGGCCGCGAGCTCACGCAGCAGGGCCTGGTTCAGGCGGATGCCCGCCTCAAGGTTGGCAACGGGGAAGTTTTCGTTGGGCGCATGGGCCTGGCAGTCCGGCAGGGCGAGTCCGAGGAGCAGGGTGTCGGCCTTCAGGACGTCCTTGAAGGCCTGCACGATGGGGATGCTGCCGCCTTCCCGGATAAGCGCAATGCTGCCGCCGAAGGTTTCCTGCAGCGCCCGCTGAGCGGCCTGTCCGAGTGGTGAGTGCGGGTCCATCAGATAGGCCATGCCGGTGTGGCCGCGCTTGATCTCGAGCCTGACGGAGGGCGGTGCCTTGGCGCGCAGATGAGCCTCGGCCAGGTCGAGGACTCGCTCCGGATCCTGGTCGGGAACGAGCCTGAAGCTGAGCTTGAAGAAGGCTTCGCGGGCGATCACGGTCTTCGATCCTTCACCCTGGTAGCCACCGCCGATGCCGTTGACCTCGGCGGTCGGACGCGCCCAGCGGCGCTCACGCTCGGTATAACCAGGTTCGCCGAAAAGGGCGGGGGAGCCGGTGAGTAAGAGCGTCTCCGCATCTCCGTCACCAAGGGAGTTCCAGGCGCTGCGCTCCCAGTCCTGAAGGTCGCGAACGCCGTCATAGAAGCCGGGGATGAGCACGCGGCCCTCGTCATCGTGCAGGCTGGCGACGAGTCTTGCCGCCATGGTGGCCGGATTGGCCACCGCGCCGCCGAAGATGCCGGAGTGCAGGTCGATGGACGGACCATGGACCTTCACCTCCATGCAGGCGATGCCGCGCAGGCCGTAGGTGAAGGTGCCGACGCCCGCTCCGACCATTCCGGTGTCCGAAATGGCCACGACATCGCAGGCAAGCTCATCGCGGTGGGCTTCGAGGAAGGGTTTGAGGTTCGGGCTGCCGATCTCCTCCTCGCCTTCAAAAAGGATGGTCAGGTTCACCGGCAGATCGCCTTCCCGGGCCAGGGTTTCGGCAATGCCGGACACATGGGCGATGAGCTGGCCCTTGTTGTCAGTGGCGCCACGGCAGAAAATGCGGCCGTCACGGAGGGTCGGCTCAAAGGCGGGGCTCTTCCACTCGTTCAGAGGTTCGGCGGGCTGCACGTCATAGTGGCCGTAGAGCAGGACGGTGCGGCGTCCGGGCAGGTGCCTGTTTTTCGCGACCAGGATCGGATGACCTGGTGTTTCATGAAGCGCGGCGGTGAGGCCCATGCCTGAAAGCTTGTTCATCAGCCACTCCGCGCAGGCCCTGACGTCGGGCCGGTGCTTGGAATCCGTGGAGACGCTGGGAAAACGCAGGCAGGTGAGGAGGTCTTCGAGGGCTGACATGGGTGATGTTGGGATGTTCGCGAGAGCCTGCGCATGCGCAAGTGATCAGACCAGCCTGGCGAAGCCCTGCTGGGCCGCCTGGACTGCCTCCAGGGGAGTCGTGGCGACGATGGCGAGTGTTTCATCCAGGGCGGCCAGCATGGCGGCGATGTTCTCCTCGTTGTGCGCCCAGGTCACGTAGAGCTGGCTGGACATGAGAAAGCCGCGCTCAAGCATGAGGCGGATCATCAGCGGCTTGGCCGCAGGATTGCCGAACAACAAGGAGGGCGCACATGGCATGCCTCCGGACTTGAGGCCTAACGAAGGATGTCGTGCCGCTGCCTCTCGAAGGCCGGCCTGGAGCCGTTCACCGAGCGTCCAGACATGCCTTTGCACGCCTTCGCGCCGCATCTTGCCAATGCAGGCCAGGGAGGCGGTCGTACCGACGCCGTCGGTCCAGTAGCTGCTGGAGATGAAGCTGGAGTTGGCGGCGTCCATGATTCCGTCGCGGCCGATGACGGCGCCTGAGGGATAGCCGTTGCTCATGGCCTTGGCATAGACGGCGATGTCCGGCTCGATGCCCAGGACCGAGGCCGCTCCTGGAAAGCCGAATCGCCAGCCGCTGGTCACTTCGTCGAGCACAAAAACCGCGCCGGCTGCATGGCTGGAACGGATGACTTCATGCAGGAAGTTGTCGCGGGGAAGTTCGCTGCGCATCGGCTCCATCACCACGGCGGCGAGCCTGCCGTCGAGCTTCTGAAGCGCGGTGCGGAAGGATTCGGGATCGTTGTAACGGAATGGCACCGCCGTGCCGGCGAGTTCACGCGGCACGCCCAGGGGCTGGAGGCCGGGCAGCAGGTGGCCGTCGAGGGCTGCATCATCACCCAGGTTGGCCGCGAGATACCAGTCGTTCCAGCCATGATAGCCGCAGAAGGCCACGCCGCTCCTGCCGGTGGCGGCGCGGGCGATGCGCACCGCCAGGCCAAGCGCCTCGCCGCCTCCGCGGGCGTAACGAACTTTGCCAGCCCAGGGATGCAGGTCGAGCAGCAGCTCGGCCAGGGCGACTTCGTCCGGCGAGGCCAGGGTGGCGTAGCTGCCGAGGTTCACCCGGCGTTTGACGGCGGCATTCACCTCTTCATCGGCGTGGCCGAGAAGGATGGCGCCGACACCGCCGGTGAAGTCCGTGTAGCGTCGTCCGTCGAGGTCCCAGATCCATGCGCCCTTGGCGCGTGAAAAATAGGACGGCCAGGTCTGGGGATCGAAGAGATGGGCCCGTTTGGAAAGCAGGCCGGTGCCGCAGGAGATCTTGGTTTTTGCCTCCTCCCAGAGCCTGGGTCCGGAAAGGGCGATGGGATCCGCCTTTCTCGTTTCGTCCGTTGTTCCAAGGGCCGGACGGGCTCCCTTGACCAGGCGTAGGGCGTTTTCGCGGAAGATGTCGTCCAGGTCAGCCTGGGTCATGCCGGTGTCCTCGCAGGCTTCGCGGAGGCAGAGGAGGGATTCGATGCCGACCGTCGTGTACTGGCCGAAGACGGTCAGCTTGTCCGTGCCGAGGTCCGGGTGGATCCAGGTGAATCCGTCGCCCTGGGTGATGCAGGAGCCGCGCAGCTCACTCACCATGTAATCGCTGCCCCAGAGCACGCGGCGCGGGCCGAGGATCTCGATCGCGGCGCGGAAGGCTCCGGCCTGGGTCACTGCGGAGGTGTCGACGACGGCGTTGTCGAGATCGATGAGGTGATGCAGGCCCTCACGGGCATGGCGGTAGTTGAAGGAACGGGCCACATGCGCTAGCACCAGCTGGCAGCGCGGGTAGCGGCGGCAGAGCCGGCGCAGGGACTCGATGTTGCGAGGATCGGTGATGCCGTCAGCCAGCATGATGTGCAGCATCATGATGCCGTTGTGATCATGACAGGCCTCCCACATCCATTCCGGGGCAAAGGACTCAACCTCGGCCTCGCGAGTGTCCGGCACGTCGGCATAGAGCCGGTAGGGCTTGATGCCCACGAACACTCCCGAGCCGAGCAGCCTGCGAACCTCGGCAGGGTCATCGGTTGGAGCCGCAAGCACCAGCGCCCGGGAGCTTGTGCCTGTGTCGATCTGTGACTGCACCCAGGCGTTTTCCCCGGCCCGGTCGTTGCCAGCGCTGGGATAACCAAAAAAGAGACCTTCGACCTCGCGGCCCGGCATCCACAGGCGCATCGCCTCCTGGAAATCCGCGAGGCCGTAGCCGCGATTCTCATCGAGGAACGCCGGCCTTTTTCCTTCGGCAAAGTGACGGCTGTGAAACAGGTGAGTGTGGGCGTCGAAAACCCGGGCGGGCACGAAGCCGTCGAGGGCGCGGCTCAGCAGCCTGCGGTCGGTGTCGTTGAGTTCGGTGACAAGCTTCAGGGACATGAAAGGGAGCTTTCATGCCCCTGCGGCGGGACGCCAGGATTTGCTCCTGGTTCAACCGGCATACCAGGCGGAGGCATGGGGCGATCAGGCGCCGAACACCTTGTAGAACAGGAAGCCGAGGAGGGCCGTGGCAGGAATGGTGAGCACCCAGGCCCAGATGATGCGCTCGACCACGCCCCACTGGATGGCGTTCCAGCGCTTCGCGGCGCCGACGCCCATGATGCTGGTGGTGATGGCGTGGGTGGTGGAGACCGGCATGCCGAGCTTGGCCGCGACAAACAGCACGGTGGCGGCGGTGGTTTCAGCCGCAAATCCATGCACCGGCTGCAGCTTCACCATCTTGTGGCCGAGGGTCTTGATGATGCGCCATCCGCCGGCGGCGGTGCCTGCGGCCATGGTCAGGGCGCAGACAATCTTGATCCAGGCGGGGATGTGATCGCTTTTTTCACCCAGGGATTCGATGCGCAGGAAGCTCAGCCAGCCAGGGATGTCATTGAGGTCGCCCGCCTTGGTGCCAGCGAGCAGGGCGAGGGCGATGATGCCCATGGTCTTCTGCGCGTCGTTCTGGCCATGGCTGAAGCCCATGAAGCCGGCGCTGAAGATCTGCAGCTTGCCGAAGGTTCTGCTGACGATCAGCGGGCGCATGGAATAACAAAGGGTTTGCAGCAGCCCCATGACCAGCAGGCCGATGACGAAGCCGGCGACGGGGGAGCTGAACATCGGAAGCACGACCTTGTAGAGGATGCCGCCGCCTTCATACCAGTGCTTGCCGACCTCGGGTGCCTTGGACCAGATCAGGGCGTTCCAGTTGCCGCCGGCGGTGGCAAGGGTCGAGCCGACAAGCCCGCCGACGAGGGCATGGCTTGAGCTGGAAGGCATTCCGAACCACCAGGTGATCAGGTTCCAGACGATTCCGCCTGAGAGCGCGCAGATGATGGTGGTGGTGTTGACAAACTGGCTGTCCACAAGGCCGGATGAGATGGTCTTGGCGACAGCCGTGCCAAAAAGGGCGCCGATGAGGTTGGTCACCGCCGCCAGCACGATGGCCTGGCGCGGGGTCAGCACCTTCGTGGAGACCACGGTGGCGATGGAGTTGGCGGTGTCGTGGAAGCCGTTGATGTATTCAAAGATCAACGCGACCAGGACGACGGTCAGGACAAGGGTCATGAGCGTGCTGGATCAGGAGTTTTTGAGGACGATGTGGGCGACGACGTTCCCGGCGTCGCGGCAGCGGTCCACGACCTTCTCGATGAGGTCGTAGAGGTCCTTCAGGATCACCACGGTCACAGGGTCCGTGGAGCCTGCATAGAGGTCGCGCAGGCATTCCAGGATCAGCTTGTCGGCGTCTCCCTCGACCTTCTGGAGCTCTTCGTTCAACACTTTCACCCGCTCCAGGTGCAGCTTCTTCAGTTCGGAGATCATGGTGACGACGATGTCGGAGGCGGCATCCATCAGCCTGATCTGGCGGCTGAAGTCCACGCCCTTGATGCGGTCACGCGCGATCATGATGCGCTCGGCGATCTTCTCGGCGGTCTTGGGGATCTTGTAGAGGGAGTTGGCGAGGGATTCGATGTCCTCACGCTCAAGCTCGGTGACAAAGGTCTTGCAAAGAGCCTCGTCGATCTGCTGGGTGACCTTCTTGTCCTCTCGGCGGGAGGCGGAGAAGGCGTCGAGGTTATGGGCGGCGTCGGCAGGCGCGGAAAGCAGCTTGTGGAGGGCCTGGACGCTGGCGCGAGCCTGGGTGGCGCTGGCGGCGAGCAGGTCAAAGAACACGTCTTTTTTGCCGAAGAGCTTCTGAAGGG
Source organism: Prosthecobacter sp. (assembly GCA_044345155.1). Taxonomy (GTDB): domain Bacteria; phylum Verrucomicrobiota; class Verrucomicrobiia; order Verrucomicrobiales; family Verrucomicrobiaceae; genus Prosthecobacter. The sequence continues at coordinate 12,298 of JBIJBP010000004.1, read as the reverse complement.
AGATCATGGGAGCTGGATTGAGAGCCCGAAGTCAGACGTCAGGGGGCGCTAGGTGTCAAGTGACGATCCTTGGGGCCTTGCAGCTTCAATTCTGCCTCGAAACATCTCGACAGGCCTTTGCGTTATCAGTTTCTTCGTCATTCCTTCATGAAACTCCGTCTTCCCTCCGCACTTCTCGTCCTCGCCGCCTCGCTGGCCCACGCTGAAAACTGGCCTAACTGGAGAGGGCCGGGCCAGGACGGATCCAGTCCGGAAAGGAACCTGCCGGTGAAGTTCAGCCGCACGGAGGGCGTCAAGTGGTCGGTGGAGGTACCCGCGATCTCCGCCTCCGTGCCCGTCGTCTGGGGTGACAAGGTTTTCCTCACCGCCCCCATCATGGACAAGCAGCAGCTCGTGGGCCTGTGCTATGATGCAAAAACCGGCAAGGAGCTGTGGCGCAAGGTGGTCTCCGAGGGCGGGCTCCAGTGGGACAACAAAAGCAACCTCGCCAGCCCCTCGCCCGTCACGGACGGTGAGCGAGTCGTCTTTCTGTTCGCCGATGCCGTGGCGGCAAGCTTTGACCTCAGCGGCAACCTGCAGTGGCGGCGTGACTTCAAGGAGACGCACGGTGCCTTCGCGACTCAATGGACCTATGGCAGCAGCCCGGTCCTGGACGGCGGCAAGCTCTACATCCAGGTGCTTCAGCGCAACGAAACCTTTGTCTTCCAGGGCTTCGACAAGGGGACTCCGGGCAAGGACATGAGCAGCTACATCCTCGCGGTTGATCCTGCGACCGGCAAAGACCTGTGGAAGCACATCCGCCCGACACATTCCCAGGTGGAATCGTTGGAATCGTTCTCCACGCCCGTCTTCTGCGACCATGCCGGCAAGCGCGTCATGCTGATCTCCGGCGGTGACACCCTCACCCTGCACGATGCTGCGACCGGGGCCGAACATGCGCGGTTGGTGACCTGGAACCCGCTGGGGGACGGGTATAACAAGTTCTTCCGCCTTGTGCCCTCACCGGTGGTTGGTGATGGCGTCGCGCTGGTTTGCGCTCCGAAGAACTCGCCGGTCTTTGCGATGTCCCTGGATGCCAGCGGCAAGGATGTGAAGCCGCTTTGGACCAGCGAGCCCAAGGAGGTCACCACCGATGTCTCCACTCCGGCCTTCTACGAGGGCAGCTTCTACGTGCTCGACAGCAACCGCCGCACCGTGAGCCGCGTGGAGCCGAAGACGGGCAGGGTGATCTGGACGGGCGAGACCGGCAGCAAGGCCAAGTTTGAAAGCAGCCCGACGGTGGCCGACGGCAAGATCTACATGACCAACTTCTGGGGAGACGTCTATGTCGTAAAGGCGGGCGGTGACAGCTTCGAACTCCTGGCGACGAACCCGATGGGCAACGGCAGCAAGCCTAATGGAGACGCCGCAAGCTGCCGCAGCAGCATTGCCGTGGCCGGCGGCTGCCTCTTTATCCGCGCCCAGGACAAGCTGTTCTGCGTGGGGCAGTAAGTTTGGCTCGCTCTTGATGGTAAAAAAAAGCCGCCCTGGATGCATTTCCAGGGCGGCTTTTTATGGGACTTGAACGCTTACCTCCTCAGCACGCGCACCTTGTGCGACTCGCTGTCGCCGATGTAAATGCCGCCGTCGGCATCGGCGTGGACGCCGTGAGGGCGGGCCATTTCACACTTCAGGGGGTCGCCGTCGCCACCGTTGCCCTTCTGGCCGTTGCCGGCGATGAGGTGGATTTTTCCGGTCGCCGCCTCTACCATGCGGATGGTGTGGCTTTCACAGTCGGCGAGCCAGACGTTGCCTTCGCCGTCGATGGCGATGCCCTTGGGGCCGCTCAGGGTAGCCTCCTTGGCAGGACCGCCGTTGCCGGTCAGGCCTTTTTTGCCGGTGCCGGCGATGTGATGGATCTTTCCGGCGGCGAGGTCGAACTTGAAGACCTGGTTGCCTTCACGGGTGCAGAGCCAGAGGTTGCCCGCTTTGTCAAAGTCTAGGGATCGAGGGCCGTTCAGCGGCGTGCCGGTGATGGGGGAGCCGTCCGGCGTCGGGCCGGGTTTGCCGACCCCGGCAAAGGTGCTGATGACACCTGACTTCATGTCGATGCGGCGGATGACATGATTGCCGATATCACAAATGTAAAGCGCGCCATCGGGGCCGAACTGGATGCTGTGCGGCTGCTTGAGCAGGCAATCGCGGGCGGGTCCGCCGTCACCGGAATAACCAGGCTTGCCGTTGCCAGCGATGGTCGTGATGACGCCTGACTTCATGTCAATTCTGCGGACGGCGTGGTTGGTCATGTCCACGACGTAGAGGTCGCCCGCCGCATCGAAGCGCAGCTCGTGAGGCAGATTGAAGGTGGCCTGCAGGGCTGGGCCGCCGTCGCCGCCATAGCCTTTCTGCCCCGTGCCAGCGACAGTGTGGATGATTCCGTCGGGGGTGACCTTGCGGATGCGCTGGCCGGTGTATTCGCAGAAGTAGAGCGCGCCATCGGGGCCGCGGACCAGGCCGAAGGGGTTGTCGATTTGGGCCTTGGTGGCCGGGCCGCCGTCACCTGCGCCGCCTTTTTCACCGGTGCCGGCGAAGGTACTGATCTTCCAGCCGGCGGCGGAGGCTGAAAGGGTGAGGGCGGCGAAGGATGCGGCGGCGAGGATGCGGAGCATGGAGGATGGGTGTATCGTTGGTTGTGACGGGTTATAAGCGAAGGCGCCGTTGCGGCTCTTTCGGACATCAATTCGAATCCGTGCCGGTGGACTCGATGACGCGCCGAACCACCTCGACGCCGTCCTTGACGTTGTCCGGGGGGTGCATGAGCACGGTGTCGCCGGCCTTCAGCCCTCCAAGCAACTGGCTCTGCCGGCCGTCACTGCGGCCCACTTGGACCCTTGTCTTGACCGCCCTGCCTTCGCGCAGAAGGAAGGCCAGCCAGTCGCCGCCTTCGCGGAAAAGCGCGCCGCCGGGGACCAGGAGGACGTCCTTGTCCTGCCAGACGGCGATCCTGACCTCGACACGGAAGCGGTCACCCAGGGTCGAGGCGGCCTCTGTCCGGTCCAGGTCACAAAGCACGATGACACGCTGTTCCTCGACACCAAGGGCCGAGACCTTGGTGAACGCGGCGGGCTCGATCCTGCGAACCGTGGCCTTGAGGGTTTCGTCGCCTCCCCATTGCTCGACCTGAACCTCTGCGCCGGGGCGGATGCTGACGGCGTCGCGGGAGAGGATTTCGGCTTCGATCTCCAGGTCCGCCGGGTCACCGATTTCGACAAGGGGCGTGCCGGCCGTCACCATCATGGCGCTTTCCTGCATCACCTTCAGCACGCGGCCGTTGACCGGGGACCTGACATCGACGGCGACCGCCCCTTCCGCCGGGCTGGTCAGGGACAGCAGGGCCGCCCTGGCCTGGGCGAGCTCATATTCAGCGACCTTGAGGGCGAACTCGTTTGCCCGCACTTCTTGTTCGCGCATCCGGGACTCCCTTTCGATGTTGTCGCGGTCATTGACGGAGATGCTGCCGGCTTCGCTGGTCTTGTTCACCCGGTCCCAGTTGGCCCTGGCAAAGCGGGCGTTTGTGCGTGCCATCTCCAGGCTCTCCTGGGCGCGCAGTCTTCCGGCCTCAGCCGCCTGGACACGTGCCTCCGCCTGGGCCTGGGCGCGCGCATCTAGCAGGGGGGGGAGGGCGGATTCGATCACCGTCAGGATGGTTTCACCGGTCTTCACTGCATCCCCCGCCTTCAGGCTGACCCGGCGCATGTTACCCATCACCGGCGCGGCGATGACATAACGGTTGCGGATGCGGGTCCTCCCCTCCTCCACGACATGTACGGTGAGCGGGCCGCGTACGATCTCCGCCGTCTCCACCGGTATGGGCTTGGGCTGCATGCCGGAGATGACCAGGGCGAGAACGCCCAGGCCCAGGCTCCAGAGCACCAGCTTGCGCAGCAGGCCGCGTGACGCGTTTTTCTTCTTCGCCTCCCAGGGCGGGGTCGCAGTGCTTTCCATGAGGCCCTTCTGCTAAGCCAGACACCGAGGGTTCTCAACTGTGGGAATATTGCGTCACCGCACGGTAACGGCTTCCAGGACCAAAGCTCTTGAGAACATCCTTCCTTGCGGCGCGTTTCCTGCGTAATTTCGACTGTTATCATGCGTGCCCTTCTGCTCCTCCTTCCTGTGCTGGCGGCTGCTTTTCCAGCGCTGGGAAAATCTCCCGAACCGTCCCCCAGGTCCGCCGTCTCAAGGCAGCCGGCCAAGAGCGTGGAAAACATCGCCCGTGAGGTGAAGCCATCGGTCGTGAAGGTGCTGCAGGCTGGCAGGGAGGGGCTGGACGGCCTCGGTACGGGCTTTGTGGTTGCCGAGGACGGGCTGATCGCCACCAACCTGCATGTCATCGGCGAGGCCCGACGGCTTGAAATTGAGACAAGTGACGGAACGAAGCATGAGGTCACGGAGATCACCGCCACAGACTCCCACTGGGACCTGGCCCTGCTGCGGGTGAATGCCAAAGGCCTGAAGCCGCTGGTGCTGGCTGACAGTGACAAGATTCAGCAGGGGCAGCCTGTTTCCGCCATGGGCAATCCCGAGGGGCTGGCCTTCAGCATTGTCGACGGCGTGGTTTCGGCCTTTCCGGATGTCGTCAATGAAATCCCGATGATCCGTCTTGCCATGCCCATTGAACGTGGCAACAGCGGCGGGCCGCTTCTTGACCGCCAGGGACACGTACTAGGCCTGCTCACCATGAAGTCCGCGGTCACTGACAACCTTGGCTTTGCCATGCCGGTGAACGAGCTCAAGCGGCTCATGCAGACACCCAACCCGGTTCCGATCTCACGCTGGCTCACCATCGGAGTCCTCAACCCACGCCTCTGGCAGCCTGCGCTGGAAGGCCGCTGGACGCAGCGTTCCGGTGTCGTTAAATCCGAGGGCACCGGCGGTGGGTTTGGGGGGCGCACCCTTTGCCTGGCGAAGGCATCTGTTCCTGAACCGGCCTTTGAAGTGGCGGTGAGCGTCAGGCTGGAGGACGAGAGCGGCGCTGCCGGGCTGCTGTTTTGTGCCCAGGATGAAAATCACCACTACGGGTTTTATCCATCGAACGGCAGGCTGCGCCTGACTCGGTTTGAAGGGCCTGACGTCTATTCCTGGACTGTGCTCAGCGAGTTCGATTCCGAGGCCTACCGCCCGGGCACCTGGAATCATCTGCGGGTTCGGGTGGAGGGTGACAAAATCACCGCCTGGGTGAATGCCAGGCAGGTGCTGGTTCATGAGGACACGGGCCTGCGCGGCGGGCAGGCGGGCCTCTGCCGCTTCCGCAGTCCCGCCGCCGAGTTTCGCGGCTTCCGCATCGGCGCCGATCTTCAGGAAAAGCCGCTGCCGCCAAAGCTGGCGGCGGAGATCCAGTCCACTTTGGATGGTTTTACCAGGGAGAAGATGAGCAGGGAGGAATCGCTCGGCAGGCTGCTCGACGATCCCGCTGCCTCACGCAGGCTTCTGCTCGAGCGCCGCCGGGAGCTGGAAAGGCAGGGGGCTGCGCTCAAGGAGCTCGAGCGTGATCTGCACCGGCGTGCCGTGACACGCGACCTCATCGCCGAGCTGGCACGGCCGGAAGAAAAGGCCGACCTCATGCGTGCCACGCTTTTGGTTGCTCGGCATGACAACACCGAGGTGGACGTGCCGCATTATCTACAGCAGTTCCAGCGCATGGTGGATGAACTGAAGGCGGACCCTGAGCTGAAGAAGGGAACGGCGGCCGCTGTGGGGCGGATCAACCGCTACCTCTTTGAAGAGTCCGGCTTTCATGGCAGCAGGCATGACTATGCAAACAAGTCGAACAGTTACATGAGCGCCCTGCTCGACGACCGTGAAGGCCTGCCCATCACCCTGTCCGTGCTGTATGTGGAGCTGGCGCGCCGGCTGGGTGTTGCCGATGTGTTCGGCGTGCCCCTGCCCGGGCGGTTCATGGTGGGGTGGAAGGACGGCCCTGAGGGAGAGCTTCAGCTGATCGACGTCTTCAACCAGGGCAGGGGGCTGACCGTCACCGAGGCGGCCCTGGACCTTTCTGACTCAGGCCACATCAGCGAGGAGCAGCTTCAGCCTGCCCTGAAACGTGACATCATCCTGCGCATGCTGCGCAACCTGCTCGGGATCACGCTGGATGAAAAGGATTCGACGGAGACCTCCCTGGCCTACCTTGACCTCACCGTGGCGATTGATCCGGAAGCGAATGTCGAACGCCTGACACGTGCGCAGATTCATCAGCGCCAGGGCGACAAGGCCTCCGCCCGCGAGGACGTCCAGTGGTTGATCGACCACTTTCCCGAGTCCGGGCCCGAGGAGTTCCGCAGCCGCCTGGATGAGTGGCTTCAGAGCCTTGGGGAGTAGGCCGGATGCACATCATGGCCGGTTGATCAGAATTCGTGCAGCCGCCGCCGCGATTGCCGGATCTGCGTCCCTGGACAGCTTCCTTAATGCATCCTCGACAAAGCTGTCGTGATAGTTCGACAGCGCGTTGACTGCCGCGAGCCGCGTCAGTGGTCGTGTTGCAGCCGACTTTCCAACTGCCTGGTCGATGAGTGCTTCCTGAAGCCCGGGCTGATTGAATCTTGCGAAGGTTTCGGCGAGCATCGCAGCATCTGCTTCAACGGCATGATCGAGCCTTCTGGCAAAGGCATCCACGGCAACTGGCGTGCCTTGCTGCCGCAAAGCCCTCAACGCCGCGCGTGCAAGCACGTCGCTGACTGACACGTCAGGGGGGGCCATGGAGGCGAGCGAAGTTTCAAGTCCAGACCTCAACGTCCTGGCTACGATCAATGCCAGACGTTCGCCTTGTTCTAGCGTGGCAGCCTGTTCATACCGGGATGTGATCTCTTGAAGCATTGCAGGGGTGGCCGTCTGGGCGAGCTTCCACTGAGCTTCACTGACTTCGTCGAGGTTTGAGGATTGCTGCACCATGTCCAGAAGCTCCTTCACTTCTGCTGCATGCATGACAGGGTGGCCTGGGGAGGGCGGCGTTTCTGATGATGGCATTGAAGGCCGGTCTTCATTCATGCCAGCAGGCGGGGGGCTCGCCGGGGGATGTGCCTGGTCTATATTGATCAGGAGCCTGCCAAGGCCGGCTGCGCAAAGGACCAGCAGGATGATTATCAGCTTGTGCTGGCGGGACAGGTTCATTGATCCACGCTGATTTCAGCCTTGGAACTCCGGTCCTTGAATTCCAGGACCATTCCGCTGTGAGTGTTAATTCCGGTGGACACGTCTATCTCCGCAGAAATCTTGGCCTCGAAGACGTTTGGCACGGGTGACCAGCCCCCCATGCCGTCTTTCATCCATTCAGGCGCATTTGGTGCACCATCAGGCAGGAACATTCCATCCATTTGCTCAAGGCTGAAATAGGGCGAGATGCTGTCAGGGCTGCCACCCTCATAGTTTTCCTTCAGGAAATGAGTGAACAGGAGAACCGGCGAGGTGTGCAGCGCCAGGTATTCATTATACCAAATATTACCATAGACACCGAGCTGCATGACAAAGGCCGTGGTGCCGAGGAGTGGCAGGGGGACGGTATTTGGATAATCATCGTCATAAAGCACAAACGACTCGTGTGCTGTTCCCGCCTTGCCTTCGTGTCCGAATGCACCGTAGGCGGCGACAAAGCTCCATGACTTTCCAGCAACGGTGCTGAACTTGACCTGTGAATCATCGTACCCACCATGGCCTGCCGTCGCCGGGTCGAGGACGATGAGTCGTTTCAGCCTTGCAGTCCTGCCCATTTCAAAGGCGACAAATGTTCCCCAGCTGTGTCCGACCACGCATGTCTTTGATCCGGGGATGCCTGCGCCTGCAAGAACTTCTGAGGCCCGATATCCAACGGCAGGGGAGAATGCAGCCTCGGACAAGGACAGCCCGCTGGCATCAGCCATTCGACTCCAGTCCAGCAGCAGCACCTGCCCAACCTTTGAGACGGGGGCTTGTGCAAGAGCACGGCCCAGCGGACGCATGTTGCCCTCCGTCTCACCGGCCGCAGGCTGCAGCGTCGTGTCGGCGCGGCCATGCACGGAAATCCAGGTGTCCTCCAGTCCTTTCCTGATGGGGCTGCCATCGGTTGTCGCAAGGCAGCCTGAAAGAAGTGTCATTTTCAGCTTGATCACGTAAGATGTCGTGACTGGCAGGCCGTAAAACGATTCATAGTAGGGCATGCCTCCCTTGGCGACCAGAAGGCCGTAATACCGGGCTCCGGGTTGCAAAATGTTTTTATTGGCCGCCTTGCCACCTCCAAGCTTGGTGGCTCGGCCAAGGTTGAGATAGACCTGGTCGATGAAGTCCTGTTGATCGAGCTTGGTCAGCCTGTAGTCGTTCTGGGAGGCTGTCGGAGGAAGCACGCTGGCACTTCCGCTGGCCTGCTTGATGTAGACATCAAATTGATTAAGCACACCTTCAGCCTCGTAAGTCAGCGCAACCGGGAATCTCGCCGTCGAGCTGCCGGCGCCTCCGTCAGGAGGAATGTCGAAGTAAAAATAATGTTCGCTGTTTTCGTTTGAAGCGCTGTCGATGTAAAACTCGAGCTGACCGCTTCGATTGAGCGGGTCGTCTCCGCTGAAGACCATCTCCTGGGCGCCTTGCTCAAGGATCATGTATGATTTTGAAATCAATGCGCTCGGCTTCTTGCCGGGCGCATAAGCGCGCGCCCGGACCGTGGTGTTGACGCTGATGGTTAGCGGGGTGGTATATAATGATGCGTTGTCAGGCGTAGGGTCGGGCGCCTGCGGGTTGGTGGTGTAATAAATGTCCGCCAGCTGGTCAGGGGCCGGGCAGGCAAGCGTTACCGCCGCCAGGGGGCCGACATGGGTGCCGTGGCCGGGCGTGAAAACCGGGGCTGTCGTGTCGGTTTTGCCAAGGCTTGTCACGACATTAAGGCTTGCATTGCTGAACGAGGGCCTTCCCTGGACCAGAAGGAACCAGCCGCCTGCAGTCGGATGGATTTTTGACAATGTTTCCTGCGAGGTGGCGGAAGCATCGGCTTTGCGATCATAATCCGTGGGCGTCGGAATTCTTCCCCTGGCCAAGAAAAGGTCGCAGTCACCGGCTCCTCCCGAGCTGGTGATTGTTAGAAGTGTAGCGCCTTCGGGCAGGGTTAATTTAAAATAGAGGCTGCCACCAGAGAGGCCGGCTCGGGAATCGGTTGTCTTGAGCGCCGGAAGATTGAAATTGTAAAAGCGGCTGTTGGTGCCGCTAGCAATCCCGGGTTTGAAGGCACGGGCTTTCAGGGTGACATTTTTATCCCCGAGCGGAAGAAGTTGCGATGGGGTGAACAAAGGGGATGTTAAATCAGGTTCCCTGCCGTCGAGGGTGTATCGCAAAACAGCGGTGCTGTCAGCATGATTGATGGTAGCCTGAACGGGCGTGCCATAGGTGCCTGAAGCGGGATTGATTACTGGTGGCTCGAGGATGCCGGCCACAGGCGAGGCAATGTCCAAGTTCATACTGTTTGAAAACTTGCCGTCAGGATTTCGGACTCTCACATGCAGCGTGACGGCGGACGTTCCGGTCGCGTGGCTTGCCACAAGGAGACCCGAGTTCACAAAGACGGTCGGGGCGGTGACCTCCACGGCGCCATTGGAAACATAGGCCACAGACCCCTTGAGGAATTTCAGGCCGACGATTTGAAACTTCTGGGGCTTGAAGGAACCTGTGAGCGGACTTTGAGGCAGTGTTAAAATGATCGGGGCAAGGTAATCCGGCGCAGTCTGGAAATATTGACGGGGTGAGAAGTCGCTCCAAACAGAGCCGATGCGGGTCCGCATATTCCATCGGTAACGTCTGCCAGGAGCCAGTATTCCGACGGGCATGTCGAGCTTGTCAGCCGGCCCTATGGCGTCGTTGTCATAGACAAGGGCCCTCGTGTCAGCATCAGAAACATAAAGGCCGTGTCCGGTGGCTCCTGCAACCGGCTTCCATTTCATCTCTGGCGAAAGGGAGCTGACAAGCGTGCCAAAGGGAGTGCTCCTGCCCGGAGACAGAAGCTGTGGAGCCGCGGGCAGGGCGCTTGAGGCAGGAGTCATGAAATGCAGGCTGTTTGAACCGGAGGACCAGCCGGAGCTGCTGCGCGTCCTCAAGGTCCAGCGATAAGCCTTGCCGGCCTCCAGGACTGCGGGAGGCACCTCAAAACTTGCAACCGCACTCAGGGATTCGTTTTGATAAATGCGTGTGCTGGAAACCAGGTCATCAATGTAAAGCGCGTAGCCTCTGGCGTTTTCAGCAGGCAACCAAGTGAGCAGCGGTGTCAAGCTGGGACACACGGAACCAGGGGGAGTTGTTCGGCCCGGAGACTTGGGTGTGGCCTCAAGAGGCAGGGGAACGCTCTGGCTGACGGTGAAAATTCGGGCCGCCGAGAAGGAACTGGAGATGCCGCCCAGCCTGGATGAAAGGCTCCATTTATAGGTTTGCCCAGGAGCAAGCTGTCCTTCGGGAATTTGCAGGCTCGTTTCCGTCGAGGGTATCCCAAGCTGCTGAAAAGCAGTGGTTCCGGTCATTTCCTCAATGACGCGCAGATCGTAGGCGCCCGCATTTTTGACTGCAGTCCAGCTGAGACTTGGCGTCAAAGAAGTGATGACTGCGGATGGCGGTGACAGGCTGCCTGGAGACTTCGTCACTGGAACGGCGGGAGGAGGCACTTCCGCACTGTGCAAGGAGGAGCCGACCTTGGACGGGGCATAGTAAAATTCTTCAGACGTCAGGCAGACGAGACGGCGGCCGTTGCCTGCCACCTTTTGTGCAAACGGAAGATAGCCCAAAGCCGCAGGGACGGGCAGGCTTTGCCTTGTCCAGGAAGCGCCGTCGGTTGACAGGCTGAGCCAGTGCTGATGTCCAGAGCCAGACCCGGAATAACTTATCTGAGCAAGGCTTGGGGAGGCCCATTGGATGCCATATCCACCAGGAGATGTTTTTTTCGTCCAGACTATGCCATCTCCAGAGAACCAGGAGCCGCCCCTGCTGTCGGAGGCAACCAGCTGCGCCCCCGTGTTGACCACACCGTTCAAGCTCTTGATCCCGGAAATCAGGACCGAGGTCCATGTGAGACCGTTGTCTGAAGAACGAAAGATCCAGCCCTTGTCGTAAAGCCCGGTTACATAGCTGCCGTCAGTGGATGGTTTAAACAAAAGCTTGCTTCCTACGGCGACAACAGCATCTCCAATGACACTGACCGCCTGCGGTTCAAAGTCATCGGGAAGAGACAGCTGTGTCCAGGATGTGAGGTTTGATGAACGAAAAAGCGTGCTATAGCTGCGGTAGAAATCGCTGTTGTTTCTTGAAGCGATGGCAAAATGCTCGGAGCCTTTGGAAATGAGATACCGGGGATATTCCATGCCTGCATAGCTGAGTGCCTGCCAGGTTGCACCGTCGGCGGAAGAAAAACTTCTTCCATCATCGCTGAAGGCCACGGCCATGGAACCTGTCCAGACCACGTTCATCCATTCGCCATCATCCCCCGAGTGGCTTTCCGTCCAGGTTATACCGTCAGCAGAAGTGAAGGCCACTGTGCTAAAGTATTCCCTGGAAGGCCCCCCGTCGAATCCGCCGTCATCAAGGGTGACCATGAACGCGCCCACCGCGATGAACTTCTCACCCGTCCAGACCACATCATTCAAAACAAGGTCGTCACTGGAAAAACGTGTTGTCCATGTCATGGATTGCGCTGGAAGCAGACATGGCAGGCTTAGGCACAGAAGCATGAAAGCCGGCATTCTGACAGACTTCAAAACCCTTAGCACTTTAAGAATGGAGTTCATAACTGGCGCGTACGGGATGCTTGGTTGTCAGTTCCAGGCTTTTCGAAGCCTTCAGCCCTGGAGGCCTTATGATGAAAGCCCCTTGTGTGAGCCGTCGCAGAAGGGGGGATTTTTGCTGTGCTTGCAGTTGCAGAGCCAGACCTTCTTTTTCTCGGTCAGGGTGAACTTTTTCGGACCGAGGCCGGTGCCTTTGTGGGAGCCGTCACACATGGGCTGGTGACCGCTCAAACCGCAGGAGCACCACCAGTGGTCACCGGCTTCAAGTTCCAAGGCGCAAGGCTGTTTTTCGTAAATTTTGGGCAGGGATTCCATAGTGGTAATGATGTTAGACCAGCCGAGGGGATGAGGTCAAAGCAAAGTGTGGAAGGTTGAAAACCCTAGGCTAAAGCCTAAAAAAATTCCGCAGCGCTGGAGCAGCGGTTGAGGCACAAGGCGTCGGCGGCCTTCGAAAGGCTTTCACCCTATGAAATTGGAAGCCCAGGTGACGGACCCGGCTCCCGCCTTTCGGAGAGACGACGGGGGTTCCAGTTCTTCCAAGG